>NZ_JBICKL010000036.1:0-49532 GCF_043104195.1 Pseudomonas sp. xss_2
CCGCAAAGCGGCCCCAACAACTTACGGACACAAGCCAGGCTCATGACGTTTTTCAATCAGGTCCATGCCGTTTTCCGCGTTGCCGTGCAGAGCGTCGTCGCCGATGCTTTAGTTACCTGAAGACCAGCATTCCCCACCCACCGAGGCCTGTATGAAGAACGTCGAAGAACTCCTCAAAACCAAAGCCCACCATCAGACCGTGTATACCATTGGCCCTGATGATTCGGTGCTCGACGCCCTGAAACTACTGGCGGATAAAAACGTCGGCGCTCTGCCGGTGGTAGAGAACGACCTGGTGGTAGGGATAGTTAGCGAACGTGATTATGCCCGCAAGCTGATGCTCAAAGGCCGATCGTCACCTTTTACCAAAGTTGGCGAAATCATGACCAAAGCTGTAATCACTGTCGATCTCAAGAAAAACCTGGATGAGTGCATGACCTTGATGACAGACCGCCACTTGCGCCACCTGCCTGTGGTCAGCGACGGCAAGCTGCTCGGCCTGCTGTCGATCGGCGACCTGGTCAAGGAAACCATCGCCGAGCAGGCCAGCCTGATCCGCCAACTGGAGCAGTACATTCGCGGCGAATGATCAGTGATAGGCGCTCTCCAGCTCGTCCAGTTGATGGTCGAAGCTGCGCAGGCGCGCCGACCAGGTGTACACCAGCACTTCCAGATCGCGGTTGAGCAGCGCAGTGCCGCCCCGGCTGTTATCCGGGGTATCGCACAGATCCAACTGGTAGCGCTCGCGGGCCATCGCCGTGGCCACGCTGGAGAGGTCGCGGGCAAAGGCCAGCCAGTGATGGTGCGGGTCGTGAGTCTCGCGGTCGAGTTCACGGCATTGGCACTTGAGGGCGTCCAGGCTCTGTTCCAGCGGCGTGCCCTTGAGCTCGCCCATGACTTCTTCGAAGGTGCGCCCCGAATGCCAGTAGCTGCCCCAGAAATAGCGGTCGAAGACCGTCTCGACCCGGCGTAGCGCGACCTTGGTGTTCCAGATGGTCACCAACGTTCGCCCTTGGCTCACTTCGCGCTTGTTCAAGTGCAGTTGCTGCCAGGCGATCCAGGCCAGACCGCAGAGCGCCACCGCCGCAGTCACCGCCGCAGCGGCGTACATGAACTGCACCGCCTGGTTCATCTGGTGGGTGTGCCGGATACCGTAGAAGTAGCCGGCGGTCAGGGTGCCCAGGATCGTCACGGTGCACCAGAAGCCTGGTGCGTAGGGATCTTTCATCGCGCTATCCCCTTATTGTTTTACCTGAGCATAGCAACGACCAAATCACCCATCAGGTGCCGCTCGGCGCTTTATTTTCGCGGGAGACGCAAGGCCTCGTTGAGTTGATCGAACGGCACCGCCCAATCGGCATCTTCGATGATGCTTTCCTTGAGGAACGCGCGCTGGGAGTCGGTCCAGAACGGCGCATCGACCAGCTTGATGTCGTTCTTCAGCGGCGAATGCGCGGTGATGAACTGATCGATGCTCTTGGCATCGTCCGCCAGCCCTAGTTGCTTGAACAGATCGGAAAACGGATGGTTCGGTGCTTCCATGGGTTCCTCCTTGGCCGGGAAGGTCGTCCACGACGCCCGCCCGGCACTGGGTTGAGATTCATCAGCAGAGCTCGCGCACTTCGGCCTGCGGGACCAGCTTGAGGTACTGCTCCATACTCATGTGGATCAGGTGATCGTGATCACCTGCCTCAAGGTAGACATCGCCTTGGCGGGTCAAGGTCGGGTCGAGCAGCATTTTTATGTCATAGGCATCGCCCAACGCCGGTACAGCACCGCGTTCGCAATCACCGAACAGGGTCGGCAGGCCGCTTTCGCGGGTCAGTTGCCAGGCGCCGGTCATGCGCACCTTACTCATGTCCAGGTGCCGGTTGGCCGGCAGCACCGCCATGATGTAGTTGCCGTGGCGGTCGTCGAGCAGGACCGACTTGGCGACTCGCTCGGCCGGTACGCCTGCGGTGCGTGCCGACTCCAGGCTGGTCGCGGAATGTGGATGGGGAACAATGTCATAGTCGCAGTTGGCCTGGTCCAGGCGCTGCTGCAGGGTCTTGGCCATACGCATGATGCACCTCCGGTTTCGCCCCCACCTGTAGGAGCGGCGTTGTGCCGCGATTGGGCAGCAAAGCCGCCCGAGCGCCTGCGCATGAACAGCGCTGGCCTCGCCCCCTCTCCAAGTTTAGGCCCTGCCTCGAAGGGCACGACTAAACTTCACTGATAGAGACACTCGAGGTGACGACAGGTGATCGCTCGCTGCTGGCGCTGTTTGCTGTTGTTACTGCTGCTCGGCGTTGCCACGGGTGGCCACGCTGCGGCTGGCGGCAGCATCTGGATGCTGGATATCGATGACGCGATCGGCCCGGCCAGCGCCGATTACCTGGTACGCGGCCTGGACCAGGCTCAGCAACAAGGCGCCCAGCTTGTGGTGATCCGCATGGACACACCAGGCGGCCTGGACAGTTCCATGCGCCAGATCATCAAGGCCATCCTCGCCAGCCCCGTACCGGTCGCCACGTTCGTCGCCCCAGGTGGCGCTCGCGCTGCCAGTGCCGGCACCTACATCCTCTATGCCAGCCACGTGGCAGCGATGGCGCCGGGGACCAACCTGGGCGCCGCCACCCCTGTGCAAATCGGTATGCCCGGCAAACAGCCAGGCGAGACCAAGGACGACCAAACCGATACGCCAGACGATCAGGACACCCTCACCCGCAAGCAGGTCAACGACGCTGCTGCCTACATCCGCGGCCTGGCCCAGTTACGTGGACGCAACGCAGACTGGGCGGAAAAGGCGGTACGCGAGGCGGTCAGCCTGTCGGCCAATGAGGCGCTGCGCCTGAAGGTCATCGACCAGATGGCCAACGATGTGCCCGACCTGCTGCGGCAACTGGACGGCAAGACCCTGCAAGCCGCCGGCGAGCCGCGCCAGCTGCAAACCAATGACGCGCCGCTGGTCGAGCACCTGCCGGACTGGCGCACCCGTCTGCTGGCAGTGATCACCAACCCTAGCGTGGCGCTGATCCTGATCATGATCGGCATCTACGGCCTGCTGTTCGAATTCATGAGCCCCGGCACTGGTGTGGGGGGCGTGATCGGCGGCATCAGCCTGCTGCTGGCGCTGTACGCCCTGCAGCTGCTACCGGTGAGCTATGCCGGGGTGGCGCTGATCATGCTCGGGCTGGCGTTCATGATCGCCGAGGCGTTCTTGCCCAGCTTTGGCGTTGTGGGCTTTGGCGGCATCGTCGCGTTCGTGGTCGGCGCGGTAATCCTGATGGACACCGACGCCCCTGGCTACGGCATTCCGCTGCCGTTGATCGTCACCTTGGCGGTAGCCTCGGCGCTGTTGCTCGGTGGCGTGCTGGGGATGGCCATGCGGGCACGACGACGGGCGCTGGTCAGCGGCGATGCCGGCTTGGTCGGCAGCCTGGTGACAGTGACCCAGGTCACGGCGGACAACCCCATCTGCGGCTCGGTACAGGCCCAGGGCGAACAATGGCAAGTGCAATGCGCGACGCCACTGCAGCCCGGCCAGTCGGTACGGGTGATCGCCCGCCACGGCGTGCGGCTTGAGGTCAGCGCCACTGCGCCCACGGCGCAAGGAGAATGACGATGTTCGTGCAATTGGGCTTCGGCGCGCTGCTGATGCTGGTCGGCGTGCTGCTGATCTCGGCGTTTCGCATCCTGCGCGAGTATGAGCGCGGGGTGGTGTTCCAGCTTGGGCGCTTCTGGCAGGTCAAGGGGCCGGGGCTGATCCTGCTGATCCCGGTGATCCAGCAGATGGTTCGGGTAGACCTACGCACCGTGGTGCTCGACGTGCCGCCACAAGATGTCATCACCCGGGACAACGTCTCGGTCAAGGTCAACGCGGTGCTGTACTTTCGAGTGCTCGATCCGCAGAAGGCGATCATCCAGGTCGAGGACTTTCTCAACGCCACCAGCCAGCTGGCCCAGACCACCTTGCGAGCAGTGCTCGGTAAACACGAGCTGGACGAGCTGCTGGCCGAGCGCGAGCAGCTCAACCAGGACATTCGCCAAGTGCTGGATGCGCAGACCGATGTCTGGGGAATCAAGGTGGCCAACGTCGAGATCAAGCATGTCGACCTCAATGAGTCGATGATCCGCGCGATCGCCCGCCAGGCCGAAGCCGAGCGCGAACGGCGGGCCAAGGTGATCCATGCCGAGGGTGAACTGCAAGCGTCGGAAAAGCTGATGCAGGCCGCGCAGATGCTCAGCAAGGAGCCAGGGGCGATGCAGTTGCGCTACATGCAGACGCTGGGTTCGATTGCCGGGGACAAGAGCTCGACCATCGTCTTTCCGATGCCGCTCGATTTGCTCAAGGGAATGGTGGATCGGGATCGCTCATGACTGGGGCCGCATTGCGGCCCCAAACTGCATCAGAGCGGCGCCCGACGCAGGGTCGCGAGGAAGGTCGCAGCGCCCAGGAACAACCCGGCGAAGGTGCGGTTCAGACGCTTCTGCTGCTTGGGCGTACGCAGCAAACGCAGCACCCGCGAAGCCAGCCCGGTATAACCCGCCATCACCAGCAGATCGACGCTGATCATGGTCACGGTGATCGCCAGGTACTGCGGCAACAGCGCCTCGTGCGGGTTGATGAACTGCGGCAGCACCGCCAGCATGAATACCAATGCCTTGGGGTTACTGACGTTCACCAGAAAGCCACGAAAGACCAGGCTCAACGGCTTGCCAATCGGCCGCACGCCGGACTCTTCGCTCATGTCCATCGGCAGCGCGCGCCACTGTTTGTAGGCCAGGTACACCAGGTAACCGACGCCGAACCATTTGATGACTTGGAAGGCAGTGGCGGAGGCGGCGAGGATCGCGCCGACACCGGCAGCGATGATGGCGATTTGCACGATCAGGCCGATCTGTAGGCCTAGCGCGTTCCAGTAACCGCGCCAGAAACCGTACTGTAGACCGCTGGACATCGAGGCGATCGCCCCGGCACCTGGCGACAGGCTGATCACCCAGCACGCGGCAAAAAAGGCCAACCACGTTTCCATCGACATCACACACCTCGCTCGTGCACATGTTGCAAAACGTTAAGCTACGAGGTTGATGAAAAAATGACCAGCGATATTTTGCAGGGACGGGTTCAGGCAGCCTTTCAGTCCTCTTGAACCGAAACATCCTTAGCCACACCCGGCACCTCAGCGCCCCGCCAGCGCCGCACCGATTTCTGGAAGAACTGGCTGTTCGGCACCTGCACCAGCGCCCCACCCGCTTCGGGCAGCTCCATCAAGGTCGTGAACAGCAGGTTGATGGCAATCA
Source organism: Pseudomonas sp. xss_2 (assembly GCF_043104195.1). NCBI lineage: Bacteria > Pseudomonadati > Pseudomonadota > Gammaproteobacteria > Pseudomonadales > Pseudomonadaceae > Pseudomonas > Pseudomonas sp. xss_2. The sequence goes on from NZ_JBICKL010000036.1 coordinate 5,284, forward strand.
CCCGACCCTTCACCCCCGGTTTGTCGAGGGTATCGACCAGCTCGACCACATCACCAATGCGAAACGGCCCCACGGTAAAGATCAGCACCGCACACAGCAGGTTGGACAACACGCTCCACATGGCGAAGAAAGCCACCGCCGCAACCGCGACGAAGCCTGACAGCGCAGTCCACAACACCGTCGCCGAAACGCCCATGCGCTCCAACACGAACAGCAGCGCGCTGCCCATGATCAGCCAACGCAAACCGCCGCGCACCGGCACCAGCAGCTCCGGTGGCAACGGGTAGCGCTCGCCCAGGCGGCTCAGGCAGCGGGCGATGAAGCGTTGCAGGACAAACGCTGCGACCAGGATCAGCAAAATCTGCAAACCCAACCACAGTGCGTCCATCCATTGCCCCGGCAGCAGGCCTTGCAACTCCTCCATCAGGACAGCGCCTCAAGCTCGGCTTGCATGCTTTCCAGCAGTTCCAAGGCTTCCATCCAGGACTCCTCCAGCTGCGCTTCGCGTTGGTTGAGTTTGCTCTGGCGGGCGAGCAGGTCGCGCAGCTCGTCCTTGCGGGCGGCTTCGTACAAGCCGCTGTCACCGAGCGCAGTCTCGATCTCGGCCAACTGGCTGTGGACCTGGCCCAGCTCGGTCTCCAGCTTCTCGGCGGCGCGCTTGTGCGGGGCCAGTTGCTGACGCAAAGCGGCTGCGGCTTGGCGCTGGGCCTTTTTGTCAGTCTTGTCCGGGTTGGCCGGCGTAGTACTGACCGGCGCATTGCGCTGGCGGTAGTCGATCAGCCAGCGGCTGTAGTCATCGAGGTCGCCATCGAAGGTGTCGACCTTGCCGTCGGCCACCAGCAGGAAGTCGTCGGTGGTGCTCTTGAGCAGGTGCCGGTCGTGAGAGACCACCACCACTGCGCCACTGAACTCCTGCAAGGCCATGGTCAAGGCCAGGCGCATTTCCAGGTCGAGGTGGTTGGTCGGTTCGTCGAGCAGCAGCAGGTTCGGCCGCTCCCAGGCAATCAGGGCCAGCGCCAAACGCGCCTTCTCACCACCGGAGAAGTTCAGCACCGGCTCCTCGGCGCGGGCGCCATGGAAGTCGAACCCGCCAAGGAAGTCGCGCAGGGTCTGCTCACGTTCCGTTGGAGCGATGCGTTGCAGGTGCAACAGCGGGCTGGCCTTGTCATCCAGCGAATCGAGCTGGTGCTGGGCGAAGTAGCCCACCGCCAGGTTTTCGCCGCGCACCAGCCGCCCACCGAGGGGTTGCAGCTCGCCGGCAAGGTTCTTGATCAGGGTCGATTTACCGGCGCCGTTCGGGCCGAGCAAGCCGATACGGGCGCCTGGGGTCAGCTGCAGCTTGACCTTCTCCAGCACCGCCTTGTCGCCATAACCCAGGCGACCTTCGGAAAGGTCGAGCAGTGGGCTGGAGATCTTCTCCGACTCGCGGAAAACGAAGTCGAACGGCGAATCGACATGCGCCGCCGACAGCTCTTCCATGCGTTCCAGGGCCTTGATCCGGCTCTGCGCCTGACGGGCCTTGGTAGCCTGGGCCTTGAAGCGGGCGATGTACTTTTCCATGTGCGCGCGCTGCGCTTGCTGCTTCTCGTAGGCCTGCTGCTGTTGCGCCAGGCGCTCGGCACGGGTGCGCTCGAAGGCGGTGTAGCCGCCCTTGTAGAGGTTGAGCTTGCGCTGTTCGACATGCAGCACGTGATCGACCACCGAATCGAGGAAGTCGCGGTCGTGGGAAATCAGCAGCAGCGTACCTGGATAGCCCTTGAGCCAGTCTTCCAGCCAGAGGATGGCATCCAGGTCCAAGTGGTTGGTCGGCTCATCGAGCAGCAGCAGGTCGGACGGGCACATCAGCGCCTGGGCCAGGTTGAGGCGCATCCGCCAGCCACCGGAGAAGTCACCGACGCGGCGGTCCATCTGCTCGTTGCTGAAGCCAAGGCCAGCCAGCAGCTTGCGCGCACGGGCGTCGGCGGTATAGCCGTCGGCGATCTCCAGCTCGCTGTGCAAGCGGGCCAGGGCCGTGCCGTCATGGGCTTGTTCGGCCAGCGCCAGCTCGGCCTGAACCTGGCGCAGGCGGATGTCGCCGTCGAGCACATAGTCCACCGCCACCCGGTCGAGGGTGTCGACCTCCTGGCGCATGTGAGCGATGCGCCAGTCGCCGGGCAGCTGACAATCGCCGCCATCGGGCGTGAGCTCACCGCGCAGCAGGGCGAACAGGCTGGATTTGCCGGCGCCGTTGGCACCGATGAGGCCGGCTTTGTGACCGGTGTGCAGGGTCATCTCGGCGCCATCTAGCAAGCGCTGCGGACCACGCTGTAAAGTGAGGTTGGATAGTCTGATCATGATGGTCGCGGAGTCTACCAGCTTCCTCGGCCGCAAGCGCGAGTGGAACCATGCACACCGACCTGTGGAATCACGCCCTGGCCCTGTACGCCAAGCCGGGTGTCGAAGAGGCCTGCCTGAGCCTTCAGCAATTGGGCGCGGACGTTTGCCTGCTGCTCTGCGCAACCTGGTTGCAGGCGCAGGGTGTCAGCGCTGATGCCGATCGCGTGCAGGCCTTGGGCGAGCTTGCCCGGACTTGGCAGCAGGAGGTGGTGATGCCCCTGCGCAGCCTGCGCCAACAATGGCGCAGCGCTGCGCAAACCGACCCGCAGTTGGCCGCCTTGCGTGAGCAGGTCAAGGGTTTGGAATTGCAGGCAGAGAGAACGCTACTGGAGCGCTTGCAAGCATGCTCGCGACAATGGCCCGCGGGCTCGAACGAGACCACGGACGATTGGTTGGCCCGGCTGGCACCAGACCGTTGCCACGACCACGACGCGCTGCATCAGCTGCGCGTCGCGGCGCAGCAGCTTCAGGAAGCCGAAGACGGCGTCTGAGCTGGGGCGCTGGCCGGGGCCGAAGCGGTCGAGGCTGGCGCTGCCGAGTTGGTCGCAGAGGCCGAGCTGCTCGCGGACGGTGCAGGCTTGGCTTCGGCTGGCTTGCTTTCGACCTTGGCAGCGGCAGGCTTGGCTACGGCTGGTTTGGCGGCAGCTGGCTTGGCCGGTGCTTTAGCGGCAGCGGGCTTGGCGGCGGGTTTGGCAGCGGTTTTCACGGGTGCCTTGGCAGCGGCTGGTTTGGCAGCAGGTTTGGCCGCGGCGGGCTTGGCAGCCGGTTTAGCAGCAGCGGTTTTGGCCGGTGCTTTGGCGGCGGCTGGTTTGGCTGCAGGTTTCGCTGCAGCAGTTTTAGCAGGCGCTTTGGCAGCTACTGGCTTGGCAGCAGGTTTGGCTGCAGCGGTCTTGGCCGGGGCCTTGGCGGCTGCCGGTTTCGCGGCAGTTTTGGCAGCTGGCTTGGCGGCAGCGGCTCTGGCCGGAGCCTTGGCTGCGGCAGGCTTAGCAGCTGGCTTGGCAGCAGGTTTGGCTGCGGCGGTTTTCGCAGGGGCCTTGGCGGCAGCTGGTTTAGCTGCGGTTCTGGCTGCTGGCTTAGCGGCAGCGGTTTTTGCTGGTGCTTTGGCGGCGGTGGCTTTCACCGCTGGCTTGGCAGCCGACTTAGTCGCAGCAGGTTTGGCTGCAGTTTTGCTGGCAGCAGGCTTGGCAGCAGCACGCTGGCCGAGGGCCTTGCCGGCTGCTTCACGCACTTTGCCAACACCCTGGGCAAGTTTCAGGCTTTCCTGAGCATCACGCTTGAGTTGCTGGATATAAGTACGGGTCTGCGATTGACGCTCCTTGAGTGAATCGAGCAATGCTTCAAGTTCACCTGCGGCTTTATGCGCCTTGTTCTGCGCCTTGGCTTTGCCGGCCTTGGCCGCGTCCTGCAATTTCAGACGCGAGTTGTGCAGTTTTTCCTGCGCCTTGCCACGTTGCTTTTCCAACTTCGCCAACAGTTTCTCTGCATCCGCCAGCGCTTGCGAGCAGGCATCTTCCAGATGTTCGAGCAGGCTACCGGAAAGTTGCTGGAGCAGGTGCAACGGCGTACTTACTGGCTTCTTCTTGGCCGACATGGTTTACCTCCTGGCTGACGAGATTGCGGCTCATACTATGCTTCTGCTGCTACCGCCGCTAGGGCATGTTGACAGTATTGTTAGCGCCGCGTTGCATGCCTGGGCAAAGTTGTTATCTTGCAGCTCCGTGCAAGTGTAGTTCGCCATTAAAGTATTGCTGATATTTACACGGGGCCGACAACAAGGCTGGCATACTTGCCACTCTTCGCAGCAGGAGTCGACCGTGCCTCGTTATCTTGTTTTTGGCCTGTGCCTGATGGCGCCCTTGGCCCTCGCCGCCGCTGATAAACCATCATCCAATGACCAGGACCTGGCTTACAGCCTGGGCGCCAGCCTTGGTGAACGGCTGCGCCAGGAAGTCCCCGGCCTACAACTCGACGCCCTGGTCGAGGGCCTGCGCCAGGCTTATCAGGACAAACCCCTGAAGCTCGACAAGGCGCGCATGCAGCGCATTCTCGAGCAGCACGAAGAGCAAGCCAACGCCGCTTCCGAGCAGACTCAGGTAGACCAACTCAAGGCCGTGGAAACGCGCTTCATGGCTAACGAACGCGCCCGCAAAGGCGTACACGAATTGCCCGAAGGTATTCTCTACAGCGAGTTGGTCGCAGGCACTGGTGCTCAGCCAAAGGCCACCGGCAAGGTGCAGGTGCGCTACGTAGGGAAGTTGCCGGACGGCTCGGTGTTCGATCAGAACCAGCAACCACAATGGTTCAGCCTGGATTCGGTAATCGAAGGGTGGCAGGTGGCACTGCCGAAGATGAAGGCGGGCGGCAAGTGGCGGCTGGTGATTCCATCGGCCCAGGCTTACGGCGCCGAAGGTGCGGGCGACTTGATCGCGCCCTACACCCCGCTGGTGTTCGAGATCGAACTGCTGTCGGTGGCGGACTGATCCGGGCCATCAGGCCTGGACCGCATCCTCTTGCTTGTGAGCGTTGTGCAGCACTTCGATCAGGCAGTCTTCCAGTTCGAAGCGTTCACGTAGCAAGGCACCGAGCTTGCTCAACTTGTCGGCGAATCGCTCAGGATCGGTGCACTCACCTTTGGCACAATGGTCGTTGAACGCCAGGGCGATCTGAGTGCTGTCATCGATGCGCGGGTTGATCTGGGTAGCCAGCTCCAAGGCCCCTTGATCACCGAAGGCCTTGGCTTCGCTGACCAGCTGTTCGCTGATTTCGAAATGCCAGGCCGAGACATAGTCGACCAACACCGCGCAGAAACCGCTGTTCTTGTCCTTGTCGGCGAAGGCCGGCTTGGCATCGCGCAGGGCACGGAAAGACTGCACCAGCTCTTCGCGTTCCTGGAGCCAACGGTCAATCAGCTTGTGAACCCCGCCCCAGCGTTCCTGGGCATTCTGACAACTATCGAGCATGGCGATTCTTCCCTTCTGGGTAGATGCCGCTGCACCTCGTTCCACAACTCTGCGGCACAAAGGTGACATCAGCAGGACGGCATCGAGCAGTTGTGTTTTTCGGTATCCGTGCAGGGAGATTATTCCCGCACGTGCTGCCCTTCAAGGTACGCATTGGACAAAGTTCATACAAGCGTTTCATCCCTGGGTATTACGCCATTGGTCGAGCAACTGGCCCAGGCTTGCGCCAAGTCAAAGCGTGTTGAGGGTGCGGAAACGATACGCCAACAGGCGCGACAGGGGCAGCGCTGCGAGCAGCAGGAAGGCCAGCAGGCTCCATTCGGGCAGGGTCAGGTCAAGAAAGCTCCAGGTCAGCGAGCCGCAGTCCGGGCCACCCAACAAAAACGTTTTCAGACCCTGGCTCCAGGAGTGCTCGAAAAGCCTGCCGATAGGCGCCGGGCAGGTCTCGATCGGCATACCACTGCCCTGTAGCCAGACATGCCGCGCCGCCAACAGCGCGCCACCTGCCGAGCAGGCCAGCGTCAGCCGCGCATAGGTGCGCCAGCCCAGCCCCGACGGCGCGTGAACAACTGCACACAAGCAGACCATGGCGTACAGTGCCAACAGCAGGCGCTGGCTGTAGCACAGCGAACACGGCGCAAGGCCCAGGCTGTTTTCCAGCACGAAGGTTGCGCTCAGGATCGCCAGCGAGGCGAGCAAGGCAGGCAGGTAGCAAATTCGGTAACGGGCCAGCGACATGAGCGATGTAGGTCCCGGGGGAGTCAGTGACGTGACTTGAAACGGTAGAGGAAAGCGACAGTTTGTTTCAAGGCACTACAGTAGAGACAAGTCGCTGAATGCGCGGGAAAAGTTTCATCTTTGCGTAGGAAGATTCTGATGGCGGTACTGTAACCCGGCCGAATGCTTGTGGATAAACGCCGTACCCCCGGACCTGCACATCATTGCGCAGGTCCGGGGATGGGTCAGGCGCGTACGCCCTCGGGCAGCGGCAGCGCCAGCAGGCGCTCATCCAGCAACCCCAAACCCTCCTGGAACAACTGATTGCTGCGCTCGATCTCGCCTAATCCTGCGAGCAGACGCGCAAGCTCGGCACAGGTTTCTGGATTGCGCTCCAGGCGCAGGCTGCTTTCCAGATAGTCACGGGCTTTGCCCCAAAGACGATTCTGCAGGCTCAGGCGGCCCAGCGTGAGCAGCAGGCTTGGGTCTTGCGGGTGGTCCTTGAGCCACCCTTCGGCGGTCTGCAACTGCCGCGCGGGGTCTTCACCGCGCACCAGCCCGTAGAGCCGGGCCAGGTGGCTCTCGTATTGACGCTTGAGTGCCGCGCGCAGCACCTGTTCGGCTTCACCCTGGGCGCCCACCTGGCGCAGCTGTTCGGCGTAGGCCAAGACCAGTTGCGGCTCTTGGCGCTGGGCCGAGGTCAGCTGCTGCCAGGCGCGCTCCAAGGCTTGGCGCGCGCTCTGGGAGTCTTCTCCTCGGGTTGTCGCCAGATTCAGGTTTTGCCCCCAGGCCCGCTGTTCCAGCTCGGCCAGCTCGCTAGCCGGCAACACCTTGCCCTTGCGCAGCTCGGGCAGCAGGCGAATCAGCGCCGGCCAATCGCCGCGCTGCAGATACAATCGTTGCAACAGACGCAGCACCTGGCCGTTGTGCGGGTGACGCTCGTGCATCGCCAGCAAGGTTTCCAAGGCGCCATCGGCTTCACCACGGTCCATCTGCAGTTGCGCATGGGTCAAGGCAATCGCCAGTTCTGCTTGCGGCTGACGCTCCAGGGCGCGCTCCAGCAGGTTGTCGCTGTCTTCGCTGCGGCCCAGCTCGTTGGCTGCCCGCGCGGCACCGAGGTAGTACAGCAGCGGCTGGCGCTCGGCCTCGGCAGCGCGATGCAGGTGACGCTGAGCGCTGGCCCAGCGGCCTTCGGCCAGATCCAGCTGGCCTTGCTCGACAGCGATACGCGTGCGCCGACGGCGGTTGCGCCGCGACCAAGGGTTGACCACGCCACTGGAGGTCAATACCAGGCCAATCAGGTAACGCAGCAGCCACAGCGCCAGGACGATACCCACCAACGCACCCAACGCGGCCCACAAGCCAGACTGGTAGCGAAAGCTGCCATAGGCGATCAGTACGTAGCCACTGTGCTTGGCAATGGCGATGCCCAACGCTGCGGCTACCACGATTGCCAGTACCGCCAGCAGGTAGACCCGCTTCATGGCTTGCCCCCTTCTGTTTCAGTGGGCAGATGGCGGCGCTGAATGTAGGCCTGCACTGCGGCCAGGCTTTCGCTCAAATCGGGGGTAACCACCGAGACCGGCTGCTCGGCCAGGGCATTCAAGCTGTCGAGCATGGCCTTGCTTTGCGGGTTGTCGGCGTTGAAGTTGGCCAGCAACACGCTGCGGGCATCGTCCAGGGCCTGGGTATAGACCTTTGCCTCACCATTGAGGGCCGCCCACTGGGCTTGCTCGATGGTCAGGCTCAGGGCCAGGCGCAACTGATTGAGCGACTGCCCGGCCAGCAGTGGGCGGACGTTGTCGTCAGCGTCGAATTCGATCTGGAAGTACTTGGAAATCTCTGCCCACCACTGCGACCAGCGGCTGGCACCATCGCCGTCGGAGGTCAGCCCGCCGAGGGCGTCGGCATTGCCATCGAACTCTGGCGACTGGGCGCTCAGCTGCTGGACTTGCTCGCGCTGGGCAGCCAGCTTGAGGAACAGGCCGGTGCGGTCTGGCTGCGCAGTACTGTTGAGGGTCGCCAGGCTGCGGGCCAATTGCTCGCGAGCGGCGAAGGCACCTGGATCGCTTTGTTCACGCAGGATCTCGTCAGCGCCTTCGACCAGAGCCTTGGCACTGGTGATGTCTTGCAGGGCGGACAAGCGCAAGGTCGCCAGGCGCAACAGGTGTTCGGCCTCAGCCAGGCGCCATTCCTTGCGGCTCTCGCCCAGCACGGTTTCCAGGCGTTGGCTCAGACGCTGCTGATCGCCCTGCAGCTGCGCCACCAGGCGGCGACGGTCTTCCAGCTCACTGGCTGCCGGCAGACTGGCCAGCTGGGCGCTGATTTGTTGATCGCGTTGCTGCAAGGCAGCGGTCTGCTCGCTCAGCGCTTCGAGGCGCTGGCCCTGGCCTTGCTCGCTGCCCTGCAGCTGTCGCACCTGCCAGACGCCCCAGCCCCCGACCGCGACCCCGGCGGCACCGAGCAGCAACGCCAGCACTGCAAGGCCATTGCCTGAACGCTTGGCGGGCTTTGCGGCTGGGGTTTCCAGCGCGTCGGCTGCGGTGGGCTGTTCGTTGTTGGACAAGACAGTTTCGCTCACGTATCCATCCTTTGCATGGGGGCGCATCGCTCTGAGCTTAGCGCCTTAAGAGGCAGGTGCAGCGCTGCGCTGCACAGCTGCCAGCAAGGCCGTGGCACTGGCGCCACGGCAATCCACAATGTGTTGGGCGCCGGCCGCTCGCGCTTGCTCGGCTACCCGCGGGCTTGGCACGAACAACGGCACATGCGCCAAACGTGGCCAATCTGCACCTGCCAGCTGCCGCAAGTGTGCAAAACCCTGCCCACTGCTGACCACCAGGCCATTGAGGCGTTCCGCTTCGATCTGGCGTACCAGTGTGCCCGGCGGGTACTGCGGCAGGCAGCGGCGATACAGTTCCAGATAATCGACACTAGCACCTTGCTCAGCAAGACGCTCTGCCAGCAGTTCACGACCTCCGACACCGCGGATGATCAATACCCGTGAATCCGCCCTGGCGGTAGCCTTACGCAGATCGGGTAGCTCAAGCAAGGCCTCGCTGTCATCACCTGCAGTAGGGCAAGTCACCAAAAGCCCAGCATCCTCAAGCACGCGGGCGGTCGCTTCACCCACCGTGAACCAGCCCTTTCGGGGTGCTTGCAGGCCATTCTGGGCGAGCCGTTCGAGCAATATGCGGGCAGCCGGCTTGCTCACCACGATGAAGGCCTGGTAGCGCTGTAGCTCGCTCACGCGCAGGGTTTGTGGCGGGTCCAGGGCAACTGGCTCGATCGCCAACAGCGGCAGGCTGCTGCTGGCGATACCGGCAAGCGCCAGGCTGTGCGCCAGTGCCGCACAATCCTCTTCAGGTCGGGTCAGCAGCAGGCGCCAGGGGCTCACGGATGGCCAGCCTCGCCATAGACTTCCTTGAGGATCGCCTCGGCGCCCTGCCCCAGCAGGTCTTCGGCGACCTGCACGCCCAAGGCTTGGGCTTGCGCGCGCGGCGCACGCGCCTCGGCGACTAGCAAGGTGCCGCCACTCGGTTGACCCACCAGGCCACGCAGCCACAGCTGCTCGCCTTCGAGCACCGCGTAGCAGGCAATCGGCACTTGGCAGCCGCCATTGAGGTGTTTGTTGAGCGCGCGCTCGGCCACCACTCGGTCGGCGGTATCAATGTGGTGCAGCGGCGCCAGCAAGGCGTGGATTTCACTGTCGGCGCTGCGGCATTCGATACCTACCGCGCCCTGGCCACCGGCTGGCAGGCTGTCGTCGACGCTGATGCTGGAGGTAATACGGTCTTCAAAACCCAAGCGAATCAAACCAGCAGCGGCGAGGATAATGGCGTCGTACTCGCCAGCATCGAGCTTGGCCAGGCGGGTGTTGACGTTGCCGCGCAGGAACTGGATCTTCAGATCCGGCCGACGCGCCAGCAGTTGGGCCTGACGACGCAGGCTGGAGGTGCCGACGACGCTGCCCGCTGGCAGCGCTTCAAGACTGGCGAAGCGGTTGGAAACGAACGCATCACGCGGGTCTTCGCGTTCACAGATGCAATACAGACCCAGGCCTTGCGGGAAGTCCATGGGTACATCTTTCATCGAATGCACAGCGATGTCGGCTTCGTTGTCCAGCAGCGCGGTTTCCAGCTCCTTGACGAACAAGCCCTTGCCGCCAATTTTCGCCAGCGGCGCGTCGAGCAACTTGTCGCCGCGGCTGACCATGGGCACCAGGCTCACCCGCAGGCCTGGATGAGCCTGTTCCAGGCGCGCTTTGACGTATTCGGCCTGCCACAGGGCCAGGGCACTTTTACGGGTGGCAATGCGGATTTCGCGAGTGGACATGTAACGCCCCGATGCAGAGAGATGCTGTCGATGATAACAGCTCCTCCGGGTCTGCCTGCAGACCCAGATCAGCAATCGACGGCCCTCGCCGCAAAGGCGCGGTGCTGCCCTGCGCGAGCAGCTGCCTGGGTTGTGTCAGTGCAGCCCCTGCATCATCTTGCGCACGCCGGCCACATGCCGGCGGCTGACCGTCAGCGCATCACCGTCCAGCCCTTTGAGGAACAGCTGGAAATGCCCAAGCGGCGTGCGCTGCAAACGCTCGATACGCTCGCGGGCCACCAGCGCATTGCGGTGAATGCGCACGAAGCGTTCGCCGAACTCGTCCTCAAGCGCCTTGAGCGGTTCATCGAGCAATACTTCCCCGGCCTCGTGGCGCAGGGTGACGTACTTGTGGTCGGCGATGAAATAGATGACTTGCGGCAGGGGGATCAACTCGATGCCCTTGCGCGTTCGCGCGCTGATATGGCTGCGCGGATTCCCACCCCCTTCATTGGCCGGGCGTGTCAGCGCCGCCAACTGGGCGCGGTTGGGTTTTTCGGCTTTACGCAGGGCATCACGCAGCGCCTGCGGCTGAATCGGCTTGGCGACGTGGCTGAGGGTACTGTCCTTGAAGGCTTCACTGTCGTATTCATCGCCAGCGGTGCAGAACACCACAGCTGGCGGCGCTTCGCGTTCGCACAAGCGTGCAGCGACTTGCAAGCCATCAAGGCCGGGCATGTCGATATCCAGCAGGACCACGTCGGGCTTGTGGCTTTCGATCAGGGCCAGGGCCTCATCGCCGTTGGTGGCGCTGGGCTCCAGCACGGTGTAGCCCTCCAGCTCGCCTAGCAAGCGGCTTAGGCGTTCGCGGGCTTGGGGTTCGTCATCAACGATCAGGACATTCATAATTGCGCTGGATTCCTGAATGAGTCTCGCACGGGTATAGCGTAGACAGGTGTGGGTCGACCGACACCGCGGTCACGCTCTAGACCGATGCAATGGCCAAAGATTCACTGGTCCGGCAGATTCACTGCCAGTCCTTTGTCCAACTGTAGACGGTCCGTGGAACACTGCCGTTCAATCGCTAAATATCCTTACGCAAGACAGGGTCTGGTGTTTTCTCGCGATTTCAATCGACCGGCGCCCTGCGGCAGCCCGCACAACCCTGCTATTATCGGCGCCACTTTTTATTGTTCACGCCTTCAACGAGTGAATCCATGAGCACCGACAAGACCAATCAGTCCTGGGGCGGCCGCTTCAGTGAGCCCGTCGACGCCTTCGTCGCCCGCTTCACCGCCTCGGTCGATTTCGACAAGCGCCTGTACCGCCACGACATCATGGGTTCGATCGCCCACGCCACCATGTTGGCGCAGGTCGGCGTACTCAGCGACGCCGAGCGCGACACCATCATCGATGGCCTGAAGACCATTCAGGGCGAAATCGAGGCCGGCAACTTCGACTGGCGCGTCGACCTGGAAGACGTGCACATGAACATCGAAGCGCGCCTGACCGACCGCATCGGCATCACCGGCAAGAAGCTGCACACTGGCCGTAGCCGTAACGATCAGGTGGCCACCGACATCCGCCTGTGGCTGCGTGACGAGATCGACCTGATCCTGGCCGAAATCACGCGCTTGCAGCAGGGCCTGCTGGAGCAAGCCGAGCGCGAAGCCGAGACCATCATGCCGGGCTTCACCCACCTGCAGACTGCGCAGCCCGTTACCTTCGGCCACCACCTGCTGGCCTGGTTCGAGATGCTCAGCCGTGACTACGAGCGTCTGGTCGACTGCCGCAAGCGCGCCAACCGCATGCCCCTGGGCAGCGCCGCGCTGGCCGGCACCACCTACCCGATCGACCGCGAACTGACCTGCAAGCTGCTGGGCTTCGAAGCTGTGGCCGGCAACTCGCTCGATGGCGTCTCCGACCGTGACTTCGCCATCGAATTCTGCGCCGCCGCCAGCATTGCCATGATGCACCTGTCGCGCTTCTCCGAAGAGCTGGTGCTGTGGACCAGCGCCCAGTTCCAGTTCATCGACCTGCCTGATCGCTTCTGCACCGGCAGCTCGATCATGCCGCAGAAAAAGAACCCGGACGTACCGGAGCTGGTACGTGGCAAGAGCGGCCGCGTGTTTGGCGCCCTGACCGGCCTGCTGACCCTGATGAAAGGCCAACCACTGGCCTACAACAAGGACAACCAGGAAGACAAAGAGCCGCTGTTCGATGCCGCCGATACCCTGCGCGACTCGCTGCGCGCCTTTGCCGACATGATCCCGGCGATCAAGCCACGTCACGCGATCATGCGTGAAGCGGCGCTGCGTGGTTTCTCCACCGCGACCGACCTGGCCGATTACCTGGTACGCCGCGGCCTGCCGTTCCGTGATTGCCACGAGATCGTTGGCCATGCGGTGAAGTACGGTGTCGATACTGGTAAAGACTTGGCCGAGATGAGCCTGGACGAGTTGCGCCAGTTCAGCGATCAGATCGAGCAGGATGTGTTTGCCGTGTTGACCCTGGAAGGCTCGGTCAATGCGCGTAATCACATTGGCGGTACTGCACCGGCGCAGGTGCGTGCGGCTGTAGTGCGCGGCAAGGCGTTGCTGGCTGCGCGATAAGCTTCATTGCGAGGGCTTCGCCCTCGTTCGCGGGGCAAGCCCGCTCCCACGCGCAGCTCGACTCAAGGCGTGGGAGCCTGATTGCCAGGGCTACGCCCTCGTACCGTTCTACGCAAGGCGTGGGAGCGGGCTTGTCCCGCGATGGCTGCAACGCAGCCTTTCGCTCAGATCAGCGCTTCTTGCTGATCATCTCCAGGAAGCCCGGCATCGCCGATGCTTTATCCGCGAGAATCTTCGCCATGTGCGGGTTATCCCCCATCAGCGCCAGCAGCGCCTTGGCCTGCGGGAAGTCTTCCAGCAAGTCCAGGTTCAACACCTTCTTGCCCACCGCACACGCCAAATCGACCGAGAAACAGAACATCAGGTCGGCGAGGGTCAGCTGCTCGCCAGCAACATACGGGGCGAACTTGCCATTACGCTTGAGCGTGGCAAACCCGGCAATCAGCTCGGCACGCGCCTTCTCCTTGACCAGCGGCTCGACCGCCTGGCCAAAGAACGCCTCGGCGTAACAGGTACGCGCGGGGAGTTCGATATACAACTCGATCTCCCGCAGCAGCTCGCGCACCTTGGCCTGGCCGAAGGCATCGGCTGGGAGCAGCGGCTTGCCTGGCTGGGTCTGCTCGATATAGTCGAGGATCACACTGGTTTCACTGATAAAGCCATGTTCGGTCTCCAGCGTCGGCACCTTGCCACGTGGGCTGATAGCCAGGGCCTGGGGGGTTTGCCCGCCAAAGAAGGTCACCTCTTCGAACGGCAGGCCCTTCTCCAGCAAGGCCAGCTTGACCATGTTGTAGTAGTTACTGACCGAAAATCCGTGAAGCTTGAGCATTGATACAGCCTCCAGGCCGTGTGGGGATGGCCCCGGAGTTATAGCCGCAACCCCTCGCCATGACCAGCGTCATGCACCGCGTCGATGGCCGGGCATTGCCTGCGCGAGCATGGCAAACTGTGCACTTCACTACAGGAGCACCGCCATGAGCGAACCCCGCGACATCGATACTGATGAAGAAGAAGCCTTCGCCGAGGCCACCCTGACCCAGGCCATCGAAAACCAGATTGAAAGTGGCGAGCCCCCCGCCGCCAAGGCCACCTTCAACAAGCTGACCCTGGTCGGCTACGAGCGCGAAGACATCCTCAACCTGATGGCTCACGTGCTGGCCATCGAGATTGACGCCCTGCTCGACGAAGATCGCCCGTTCAATACCGAGTGGTACGAGAACGCCTTGCGGGCACTGCCGGAGCTGCCACCTGAGGCGGATCAAGGCGACCAGTAAAAAGTCTGACTACACTCCACGCTCAGGCACCCATTGCGGTGCCCCATCCTTGTCTGGAAGTCAGGAGTTGCCATGTCCCTTACCCCCGAGCTGATCGCTGAACTGGAAGTCCTTGCCCTGTTCAATCTGGACAGCAGCCAGGAAGGCATCCAAGTCCACAACAACGCCTCCCCCGCGCTGATCGCCGCCGCCAAGCGCCTGCACGAAAAGGAACTGACCGACCAGCCCGATGGTGGTTATCTGACCAGCCTGGGGCGTGATGCGGCTGAGCATGTCCAGTCACTGCTGATCATTCTGAAAAGCGCAGAGACCGCCTGATTTCTGTAATCCTGTTCGCGGCCAAGCCTCGCTCCCTGCATACCCCTGTAGGAGTGGGCTTGCCCGCGAAGAGGCCTACAGCCCCGCTAAAAATCTGACGCCAAAAATTCACATAGCCCTTATCCGACTTCCCCGCTCAGGCTAAACTCGCCACAGCCCCGGCCTGACCCTGAGTGCGCAATGAACCACCCCCACGAAATTCGCCCCGATCTGGATGAAGGCATCGACCGCAAGGTGCTGGCGAAATTGCGCGCGCGCTTTCTGCTCATCAATAACGGCCGACTGGAACGGGCGATGGACGGCCTGTCGACTCGCCAGCAGCAGGTGCTCACGCTGCTGCCGCTACTGTTCCACGTCAACCACCCACTGCTACCGGGTTATGTCAGCGGCAACACCCCCGCCGGTGTATCAGGCTTCGAGCCTGAGCCCGAGCTGGTTGCCGAAGCCCAGCGCCTGGCCCGCTCGTTCACCCACAAGCCGCGCCTGGGCAATGCGCCACGACCCATTCACGGTCTGTTCCTGATGGGCAGCCTGGGCACCCTGGCCCAAGCCGAACACAGCGACATGGACCTCTGGGTCTGCCACGCCCCGGGGCTTGGTGAAGGTGCACTGGCGGAGCTCAGACGCAAATGTCAGCTGCTTGAAGCCTGGGCGATGAGCCTGGGCACCGAGGCGCACTTTTTCCTGATCGACCCGCAGAACTTCGTCCAAGGCGAGCGCGACAGCCAGCTGAGCTCCGATGACTGCGGCACTACCCAGCACTATCTGTTGCTCGACGAGTTCTATCGCACCGCGATCTGGCTGGCCGGGCGCACCCCGCTGTGGTGGTTGGTACCCGTGTATGAAGAGCACAATTACCAGGCGTACACGCAAACCCTGCTGTCCAAGCGGTTCATTCGCGCCGACCACGATCTGGACCTTGGCCACCTGGCGCACATCCCGGCAGGCGAGTTTGTCGGAGCCGGCCTGTGGCAGCTGTTCAAGGGCATCGACTCACCGTACAAAGCGCTGCTCAAGTTACTGCTGACCGAGGTCTATGCCAGCGAACAGCCGGCCGTGCGCTGCCTGAGTCTGGATTACAAACAGGCGGTGTTCGCCAACCAGCTCGACCTCGATGCGCTCGACCCTTACGTGATGGTCTACCGCCGCATCGAGCAGTACCTGCAGCAACGCGGTGACCAGCAGCGCCTGGAGCTGGTACGCCGCAGCCTGTACCTGAAGATCAACAAGAAACTCAGCGGCCTTGGCCGTTCGCGCAATGGCGACTGGCAGCGGCGCTTGCTCGCCCGACTGGTCGAGGAATGGGGCTGGGACGAACGCCAATTGGCCCTGCTCGACAGCCGCAGCCAGTGGAAGGTGCGCCAGGTCGCGGTCGAGCGCCGCGAGCTGGTCGCCGAGCTCAACCACAGCTACCGCTTCCTCAGCCAGCTCGCCCGCGAGCAGAACGCCAGCAGCCGCGCCGACCAGCGCGACCTCAATGTGCTCGGGCGCCGGCTTTACGCGGCGTTCGAGCGCCGTGCCGGCAAGATCGAAGTGATCAACCCTGGGATCGCCCCGGATCTGGCTGAAGACACCCTGACCCTGGTGCAATCACCCAACCGCAAGGAGCCAGGTACCCACCACTGGGGCCTGTACAACGGCAATCTGGGCGTGCACGAGTGGGAGCATTTCAGCCCGATCAAGCGCTGCCGCGAACTGCTTGAGCTGCTGACCTGGGCGCACCGCAATGGCGTGATCGACAGCAGCACGCGGCTCGCTCTGCACCCCGGCGTCAGTGACTTGAGCGAGTTCGAGCTGTTCAACCTGCTGGGCAGCTTGCAGCAGAGCATTGCCCTGCCGCTGGAGCCGGTCAGTGAGGTGCGCCTGTTGCAGCCAAGCGTGGCCGACGAGATCCTGCTGCTGGTCAACGTTGGCCTGGACCCCCTGCGCCACCACCGCGACCTGAACATCCTCATGACCACCGAACGGACCGACTCGCTGAGTTATGCCGGCGTGCGTGAGAACCTGGTACTCAGCCTCGACCAGATCACCCTTAACAGCTGGAACGAAGTGCTGGTGCAGCGCTACGACGGCGAGCATGCCCTGATGCGCTGTTTACGCGACTTCCTCAACAGCCTGGGCCAGCGCAGTCATCGCCCGCGAGTTCGGGTGCGCTGTTTCTGCCATAACCGCGCCCAGGCAATCGCCCAGCGGGTCGAGGAACTGTTCGACACCGCGCAACTGCTGCTCGATCAAAACTTGAACCACCGCTACTTGGTGCAGATTGCCCAAGACACCCACGCATTGGAGCTGCTGCCTGGGCATGTCACCTTGGCCACACTGGCCAACCATGAAGACGTGCTCAGCTACCTGGGCGAGGAGCGCGGCCAGTACAGCCCCTTGCACCTGGATGCCAATGCCCTGCAGGACCACGACCTGCCGCGGATTCTTGAGCTCGGCCAGCCCGAGTGCATTCAGGTGTTCTACCGTCTGCTCGAGGGCTGGGCCGACCTGTATGTGCTGGATGAATACAATGCGCTGTGGCAACAGCGCCTGCCGCTGGATGATGAAACCCACCTGCTGCTGCCGCTGCAGCGCTTCCTTTGTTCGGTGGTCAGGCGCCGTGATGCCCAGCTACCGCTGGACAGCCTGCAAGACTCGCTGAGCATTATTTATTACCAATTGCTGCCGGGAAGCGGCAAAACTCGCAGCATTGAACAACGGCCAGTACCCGTCGATGGCAGCGACCAGCCTTATTACGAAGTCCAGGCTATCTTGCAGAAAAGCGCTGGCGACGGGGTGCATGTCACCTTGTATTGCAATCAGCAGGAGTTTTCCGAGCTGGACTACGCAGACCAGCTATACAGCGTGGTTTCCCGGCAAATCCTCAGCAAGCGTCGTAGCGCCGGCACTTACCGCTGCTATATCACTGACCTGGATCTTTCCGAACTGCTCGACGACGACCAAGGCTCGACCATTCTCTACCTGCGCTACAAGCGCGAGCTGGAGCAGGCACTGAATGCGGGTCTGGCGCAACTTCAGGCGACCTTGCAACCCTGATTGACCCTGCTCAACAGGAGGACTTTCCCTATGCCAGACGGCGTGGGGGCGCCACATCCTGCGCACTCGAATCCAAAACCGGAGTGCGAGATGAACAAAGAAAACTGGATGGGCTCCCTGCCCGAGCTGGGTCGCCTGCGCATTGATCAGTTGGTGCTACCTGGCAGTCACGATTCTGGTGCGGACAAACAATCCGACAGCCTGACATTACCTCAGGAAATCACCCAAGACGTTTCCTGCATCGAGCAAATTCGCGGCGGCATTCGTGTTCTTGACCTGCGTGTAAGGGCCAACCGTGAGTACCTGCCGGACTCACCCAACCGATACAAGCTGTTCCACCTCAATACATCAGGGCGAACCCTGCTGGGCGATGTCATCTACGAGCTGAACAAATTCTATGGCAAACCTGAAAACGCCAAAGAGATCGTCATCCTCGACTTTCATCAATTCGACAACTTCAGCCCCAATGAGCATCGTTGGCTGCAGGGGGTGCTGGACAAGTACATTGGCCAGCGATTGATTCCATGGCACTTAAAGGATCTGACCCTCGACCAGCTATGGCGCGACCACCCTGGCAAAACCGTGGTGATCGCCTACAACACTGAAAGCCCAGGGGCGCACTGGGATGGTGTGTACCAGGCCTGGATTGGCCGCAATACACCTACAACCAGCGAATTGAAGGCGTTCATGGACGAGGTCGCAGCCGAAGGTCGAGAGCTTGATCCGCTGCATGCGATCCAGTGCGCCAAGTACAACAAAGGGGTTTTCACCCCCGACGACTTCAGCGACAAGATCGATGAGTGGTTCGAGTCCCGCGACCTGGGAAGCTACATTCAGAACTTCCACATCATCAACACCGACTGGTCACTGCGCAGCCGCATCGTCGACAACTGCATCCATGCCAGCCTGTTGCGGGCACGCAACATCCCTTGATCGCTAAAAGGGTGATCAGAGGTCGAAATCACCCGAGGCTTCCGGCTGGTACTCAACCTCAAGCAGCTTGAGTTTGAGGGTCTTGCCAGCCGGCGCCGGCCAATCGATCTGGTCGCCCACCGACAGCCCCAGCAGCGCGCAGCCAATGGGCGCGAGGATCGAGACATTGCCTTCCGGCCCGGCATCTTTCGGATACACCAGGGTCAGGTGGTAGTCCTTGCCACTGGCTTCTTCGCGGCAGTGCACGCGCGAATTCATGGTCACCACCCCAGCCGGGACCTCCTCGTGACCGACCACCTTGTCGGCGCGGTCAAGCTCGGCCATCAAGGCCTCCACACCTGGCGTGCTTTCATCGAGGCTGTCGATCAGGCGCTCGAGACGTTGCACGTCCAATCGGGTGAGGATGAGGGAAGGTTTGGTGCTCATGATCCAGTCAGACTCCTTGTTCATCAGGCAAATTGTGGTGGGCAGATAAAGCAAAACCCCGCCCAAGGGCGGGGTTTGTGAATGCTTTCGGCAGCACCGACGCAGAGCCCGACAGTATCACAGCCGGGTAAATACTCAAGCCCGGGCGCGCAGGGCCTCGGCTTCGCGGCAAATCTGCCGGCGCCGTTCGTCGTCGGCCGAGCGCCATTCGCGGATGTGCTCGACATGGCGGTGGCAACCGGTGCAGACCCGCTGCTCATCCAAACGACAAACGCTGATGCACGGCGACTTCACCGCGGTGCTGACATTACTGTAGAGCGGCTTAGGTGGCCGCGGCTGCTCGCTCATCTCAGATCTCGTCGAAGTCCAGCTTCTCGCCGATCCGCTCCCATACGATGCGCTCGAGCATCTCGCCGAGCAGCTCCTCGCTCTTCTCGCAGACCCACTTCTTGCTTTCTTCGTCGTAGTCGAAGTGGAAACCCCCAGACTTGTCGGCCAGCCACAGTTGGCGCAGCGGCTCCTGGCGGCTGAAGATCAGCTGGCTGCCATTGTCGAACTTGATGGTCAGCACGCCGGCGGAATTTTCCATGTCCAGGTCCAGGTCGGTTTCATCGAACAGGTCTTCCAGGGCCTGTTGGGTCGCGTCGACCAGATCGTGGAAACGCGCTTCGCTCAAACTCATTACACAAACCTCGAAATTGGCTGCTTACGGCAAGCGGGGCACGATACGGACGCTGGCCGGCGAATGCAAAGGATAACCCAATCACGAGGCAGGCCCGCGCCCGCCAGGCGGACCGGCCCTTGCATAGGCAATCAGGCAGGCGCTCGGTATACTCGGGCGCAATACTGCATATTTCAAGGATTTCACCAATGAAGCGCCTGATTTCCTCCCTCGCGGCGCTGGTCGCGGTTGCCTGCCTCGTTTCGGCCTGCGGTCAGAAGGGCCCCCTGTACTTGCCAGAAGACGGCAAAGACGGCAAGGCCAAAAAATCGCACCAGCACCAGCACGCTCAGCCCTCGCAGCAGCCAGCGCCGCAGCCAGAGCAAGAACCCGAGCAGCAGCCAGCGCAGTAAGGAAATCCAATGGACGCTTTCAACTACCGCGACGGCCAGCTGTTCGCGGAAGGCGTGGCCCTCTCGGCCATCGCCGAACGGTTCGGTACGCCGACCTACGTTTACTCGCGCGCTCACATCGAGGCGCAATACCGCAGCTACACCGATGCCCTGCAAGGCGTCGAGCACCTGGTGTGCTTCGCGGTCAAGGCTAACTCCAACCTCGGCGTGCTGAACCTGCTGGCCCGCTTGGGCGCAGGCTTCGATATCGTCTCTGGCGGTGAGCTGGAGCGGGTATTGGCCGCTGGCGGCCGGGCTGACCGCGTGGTGTTCTCCGGTGTCGGCAAGACCCGCGAAGACATGCGTCGCGCCCTGGAAGTCGGCGTGCACTGCTTCAACGTCGAATCCACCGATGAGCTGGAACGCCTGCAAGTGGTGGCCGCCGAGATGGGCAAGGTTGCCCCGGTCTCGCTGCGGGTCAACCCGGACGTCGATGCCGGTACCCACCCTTACATCTCCACCGGTCTCAAGGAAAACAAGTTCGGTATCGCCATCGCCGATGCCGAAGAAGTCTACGTGCGCGCCGCGCAGCTGCCGAACCTGGAAGTGGTCGGCGTCGACTGCCATATCGGTTCGCAGCTGACCACCCTGGAGCCGTTCCTCGATGCCCTCGACCGCCTGCTGGCGTTGATCGACCGCCTCGGTGAGTGCGGCATCCTGCTGCGCCACCTGGACCTGGGCGGCGGCGTCGGCGTGCGTTATCGCGACGAAGAGCCGCCGCTGGCCGGCGACTACGTAAAGGCCATCCGCGAACGCGTCGGCGACCGTGACCTGGCCCTGGTGTTCGAACCAGGCCGCTACATTGTGGCCAACGCCGGCGTCCTGCTGACCCGCGTCGAATACCTCAAGCACACTGAACACAAAGATTTCGCCATCGTCGATGCGGCGATGAACGACCTGATCCGCCCAGCCCTGTACCAGGCCTGGATGGGCGTCAGCGCGGTCCAGCCGCGTGACGGCGAAGGCCGTGCCTACGACCTGGTCGGGCCGATCTGCGAGACCGGCGACTTCCTCGCCAAGGACCGCGTGCTGAACCTGGCCGAAGGCGATCTGCTGGCCGTCGAGTCGGCGGGCGCCTATGGTTTTGTCATGAGCTCGAACTACAACACCCGTGGCCGCTGCGCCGAGGTGCTGGTCGACGCTGACCAGGCCTTCGAGGTACGTCGCCGCGAGACCATTGCTGAACTGTTCGCTGGCGAAAGCCTGCTGCCGGAGTGAAACCATGCTGCTGCGTTTCACCAAGATGCACGGCCTGGGCAACGACTTCATGGTCCTCGACCTGGTCAGCCAGCACGCGCACATCCAGCCCAAGCACGCCAAGCAATGGGGTGATCGGCACACCGGCATCGGTTTCGACCAGCTGCTGATCGTCGAGGCGCCGAACAATCCGGACGTGGATTTCCGCTACCGGATCTTCAACGCCGACGGTTCCGAGGTCGAGCAGTGCGGCAACGGCGCGCGCTGCTTTGCGCGCTTCGTGCTGGACAAGCGCCTGACCGCGAAAAAACTGATCCGCGTCGAAACCAAAGGCGGCATCATCGAGCTGGACGTGCGCAACGACGGGCAGATTTGTGTCGACATGGGGCCGCCACGGCTCAATCCGGTGGATATTCCGTTCGAGGCGCCCGAACAGGCCCTGAGCTACCCGCTGGAAATCGACGGCCAGAGCTATTCGATCGCCGCCGTCTCGATGGGTAACCCACATTCGGTACTGCGCGTCGACGACGTGCACACCGCGCCCGTACACGCGCTGGGCCCGAAGATCGAAAACCACCCGCGCTTCCCACAACGGGTCAACGCCGGCTTCATCCAGGTCATCGACCGTCACCGCGCCAACCTGCGGGTTTGGGAACGCGGCGCCGGGGAAACCCAGGCCTGCGGTACCGGCGCCTGCGCCGCTGCGGTGGCCGCCATCAGCCAGGGCTGGATGGATTCGCCGGTGTCCATCGATCTGCCAGGCGGACGCCTGAGCATCGAATGGGCTGGCCCAGGCCAACCGGTGTTGATGACCGGCCCGGCCGTACGTGTCTACGAAGGACAGGTTCGTCTCTAAGCGAGTAACCGCCATGACCGATCAGCCACAGGTTGTACCCGAACAAACCACCGACCTCGATGCCGAGGCGGTGGTGGCTTACCTGCGTGCCCACCCGACGTTCTTCGCCGAGCACGACGAACTGCTCATCGAGCAACGCATCCCCCACCAGCGCGGCGACAGCGTGTCGCTGGTGGAGCGCCAGCTCAAGCTGCTGCGCGATCGCAACATCGAGATGCGCCATCGTCTGTCGCAACTGATGGACGTGGCCCGCGACAACGACCGCTTGTTCGATAAAACCCGCCGGCTGATTCTCGACCTGCTCGATGCCAGTAGCCTGGAAGAAGTGGTGATGGCCGTCGAAGACAGCCTGCGCCAGGAATTCCAGGTGCCCTTCGTCAGCCTGATCCTGTTTGGCGAGAACGCCACGCCCGTCGGCCGCTGGGTCAGCAACAGCGAGGCGCAGCAGGCCATCGGGGCTCTGCTGGGCAGCGGCAAGACCGTCAGCGGCAACCTGCGCGAACACGAGCTGGCCTTCCTGTTCGGTGACGAGCAGCGCAAGGAAGTCGGTTCCAGTGCGGTCGCGACCCTGGAATACCAGGGCCTGCACGGCGTCCTGGCCATCGGCAGCCGCGATCCGCAGCACTACAAAAGCACGGTCGGCACGTTGTTCCTCAGCTACATCGCCGAAGTGCTCGGCCGGGTCGTCCCGCGCCTGACCCAGACACTGCGACCGGTGCGCTGATGGAGCGCCAGCTGGAGGCTTATTGCGCACACTTGCGCAACGAGCGCCAGGTGTCGGAACACACCCAGCTGGCGTACCGTCGCGACCTGGAAAAGGTCCTCGAATACTGCAACAGCCAGGGCATCGCCAGCTGGCAAGCGCTGCAGATACAGCAGATGCGCCAGCTGGTGGCGCGCCAGCATCACCATGGCCAGTCTTCACGTAGCATCGCCCGGCTGCTGTCGGCAGTGCGCGGGCTGTATCGCTACCTCAACCGCGAAGGCGTTTGCACGCACGACCCAGCCAATGGTCTGTCGCCGCCCAAGGGCGAAAAGCGCCTGCCCAAGGCACTGGACACCGATCGCGCCCTGCAACTGCTCGAAGGCGGCGTCGATGACGACTTCATCGCCCGCCGCGACCAGGCCATTCTTGAGCTGTTCTACTCCTCAGGCCTGCGCCTATCGGAATTGACCAACCTCGATCTTGAGCATTTGGACCTGGCCGCTGGGTTGGTCCAGGTCCAGGGCAAGGGCAACAAGACCCGCGTTCTGCCAGTCGGTCGCAAAGCCCGCGAGGCGTTGCAAGAGTGGCTCAAGCTGCGCGGCATCAGTGCCCCCCGTGACAACGCGGTGTTCTTGAGCCGCCAAGGCCGGCGCCTGGGCCCACGGGCCATCCAGCTGCGGGTCAAGGCGGCCGGAGAGCGCGAGCTGGGCCAGCACCTGCACCCCCACATGCTTCGCCATTCCTTCGCCAGCCATTTGCTGGAATCGTCCCAGGACCTGCGCGCCGTGCAAGAGATGCTTGGCCATGCCGACATCAGCACCACGCAGATCTATACCCACCTGGACTTCCAGCACCTGGCCGCGGTGTACGACAGCGCCCACCCCCGGGCCAAACGCAGCAAAGGCACAGACTCATGAGCATTAAGCTGATCACCTTCGACCTGGACGACACCCTGTGGGACACCGCACCGGTCATTCTCAGCGCCGAAACCGTCCTGCGCGACTGGCTCGAAGCCAACGCTCCGCGCCTGGGCGGTGTGCCGGTCGAGCACCTGTATGCCATCCGCGAACGCCTGGTCCAGGCTGAGCCTGGGCTCAAGCACCGCATCAGCGCCCTGCGCCGGCGGGTGCTGTTCCATGCCCTGGAAGAGGTCGGCTATAGCGAACTGCAGGCCCAAACGTTGGCCAACGAAGGCTTCGAGGTGTTCCTGCATGCGCGGCATCAAGTCGAGGTATTCCCTGAAGTGCAGCCGGTGTTGGAGATACTGCGCCACCACTACACCTTGGGCGTGGTCACCAATGGCAATGCCGACGTCAGCCGGATCGGCCTGGCGGACTACTTCAAGTTCGCCCTGTGCGCCGAGGACCTGGGGATTGGCAAGCCAGACCCGGCGCCCTTCCTCGAAGCGCTCAAG
Source organism: Pseudomonas sp. xss_2 (assembly GCF_043104195.1). Classification (NCBI taxonomy): domain Bacteria; kingdom Pseudomonadati; phylum Pseudomonadota; class Gammaproteobacteria; order Pseudomonadales; family Pseudomonadaceae; genus Pseudomonas; species Pseudomonas sp. xss_2. Next base: position 29,536 of record NZ_JBICKL010000036.1, read on the forward strand.
CGCGGTGAAGTGCAGGCGGCGCATGCCGTGCACATTGGCGACCATCCTGGCGATGACATCGCCGGGGCCCAGCGCGCCGGTTTGCGCGCGGTGTGGTTCAACCCGCAAGGCAAGGCCTGGGCCGGCGAGAAAGCGCCGGACGCGGAGATTCAGCGGCTGTCGCAATTACCCGAGGTGCTAGCGCGCTGGCGCTGAGGCAAACAGCAAGCACTCAAGCGACTGGGTGGGAGCGGGCGTGCCCCGCGACATCACCCACAAAAAAGCCCGCAGCGACGGCGGGCTCTTTTGCAAACAACCACTCAGATAGGGCGGCTGCCGTACTTGTTGTCCGGCTTCTTGGGCGGATCGGCGACCACGTTGGCCTCCACTTCCTGCACCTTGCCACCGCGCGACAGAAACTCTTCCATCGCCTTGGCCAGCGCATCACGCTCCTTTTGCTTGGCTTCCATGCTCGGCATCTCGTCTACCGAGACCGCCGCCTTGGACTTGCCCTTGGCAACCGGAGCGGGGCTATCGTCGCCAGCGTCTTCCGCGCCGTCGTCAGCCGCAGCTTCCAGGCCGTCATCAGCCTCGTCTTCGTCGCCTACTTCGAGGTCATCATTTTCCAGATCGTCGTCGCTCATGTTCTACCTCATGACTTGCGAAAAGCAGGTTAGTTATAGACCAGTGCAGCCGTAGACCGACTGCCACCGGTGAAAATTCAACTGGCCGTGGGTTGGCCACTGCCCTGGGCATCCGCCTCCTGATGGGCGGCGGGACCCTGCAGGCTCTGCTCCTGGCAGGACCTGACGAAATCTTTTGAGCCCTTGCTGGCCATACGATATTGGCAAGCCTAGCAAAGGGTAGCGAAGTGTGGGGACTACTCGTCTAACACCCTTCGGCGCGCATTCTAGCGTGCTCGCAGAAAAAGCAAAGCTCCATAAACGCCCTATGTGTTGTAAGTTTTTTGCGCGCGTCGCAAACGGCGCAGATAAACCGTTTGCTGTGCGCGAAACTGCAAAATTCAGGCAAAAAAATGCCCGGCGAACCGGGCAAGTTTTTCCAGCGTCGCAGTTACAGGTTGTAGCCGCGTTCGTTGTGTTGAGCCAGGTCGAGGCCGACCGACTCTTCTTCTTCGTTGACCCGCAGGCCCATCAGCACATCCAGCACCTTGAGAATCACGTAGGTGACGATGGCGGTGTAGACCACGGTGAAGATCACGCCTTTGGCCTGGATCCAGAACTGCGCGCCGATGTCCTCGACCGCGCCGAAGCCGCCCAGGGCCGGTGCTGCAAACACACCCGTCAGCAGCGCGCCGACGATGCCACCAATACCGTGCACGCCGAAGGCGTCCAGCGAGTCGTCATAGCCCAGCTTGCGCTTGAGGCTGGTGGCGCAGAAGTAGCAGATCACACCCGAGGCCAGGCCGATCACCAGGGCGCCCATCGGGCCGACGGTGCCGGCGGCCGGGGTGATGGCGACCAGACCGGCAACCACACCCGAAGCAATACCCAGGGCGCTCGGTTTGCCGTGGAAGATCCACTCGGCGAACATCCAGCCCAGCGCCGCGGCAGCGGTGGCGATCTGCGTGACCAGCATGGCCATGCCCGCAGTGCCATTGGCCGCAGCAGCCGAGCCTGCGTTGAAGCCGAACCAGCCGATCCACAGCATGGCTGCGCCCATCAGGGTGTAGCCCAGGTTGTGCGGGGCCATAGGGGTGGTTGGGTAGCCTTTGCGCTTGCCCAGTACCAGGCAGCAGACCAGGCCTGCAATACCGGCGTTGATGTGCACCACGGTGCCGCCAGCGAAGTCCAGTACGCCCCAGTCCCACATTAGCGCGCCGTCACCGCTCCAGACCATGTGCGCAATCGGCGCATAGACCAGGGTGAACCACACGGCCATGAAGATCAGCATCGCCGAGAACTTCATCCGCTCGGCGAAGGCACCGACGATCAGCGCCGGAGTGATGATGGCGAAGGTCATCTGGAAGGTGATGAACACCGCTTCCGGGAAGGCAGCGGTCAGGCTGTCAGGGGTAACGCCATTGAGGAAGGCTTTGGAGAAGCCGCCGACAAAGGAACTGAAATTGAGAACGCCTTTTTCCATACCGGTGGTATCGAAAGCCAGGCTGTAGCCGTAGACCATCCACAGGATGCTCATCAGGCCGGTAATGGCAAAGCACTGCATCATTACCGACAGCACGTTCTTGGAGCGGACCATGCCGCCGTAGAACAGGGCCAGGCCCGGAATGGTCATGAACAGGACCAACGCCGTCGCCGTGAGCATCCAGGCGGTATCGCCGGAGTTCAGCGTGGGGACAGCTTCCTCGGCCAGGGCGAGGCCTGGCATTGCGAGGGACAATAGGGCTCCTAGCCCTGCGATCTTACGCAGAGTCATGTTGTTTTCTCCTGGGGCGTTGGGTTTGGTGAGGCTTTTTTTGTTGCTTAGATCGCGTCGGTATCGGTTTCGCCGGTACGGATGCGGATCGCCTGCTCCAGATTGACTACGAAAATCTTGCCGTCACCGATCTTGCCGGTGTTGGCGGCCTTGGTGATGGCCTCGATTACCCGGTCCAGGTCCTTGTCGTCGATGGCAACGTCGATCTTCACCTTGGGCAGGAAGTCGACCACGTATTCAGCACCGCGATACAGCTCGGTGTGGCCCTTCTGCCGACCGAAGCCTTTGACTTCGGTGACGGTGATGCCCTGCACGCCGATTTCCGACAGCGACTCGCGCACGTCGTCCAGCTTGAACGGCTTGATGATGGCAGTGACTAGCTTCATGAAACTCTCTCCCGATTTGGTGGACTTGCCCCAGGAAAACAAACCCGTCTCAAGTCTAAGCGCAGCGCCCGGCTTTGTAACGCATCGTTGGCACCCTCCTCACCGTCGATGCACGCCTCGACGGTGCTGAACAGCCTTTCGGCTCGGCCTGCGCACTGCCTGGTCACAAGGAACTGCATCAGTGCATGGCTCGCAGAGGTCTTTGCAGAAACCTTGCCAGGTCGGATAAACCGCCAAAAAACAGCGTGTTGCGTAGAAAACCGGGGATTGGCCAGTCGCCACCAGCAAAAACATGCACAACTTCGGTGCGCGCCATTCAGGGGCGCTGCGCAAAAACTGTGCAACGCACGGGCCGCCAGAGAGCCAAAAGCAGCGTGCTACACTGGCGCTCTTTTCACTGATCAAGCGGACAGCCGAACATGCTCGCGCCCAAAGCCCTCCTCGACGCCCTCAGCGACCAAGCCTCACGCCTGTTCAGCGGCGATACCGCGCAACCACGCGCCGAACTGGAAAGCCAGTTCAAAGTCCTCATGCAAAGCGCCTTCAGCAAGCTGGACCTGGTCAGCCGCGAAGAATTCGACAGCCAGATGGTGGTCCTGGCGCGCACCCGCGCACGCCTGGAGGCCCTGGAGAAACAAGTCGCCGAGCTGGATGCGCGAATGGCTCCCGCTGCGGCGCCCCAGCCAACAACGGATAACCCAGCAGCAGATTGATGCAGGCCGTCATTTGGATTCGTTAGCCCTGCCCCCTCCAGGGGGCAGGCGCCCGGGTCTGAATTCTGTTTTATACCAACATTATCTTTTTAGGTATAAATTATACCAAACGAGATAATTTAGGATAATTCGATGAGCCCTTCCCGCCCGATCTTCAAACGAGAGCTATTGGCCAAGACACTTGCCAACGATCTGGCCGGGGAATCGCTGGTCGACTATAGCTCGGGGATGTTCCTGGCAGCCCCGCGGCGTACGGGTAAGAGCACCTTCCTCAACAACGACCTGATCCCCGAGTGCGCACGCCGTGGCTGGCTGCCGGTGTATGTCGACCTCTGGGCAGACCGCGAAGCCGACCCCGCCGACTTGATCAGCGCCGCCATCGGTAACGCGTTGGGCCAATACCAAAGCGCGTTCGAAAAAGTCGCCAAGAAGGCGGGAATCGACAAGATCAACTTGCTACGTACCCTGAGTTGGGATTTCAGCAAGCCGCGCCTGCCACAAGGCACCACCCTGGCTCAGGCACTGTGGGTATTGCATGAGGTTGCGGGCAAGATGGTCGTGCTGGTGATCGATGAAGCGCAGCACGCGCTCAATACCGAAAGCGGCATCAACGCCATGTTTGCCCTCAAGGCTGCCCGCGATCAGCTCAACCGTGGCAGCGACCCGGACGGCCTACGGCTGGTATTCACCGGATCCAGTCGCGACAAACTGGCCAACCTGGTACTCAAAAGCAAACAGCCCTTCTATGGCGCCAACATCACGCCCTTTCCGCTCCTGGGCAAAGAGTTCGTCGCATTCATCACCCAGGTGTGGAACCAACGCCTGGCCGCTACCAACCAGTTCAAGGTCGAAGATCTCGAGTATGCATTCGGCCTGGTCGGCAGACGCCCGGAAATGCTCGCCAAATTGCTCGCGGAAGTCAGTGTCGGCTTGGGCGAAGCGGGCAATCTTGGCGAGCTGCTGAAGACCGGTGCACTCAATCATCAGGCCGGGGTCTGGAGTGATTACGAAAGTGCCTTCAACGAGCTTTCGCCCTTGCAGCAGGCGGTATTGGAGGTGATGGCGCGGCGCGTCATCGACAAACAGCCGTTTTCGCCGTTCAGTGAACAGACCTTCACAGAAATCAACCGTCGGCTGGAGCTGAGCCAGAACCTGCCGAACGCGACGGCTCCGAATGTGCAGAAAGCCCTTGAGGTGCTGCGCGAGCAAGAGCTGGTATGGAAAGCCAATCGCGGCGAATACGCACTGGAAGATTCCGCCATGGCCGAGTGGCTGACCAGAGCGTGAGCCGCGCACCTGTGCGTGCCGGTAAAACCTCGACTCACTCTTTGCGGTTGCCTCGGTGACTACGCCGCTACGCTTTGAAAAGCCGCAGGACGCGGCCTACATCTCAGCGACCACGGAGTGTCCATGTCCCTTGCCCTTGTCCACAGTCGCGCCCAGGTCGGCGTGCAGGCGCCGGCCGTCAGCGTTGAAACCCATCTGGCCAACGGCTTGCCCAGCCTGACCCTGGTCGGCTTGCCGGAAGTGACGGTCAAAGAAAGCAAGGACCGCGTGCGCAGCGCCATCGTCAATTCCGGGCTGAACTACCCCGCCAGGCGCATCACCCAGAACCTCGCCCCCGCCGACCTGCCCAAGGATGGCGGACGCTACGATCTGGCCATTGCCTTGGGCATTCTCGCCGCCGATGGCCAGGTCCCGGTAGCGACCCTGAGCGACATCGAATGCCTGGGCGAACTGGCCCTTTCAGGGGCGGTGCGCAGCGTGCAAGGCGTGCTACCCGCCGCGCTCGCTGCCCGCGAGGCCGGTCGCGCCTTGGTGGTGCCGCGCGATAACGCCGAAGAAGCGAGCTTGGCGAGCGGGCTGGTGGTGTATGCCATCGGCCATTTGCTGGAACTGGTCGCTCACCTCAATGGCCAGGTGCCGCTGCCACCTTATGCTGCCAATGGCCTGGTCCTGCAGAGCAGGCCTTACCCAGATTTGAGCGAGGTGCAGGGCCAAATCGCGGCTAAACGCGCCCTGCTGGTGGCGGCGGCAGGTGCGCACAATCTGCTGTTCACCGGCCCGCCAGGTACTGGCAAGACCCTGCTCGCCAGCCGCTTGCCGGGTTTACTGCCGCCGCTGGATGAACACGAAGCGCTGGAAGTTGCCGCCATCCAGTCAGTCAGCGGGTGCACACCCTTGAACAGCTGGCCACAGCGACCCTTTCGCCACCCGCACCACTCGGCCTCCGGGCCGGCATTGGTCGGTGGCGGCAGTCGTCCACAGCCAGGCGAGATCACCCTGGCCCATCACGGCGTGTTGTTTCTGGACGAACTGCCCGAGTTTGAACGCCGCGTGCTTGAGGTACTGCGCGAGCCTCTGGAATCGGGCGAAATCGTCGTCGCCCGGGCCAAGGACAAAGTCCGCTTCCCTGCCCGCTTCCAGTTGGTGGCGGCAATGAACCCCTGCCCCTGTGGTTACCTGGGCGACCCCAGCGGACGCTGTCGCTGCAGCACCGAGCAGATCCAGCGCTATCGCAACAAGCTCTCCGGCCCGCTGCTCGACCGCATCGACCTGCACCTGACCGTGGCCCGCGAAAGCACCGTGCTGACCAACGCCCCCAGCGGTGAAACCAGCGCCAGCGTCGCCCGCGTGGTCGCCGAAGCTCGCGACGTACAGCAGCGCCGCCAAGGCTGCGCCAATGCCTTTCTCGACCTCAAGGGTCTACGCCGGCACTGCCACTTGAGCGCCGAGGACCAGCGCTGGCTGGAAAACGCCTGCGAACGCCTGACCTTGTCGCTGCGTGCGGCGCACCGATTACTGAAGGTCGCACGGACCTTGGCCGACCTGGAACAGGGGCAGGACATCGCACGCACGCACCTGGCGGAGGCGTTGCAGTATCGGCCAGGGTCCTGACAGGAGCGGGTTGGGATGCCCATACACCGGTTCAATCCCAGCCATAGCAGCAATATATTTTGCGCGCTAACTATTTGCGCTCAATATTGCCTCCAGACAGCAAGCAGTCGTCGCCCACTACCGACTAATCTGGAGAACGATCATGACCCTTCGCAAAAGCTTCGCCATTACCGCTACCACCTTCGCCATTGCCAGCAGTGCCAGTGCCTTCGCCCAGCCCGGTGAAGTCCGCGCCTACCACTACGGGATGGACATCGATCAGGTGATCAGCGTGCAGGCCCCGGCAAACCCGCAAGGCCACAGCAGTACCGCCACACTCACTTACCGCGACAGCAATGGCCAGGTACACCAGGTGAGCTACAGCCAACCCAACACCCTCGCCAATCAGAACTGAGTTTGAGTCCAGACACACCGAACAGGGCCGCTTTGCGGCCCTTTCGTGTTAAAAGGCCATCGCTGGCTTAGAAACATCTTGTAATATTTAGCGCGTAATTTTAGTTGTACGACATCCTATCTACTGTGTTCGACTGCGCCGGCTCTCACAACAAAAATAACGGAGACACCATCGATGACGAGCATACCTTCCGTGGAGGGCAAAACTGCCACGCCCTCGCAAAGCCGCCTTTCTCGGGTAGTCAAACTGCTCGGGCCGGGCATCATTGCCGTGCTGTCCTGGCTCGGCGCAGGTGATCTGATCACCTCGTCGGTGGCCGGGGCCAACTATGGTTACGCGATGATGTGGGTACTGGCAGTGTCACTGCTGCTGCGCTACCTGATCGTCAACATCATTGCCCGCTTCCAGCTGTGCAATAACCAGGGCATGACCATTCTCCAGGGCTACGCCCAACTGCATCCGGTGTTTGCCTGGTTCATGCTCGGCTATGCCTTGCTCATGGGCCATCTGATGAATGCCTACATGATCAAGGGTGCTGGCGAAGCGCTGGCGATGCTGCTGCGCATCGACTATCCGCTGCTGTGCTCGATGGCCGTGGTGCTGGCGGTGTGGATGCTGGTCGGGCGCAATATCTATTCGATGATCGAAGGGGTGATGAAGCTGCTGCTGGCAGTGATGACCCTGGCGTTTCTCGCCCTGGCGGTGATGTCTGGCCCCGATGTGGTCGGCATCGTCAAAGGCACCATCGGCTTTAGCATCCCTGCTGATGAGGGCGTGCACGGCGCCATGCTGGTCGCGGTGTCGGTGATCGGTGCGGTGGCAGGCTCGGTGGCCAACTTCGTCCACCCGTACGTGATGCGCCAGAAAGGTTGGACCGGCCCGCAGCACAAGCGCGTGCAGCGCAATGACCTGCTGTTCGCGGTGTTCGTCGGCATCGTGATCAACCTGGCGATCTGGATCGTCGGCGCAGAAATCCTGCGTCCCAATGGCATCGAAGTGAACACCCTGGGCGACCTGGGCAAGGCCCTGGAAATGTTCTTCGGCCCGATCGGTTGGTACATCTTCTTCATCGGCGTGTTCGCGACCTTGTTCGCCAGCATCTCGGGCAAGACCACTGCCTTCCCGATGCTGATTACCGACGCCTTCCAGCACGTGCGGCCACAGCGGCGTGAGCGCTATGGCAAGGAGTTCCACAAGGATCCGGCGCACCGCTGGTTCATGCTGTTCATCCTGGTCACGCCGCTGATCTGGTCGATCCCCGGCATGCCGGACTTCGTCACCCTGACCATCGGGGTCAGCGCACTGAACATCGTCGGTTTGCCGGTGATCTCGCTGGGCTTGCTGATCATGTCCAACCAGAAGTCGCTGCTGAGCAAGGAGTACCGCAACAACCTGTTCGAGAATATTGCCCTGGCCTTCGCCACCGGCCTTGCGTTGTGGGTAGCGTTCCAGCTGGGTGTGGATCTGTTCACTTAAGTCATCGTACAACGTGCCCGGGGCTGCTTCGCGGCCCCGGCATCAAACAGCCAAGGCCAGGCCTATTGCCTGCAACAACGCCTCTTCGCTGAATGGCTTGCGCAAACAGGCCACCGCCCCTTGGCGCATCGACTCATCCAGCCCGGCATCGCTCCAGTGTGCAGACATGCAGATCACTGGCAAGCGCCAACCCATCGCCGCCAGTTCACGCAGAACCTGCAAGCCACCGAGCCCCGGCATTTTCAAGTCGAGCAAGGCGCAGCCCGCCTCACGCGCCAACCCTGACCCGAGGAATGCCTCCCCCGAGCTGAACGGCAGCGGGTCGAAGCCTGCTGAGCGCAACAGGTTAGCCAGGCTTTTGCGAACGGACGCATCATCGTCGACGATGCACACCCAAGCCTTGGCGGTTGAAACGGGTCCGTTCATGCGGCGCCCTGGCCCTCGACGCTACCGCAGCCAGCGACCACGTTGTGCATCGAGACCAGATCGACCAGCGAGCGCGACTGCATCTTGTTCATGATGTTTTTCTTGTGCACCTTGGTCGTCACTTCGCTGGTTCCGATGTGTTTGGCGATCTGTTTGTGCGACAGCCCACTGACCACCAGCGAAAACACCTGGCGCTCGCGAGTAGTGAGGCGCGCATACTTGTCTTTAACCTGTCGCGCATGCTGCCACGCCCTGCCCGCCGCCACCGCGCGCAAACGTACGACATCGAGCAGCGCCAACAGCTGCTGCTCGTCGAACGGCTTGGTCAGCACCTCGATCGCCCCCGCGCGCATTGCCTGCACCGCCATGGGAATAGTCCCGTAGCCGGTCATGAACACCACCGGCCACGGCAGGTCGAGCTTGCCGAGCATGTCCTGCAGCTCCAGCCCAGTGGCGGCTGGCAGATTGATGTCCAGCAATAGGCAGGCATAAGGCGAATCCCACTGCGCTTGCAGCAGCTCTTCTGCCGAGGCGTAAAGCCGGTGAGGGATACCCTCTACCCGCAACAACCTGCCCAGCGCGGAGCGCACCGACGGATCGTCGTCCACCACCAGAACCGGCACAGCGGCGCCATCGTCGCTCGGTGGCGGCAGGTCGGGATCGAGGTTGAATGAAGGGCTATGGGCAAATGACGCAAGTTCTGCGGCAATATCGACTGCCAACCGGTAGCCTCGACGTGCGACGGTCTGGATCAGGCGCTTGTCACCGAGCATCTTACGCAGCAGCGATACCTGCACCTGAAGATTGTTGTCCTCGACCACGGTGCCCGCCCAGACCTGGCTGAACAGCTCTTCCTTGCTAACCACGCGGCCCTTGGCCCTGACCAGCATCGCCAGGACATCGAACGCACGGCCACCCAGAGGCAACGGCTTGCCGTCGAGGAAAGCCTCTCGTCGCTCAAGCGACACCAGCGCATTGCCTAGTCGGATCATGATCGTCTCAAGTTTCACAGGCCAAGGCGGTTGCGCAGCCCTGTGCAATCTAGGTGAGCCTGCGCGTTCAGACAATTATCCCGAGGGATAGGTTGGCCTGAGGATACACCTCCAAGGCACGCGGCAATCGAGCAAAGGCCGCGGCGCAGGATCCAGAACGGTCAGATTGGTTCCCATTCCTGCCAAGCCGCCTACAACGGGCATTCGCGCCGGGTCCGCTGCGTATACTCGCGTGGAAAATGCAGGCTGCAGGGGATGCGCGATGCTGGGTGAACGCCTCGTTCAATGGCCTATGGATCACGATCCGTCGATCGATGAAGATTGGCTCAACCGTTGCGATACTGCCTTGCTGACACAGGAGGGCGAGCTCAGCTACTTCCGCTTGTGGGACGCACGTTCTGCTCGAGCCTGGACGGCGATACGCGCGCCAGTGGAATCGCCGGCTGCCTGCCAGCGTCTGGAGCGCGACTACCGACTGCGGCTCGACCCTGAATGGGCTGTCACGCCATGTGCATTCGTGCGCTCGGCCGAAGGCCCCTTGTTGGTCTACCCAGCAGGTGAATCGCTGGCCGAGGTCATCGCCCAAGGACGGCCTACCTTGCGCGCGTTTCTGCAGATCGCGGTCAACGCCAGCAAGGCGCTGGCGCAGGCCCATCAGGCCGGGGTCTTGCATGGCGCGTTGCAGCCGCAGCATGTCGTATTGCTCGCTGATAATCGGGTCAAGCTCGGTGGGTTCCAGGCCGACAGCGGCGAGCGGATCAGTGATCAGGGTACAGCGACCGATACCTGGTCCTTCCTTGCGCCCGAGCAGGTTTGCCCACACGGCGCCAGCAGCGACCGACGCAGCGACCTCTACGCCCTAGCCGCCATCCTCTACCAATTGCTGGTGGGTGAACTACCGCTGGCCGGTCGCGACAAGCAGCATTGGCGCCAGCTGCACGCAGGCGTTCTGCCCCGCCCCGCCGCCGAGCTCAGCCCAGACGTGCCCCAGGCGATCAGCCTGATCCTCGCCAAAGCCTTGGCCAAAGAGCCTGATGCGCGTTACCAGAGCGCCCAGGCGCTGGCCGTCGATCTTGCCCATTGCCAGCGTCAATGGCAGGCGAGCCAGACGATCGCGACCTTTACCCTGGGCTGCTCCGACCCCATGCCCTGCACCCACGAGCGCCTGTATGGCCGCAGCAGCGAGTTGCAGTCCATCGCCCGCATCCTCAAGACCTTGCGTCGTGACAGCACAGCCCAAGCGCTGTTCATCAGCGGGGCGACGGGCATGGGCAAATCGAGCCTGGTCAAGGCGGCCTTGCGCGATCATGACGCCGGCTATTGGGCGGCCGGCAAATGCAACAGCCTGGAGCAGGCCATCCCCTACGCGCCGTGGGTCGATATCCTAGGTGCGCTGACCACCCAGTTGCTGGCCAAGAACCGTGCAGACCTGGAGACCATCCGCAGCCAGATCCAGCAGCGCATCCAAAACCGCGGCCGCTTGCTCGGCACGCTGGCTCCAGAGCTGAAGCTGATCATCGGGCCAATGGCCGAATTTCCGCAACAACCCTCTCGGCTGGCACTGGAAAAGGAGTTGCGGGCAATCGTCGATTTCCTTCAGCTGTTCACCGCGCCTGGCCGGCCATTGATTCTTTTTTTCGACGACTTGCAGTGGGCTGACGACGCCTCGTTGCACCTGCTCAGGGAGTTGCTCGCGCGCTCCCCGGCTAACCTGCTGCTGATTTTTGCCAGCCGCTGCAATGCTGCCGGCAACCCGGCTGGCAAAGCCTACGAACTGGCCAACTCCACCCATTTGACCCCGCTGCACAGCCATCACCTGGAGCTGCTGGCGCTGCCGGTCGATGCCGTCGCCCAGCTGATCAGCGAGCGCTATCACGTCACCACTGACGACGCCCGGCAGGTCGCTGAACTGGTGCACGCGAAAACCGCCGGCAACCCGCTGTTCGCTCGGCAAATCCTCAAAGCCATGGTCGAAGACAAATTGTTCACCTTCGACCCCCTGGCCATGCGCTGGTCGTGGTCTCTCGAAGCTGTGGCCCAACACCGTTATGCCGACAATGTCGCCGACCTGATGATCCATCGCCTGGGCCGCTTGCCAGCGGCGCAACGGGAGATCCTGCGGGTCGCCGGCGCCGCTGGCGGGCGCTTCGACCCACCGCTGCTGGCCAAGCTGGTGACGATCGACCACGATCGCTTGGGCGAGCATCTCAACGCTTTGCTGGACGCAGGCTTTCTTGCGGCCAGCCAGCACGGCTTGAGTTTCTCGCACGACCGCGTGGAGGAAGCCGCCTACCTGCTGACTGCCGCTCCGGAGCGCGCTGCACAGCATGCCCAGATCGCCCGGGTGATGAAATACGTGTGGCGCAACGCGCTGGCCGATGCAGTGTTCGAGATCGCCAATCAGGTCCAACGTGCAGAAAAGTCTGTGTTCAGCACTGAGGAGTGCGAGGCCTACCTGATTCTCCTGATGGAGGCGGCACGCCGCGCCCGTGACTCGGCCTCGCACGAGCAAGCCGCTGGATATCTGAACGCCGGCGAAGAACTGCTACAGACCTGCGGCTCGCCAGCGGTCGACTACCGACACGCCTTCAGCCTTGCCTGCATGGCGGCAGAATGCGACATGCTGCTGTCGCGCATGAGCCAAGCCCAGCAGCGGATCGGCGAATGCAGCAAACGGGCGCGCTCGCCGCTCGACCAGGCCATCGCCTGCAAACTGCGCGCGCGATACAAAACCCTGCATTCAGACTATGACGCGGCGATCAACGATGCGCTTGAAGGCCTGCGCCTGCTGGGCATCGAGCTAGGCCGTGGCAACGACGCGCTTCAGGTCGAGACTCAGCTGCGCAGCATCCAGGCGCTGATCGAACAGCGCGGCCGGCATTGCCTTGAGGCGTTGCCCAAGGCCGAGAGCGAAACAGTCATCGTCGCCATTGGCCTACTGGCGACCTTGTCTTGCTCCTTCTTCATCGATGACGATATCCGTTACCTGCACCTGGCGAAAATCCTCGAACTGACCCTCGCGCACGGCGTTGCTCCCGGCAGTACCTACGGCCTGGCCTGGTTCGGGGTGATGGCGGCAGAGCGCTTTGGTGCGTATCACGATGGTCACGCCTACTGCCTGGCGGCGCTCAAGCTGATCGAGCGGTACGGCTTTGAGGTCGACCTGACCAGCACCCTGCTAGCCCTCGACCAAGTCAGCGCCTGGACTGCGTCGATGGATTTCGCCCGGCGCACCGCGCAGCAAGCCATCGACTCGGGACGCTTGAGCGGCGACCTGGCGATGGCCTGCTACGCCTGCAACCATTTGGTCTCCGATTCGCTGGTGATGGGCCAGCACTTGCATTCGGTTGCCGAGGAAATCCAACTCGGCCTGGCTACTGTGCGCCAGTATGGCTATCGCGATATCGAACAGATCCTGCTGGCCCAACAGGCCTTCGTGAGCGCCTTGAGCGAAGGTGGCGAAGCCCACCGCGACAGCCTCGAAAGCGCGCTCTACGACGCCTTGGAAACCCACGCCACTTCGCGCACGACGTTATTCTTCAAGCGGCTGTTCGAGGGCATGTCGGCGTTCTACCTGGGGGATATCAACCAGGCCGTGGTCGCCCTCGAGCGCGCCGCACCCCTGACCTGGGCAGCGCCTGCGCATATCAACCTGGCCGACTATCACCTGTTTTGCGGCTTGACCCTGGGCAGCCCGGAAGCGCCCGGCAGCCTTGAGCACAAGCGTGAACAGTTGAGCCGGCTGCGCGAGCTGTTCAGCCAGTGGGCACAGTTCAATCCAGTCACCTTCCGCAACAAACTGCTGTTGATCGAAGGGGTGATCGCCAAACTCGACGGCGATGGACTGGCAGCCATCCGCTGCTTTGACCAGGCGCAGATCGCCGCTACCGCCGCAGGCTTCATTCATGAGCAAGCGCTGGCCCACGAGCAACTGGCCGAAGTGTGCATCCCCAGCGGTCTGATATCCGGGGCCAACCTGCATCTGCGTATTGCCCGCGACTGCTTCCATATCTGGGGGGCAGCCGGCAAGGTGCGTCAGTTGGAAACACTGCACCCGTTTTTGCGTACCCAGCCGATTCAGGAGACCTATCGCTCGACCTCCCAGGCCAGCCTGGACCTTGAAGCCGGCATCCAGGCTGCGCGGGCGCTGTCTGAAGAAGTGCTGCTTGAAGGGCTGATCGAAACGCTCATGGGCCACCTGACCCTGCACTCCGGTGCCGACCACGGCGCGTTGCTGATCGTCAGCGGTGCCGAGTTCCAGATGGCCGCCAGCGCAGCCATCAGCGACGGCGGGCTGCAAGTGAGCATGGAAGATTGCCAGAAGTTCATCACCCAAGCGCCGCTGTCGATCATCAACGCGACCATGCGCACCAAAAAGCCGCTGCTGCTGCATGACGCCCTGTCCGACTGCCCCGAGGCCTTCCGCCACGACCTGCAAGCGCGCGGCGCGCGCTCGGTGCTGTGCCTGCCGCTGGTGATTCAAGGGGTGTTGATCGGCCTGGTCTATCTGGAAAATCGCCTGGTGCCCAACCTGTTCGGCAGCCAGCGGCTAGCCATGCTGGAAATCCTCGCCTCGCAGGCCGCAGTATCGCTCCAGACGGCCAAGTTCTATACCCGCCTGGCCGAAGACAACCAGGCCCGCGCGCAGATGGCCGCGGAACTGCGCCACTCGCGTGCCGAGCTTGCGCGCAGCTCGCACCTGCAGGTGATGAACGAGTTGTCCGCCTCGATCGCCCACGAAATCAGCCAGCCCCTGCTGGGCATCGCCTCCAATGCCGCGGCCAGCCTGCGCTGGCTCAAGCGCGAACAGCCCAACCTTGAGGAAGCCATCGACGGCCTGCAAGACATCCGCGCCGACAGCGAACGGGCGGCGAGCATCGTCAAGGCGTTGCGCGCCCTGGCCAAGCAGACGCCGATGCAGCTCAAGGTGGCCAGGCTGGATGAGTTGCTCGAAGACGTTATCCGCATGACGTCATCCGATGCGCTCAGGGCTGCGGTGAAGGTCCAGGCGCAACTGCAGCCTGGGGTAAGCGCCAAGGTCGATGCAGTGCAGATTCAGCAACTGGTGTTCAACCTGATCACCAATGCCCTGGAAGCGCTAAGCGATTTTCGCACTGACGGGGTGCTGCAGATTGCCTGCGCCCTTGGCGAGGCGGGCGTTGAAATCAGTGTGGATGACAACGGACCAGGCATCGCGCCAGAGGAACAAGAGCGGATTTTCGACGCGTTCTATACCACCAAGGCCAGTGGTTTGGGGATGGGCTTGGCGATCTGCAATTCAGTCGTGCAGGCGCATGGCGGCAGTCTGCGTGTGCAGGCCTCGACGCTGGGCGGCTGCCGAATTGTGGTGACGCTGCCCTGAAAGCTGGGGCCGCCGCAGCGGCCCCGCGGTATTACTTGGCCGTGAGTGCCGAGTAGCTGTTCATCAGGTTGCGATAGTTAGGAATCCGCTGCGACAGCAGATTGCCCAAGCCTTCGATGTCGTTGCGCCAGTCACGGTGCAGCTCACACGCCACCGAGAACCAGTTCATCATCTGCGCCCCGGCCTGGGTCATGCGCACCCACGCCGCCTGCTGCACGGTTTCGTTGAAGGTGCCGGACGCATCCGTCACCACGAACACCTCAAAGCCTTCGGCCAGTGCCGACAAGGTCGGGAACGCCACGCACACGTCAGTGACCACGCCCGCGATGATCAACTGCTTGCGCCCAGTGGCCTTGATCGCCTTGACGAAATCTTCGTTGTCCCACGCGTTGATCTGCCCTGGACGGGCAATGTACGGCGCGTCCGGGAACATTTCCTTGAGCTCGGGCACCAGCGGGCCGTTCGGGCCTTGCTCGAAGCTGGTGGTCAGAATGGTCGGCAGGCCGAAGAACTTGGCCAGATCGCCCAGGGCCAGGACGTTGTTCTTGAATTCGTTGGGCGAGAAATCCTGGACCAACGAAATCAGACCAGTCTGGTGATCGACCAGCAGTACCACGGCATCATCTTTGTTCAGGCGCTTGTAGTCGGGATTGCTCATGATGGTAACTCCTTGGGTTGGGAACACCCTTCAGACCTATCCATAGGGATAGAAATGGCTTAAGGGTGGTAGCTCGGAACTTGCGATCTAGCCGACTGGCGCCAGGCCTTGGGCGGCTGCCCGACCAGGCGGCTGAAGACACGGGTGAAGTGCGACTGGTCGAAAAACCCGCACTCCAGGCTGACATGGGTGATTGGCGCTTCAGTGACCAGCAGTTGCTTGGCCTTCTCCAGCCGCGCCAGCAGGCGCCAGGCCTGTGGTGACAGCCCGGTATTGATCTTGAACGCGCGAGAGAAGTGGCTGCGGGTCAGGTTGCACACCGCGGCGATCTCGATAATCGACAGGTCGCTGCGCAGCATCAGCTCCTTGGCTCGATGCAGACGCCCGGCCGTAAGTGCGCCTGGCTCGGTCTGGGTGGGCATGTCGAGGCTCCTCTTTCAATGGGAGCAGTCTCGCCGCCGGCTCATTACAAAGTCCTGAGGCAAAGCTTAATAGTTCTTAATTGTGCCGCCCGCGCCTTGTTAAGATGCCGCACAGATTCAAGAGGTATATGGGTTATGCAGCAGCCTCATGCTCACAAAACCGTGGCAGTGGTCCTGTTCGATGATGTGCTGATGCTCGACGTGACGGGCCCAATGGACGCGTTCGCCCTGGCCAACCGCTTCTTGCCAGCAGAGCGCCGTTACCGCCTGCTTACCCTGGCAGAGGGCGAAGGCAAGATCCGCAGCTCCTGTGGCTTGCAGGTGGTGGCTGACCTCAGCTTGCAGCAGCTGCCCGGTGACATTGACCTGTTGCTGGTACCTGGCGGACCGGGCGCCTATGACCTGGCACTGCCTGGGCTGGAAAGCTGGCTGCCCCAGGCCGTAGCCAGCGCCAAGCGCTTTGGCGCGATCTGCACCGGGGTGTTCTTGCTCGGCCGCGCCGGCCTGCTCGGCGGCTTTCGCTGCACGACCCACTGGAACTACGTGGAGCGCCTGGCCCAGCAGTTTCCCGAAGCGAAGGTCGAGACCGAGCAGATCTACGTGATTGACCGCAACCTGATCACCTCGGGCGGAATTACCGCCGGGATCGACCTGGCCCTGGCCGTGGTCGCCGAAGACCACGGCAAAGCGCTGGCCTTGGAAGTGGCCAAGGTGCTGCTGGTGGCCCGCCATCGCCAGGGCGGCCAGTTGCCCTACGGGCCCTTGCTTGCCGCTGTACCGCGCGATGGCTCACCTATCGCCAGGGTCCAGGCGTATATCGTCGATCACATCGACCAAGCGTATACCGTGCAAAAAATGGCCGAGCTGGTGGCCATGAGCAGCCGCAATTTTGCTCGCACCTTCCACCGCGAGGTGGGCCTGACACCCCTGCAGTACCTGCAGAATGCACGCATCGACCACGCCCGCAAACTCCTTGAAGGTAGCGACCTTGCGTTGAAAGTAGTGGCGGCGCGCAGTGGTTTCGGTAGCGATCGGCACATGCGCAAGGTGTTCTGCGAACGGATCGGGATGACGCCGAATCAGTATCGCGCGCAGTTTGGCGAGGGCTGAGGGCAAAACTGACTGTCACCTTGAAGGAGACAATCAGTCTCATACGATCCAGATTGTCCAAGCCTCCCCGACACCCCACAATCCGCCCTCCACCTATCAACGCTGCCCCGTAGCAGCTCATGGAGTCCGAGCGATGCCACACGAAGGCAGCCTTCTACAAACCGCGGTGATCTTTCTGCTTGCCGCCGTCATTGCCGTGCCTCTGGCCAAGCGCCTGCAACTGGGCGCCGTAATCGGCTATCTGCTCGCCGGGGTCGCCATCGGCCCACAGGCCTTGGGCCTGATCCGTGATACCGAAAGCGTCGCGCATATCTCTGAACTGGGCGTGGTCCTGCTGCTGTTCATCATCGGCCTGGAGCTTTCGCCTCGACGCCTGTGGCTGATGCGCAAGTCGGTCTTCGGCGTGGGCCTGGCACAAGTGCTGCTGACCGGCGCCGTGATTGGCGCCATTGCCGTGTTCGGCTTCGGCCAATCGCTGCCGGCGGCGCTGGTGGTGGGCCTGGGCCTGGCGCTCTCCTCCACTGCGCTTGGCCTGCAAAGCCTGGCCGAGAGTAAGCAGCTCAACGCGCCGCATGGCCGCTTGGCGTTTGCCATCCTGCTGTTTCAGGACATCGCCGCCATTCCCCTGATCGCACTGGTGCCGCTGCTGGCTGCCAGTGGCCCGGAGACCAGTCATGGCGACAGCCTGGAGCATGGCCTGAAGGTGTTCGCCAGCATCGCGGTGGTCATCGTCGGCGGTCGTTACCTGCTGCGCCCGGTGTTCCGCATCGTCGCCCGCACCGGCCTGCCGGAAGTCTCCACCGCCACTGCGCTGCTGGTAGTAATCGGTACCGCCTGGCTGATGGAAGAAGCCGGCATCTCCATGGCCCTGGGCGCTTTCCTGGCCGGCCTGCTGTTGGCGGACTCGGAGTATCGCCACGAGCTGGAATCACAGATCGAACCGTTCAAAGGCTTGCTGCTGGGGTTGTTCTTCATCAGTGTGGGCATGGGCGCAAATCTCAGCCTGCTGCTCGAGGCCCCCCTTCTGCTGCTGGGCCTGACGCTGCTGCTGGTGGCGGTGAAACTGCCACTGCTGATGCTGGTCGGGCGCATCGGCGGCCTCAACAAAGCCAATGCGCTGCGCTTGGGCGTGGTGCTGGCGGCTGGTGGCGAGTTTGCCTTCGTGGTCTTCAAGCTGGGCAAGGACCAAGGCCTGTTCGACGCCTACACCTATGACCTGCTGCTGATGACCATCACCCTGTCGATGGCGGCTACCCCGCTGCTATTGATCATCTGCGCGCGCCTGCTCAAGCGCCCGCAAGCCACCCGCGAAGTGCCCGAGCAGTACAAACAGATCCAGACCGATGCGCCGCGCGTGGTGATCGTCGGCATGGGCCGCATGGGCCAGATCGTCTCGCGCATCCTGCGCGCGCAGAACATCCCCTTCATCGCCCTCGACACGTCGGTGGACGCCATCGAAATGACCCGCACCTTCGAACAAGTACCGGTGTTCTATGGCGACCCGCTGCGCGCCGAGGTGCTGCATGCGGCGAAGGTGGGCGAGGCCGAGTATTTCGTGATCACCACGGATGATCCTGAGATCACCACCCGCACTGCCGAACGGGTCAAGCGCCTCTACCCGCACTTGAAAGTGTTGGCCCGGGCACGTAACCGCCAGCATGTGCACAAGTTGACTGACGTTGGCGCCGTACCGATTCGGGAAACCTTCTACTCCAGCCTGGAGATGACCCGGCGCGCCTTGGTTGGCCTGGGCTTGACCGAGGAGCAGGCGGCGGATCGTATCGAGCGCTTCACCGAGCATGACGAACAGGTACTGGAGACCCAGGGCCGTGTGCGTGATGACCGCGCCAAGGTAATGCAGAACGCCCAGGAGGCGCGGGAGGAGCTGCAACGCTTGTTCGAGTCTGATGCCGATTGAGCGGCTCAGGCAAAAGCCAGACGGGTACATTTGGGGCCGCTTTGCGCCCCTTCGCGGCGGTTCGGCGCCCCGACAAGCCCGCTCCCACAAGTACAGCGCTGCTCTGAAGCTTCGCGCTGTCCCTGTGGGAGCGGCCCGCGAAGGGGCGCAAAGCGGCCCCAGATCGTTGTATCAGCATCGTCCTACAACCGCTGAATACCTTTCTTACTGGTTACCACCAGACCAGCGAAATACCCTACGAAATCTGTCGCCCCCCATCTGATTGTCCGGGATATCCGAGCCCTCTAGGCTGACCGAGTCGCTGACGTTTCAGCGATCAGGTGTGGAAACCTGGCTACAGAGTTTCGTCTTCAATGGCGGTTGTACGCGGGAGGCCTTAC
Source organism: Pseudomonas sp. xss_2 (assembly GCF_043104195.1). Lineage (NCBI taxonomy): Bacteria > Pseudomonadati > Pseudomonadota > Gammaproteobacteria > Pseudomonadales > Pseudomonadaceae > Pseudomonas > Pseudomonas sp. xss_2. Next base: position 49,047 of record NZ_JBICKL010000036.1, read on the forward strand.
GGCCTACCGGGTGACTCTCTGACCGGTTTTCCACCCTGCGTACAACTGCCACCCTTCGCGTGGAAACGGACGGTTGCAGCTCAACTTCAGAGATCCTGCAATGAAAAAAATCGTCCCCGACCCACCGCTCCCCAGCACCCAGCAACACGCCTTCGGCCACTGCGACGCCGGCCATCCGCCGATCTTCTGCGTCAATCCCAACATCACCGCCCACGACGCCTTGGTGCATGTCGCGCTGTACCTGCGCAGCGCCTACGCCAGTGGCTACCAGGCACTCGATCATGTGCACGAAAAAGGCAAAGGTCTGCTCTGGGCCAACCTGCACGCCGTCGAAATGGCTGATGGGCTGGTTGAAGCGATGCTGGAAGGGATCGAGTCGCAGCCTGTGCGCTGAACAGCTCGCCAGCTTTTTCACCGACACATGCAAAAAGGCCGGCACCCCTTAGGGATGCCGGCCTTTTCGATTGCAGTGGCTGATTATTGACC
>NZ_JBICKL010000037.1:0-37345 GCF_043104195.1 Pseudomonas sp. xss_2
CCGCGATGAGGCCATCACTAAAAACATCAATCTCCGCCACTAAATGTGCATTGTTAATTTGGTAATTTGCATATAACCGGTGCTGTCCGAACGACAACACCGCTTCAACAAAAGTTGTCCTGCTGTTCATCTAATTCATTTAAACAAAGGCAAAGCCCACGGCCACCAGGCCCTTTGCCATCTGGCACAAAACCTGCTCTATCTCCTGCGACTGGCCTGACTATGCCCATAGAACGCCGAGGTAACTATCGATGAACTTCAAGGAATACACCGATGCACGTGATGCAACCCAATCGACTGCGCCTGGCCGTGCGCCACGCCACCCTGGCCACAGCCCTTAGCTCTGCCCTGCTCGCCCCAGCCGTTGCCGCCGAGGCCGACCAGACCCTGGGTACAGTCACTGTTCAGGGCGCCAGGCAAACCGCCGCGCAAGCCGCGCAGAGCCAGCTGGCGGAAGTACCCGGCGGCACCAGCGTGGTCGACAGCGAAGAAGTCGCCAAGGGCCGCACTGCCACGCTACAAGACACCCTCGGTTATCAGCCCGGCGTGTTCGTGCAGTCCACCGGCGGCAATGACGCCGCCAAGATCTCCATCCGCGGCTCCGGTGCCAACACCTCGCCTGGCTACTTCCGTGAGGGGATCAAGTTCCTCTTCGATGGCCTGCCACTGACCGGCCCGGGCGGCACCCCCTACGAGTTCCTCAATGCCTCGGGGGTCAACTACACCGAGATCCTGCGCGGCGCCAACGCCTTCCAGTACGGCGCGTTGACCCTGGGTGGCGCGGTCAACTTCGTCAACCACAGCGGCTACAGCGCCCCCGGCCTGCGCCTGCGCGCCGAAGCCGGCAGTTATGGCTACCAGAAGCAAACCGTCAGTGTCGGCGGCGTCGAAGGCGATCTGGACTACTACCTGCAAGCCGACAACTACCGCAACCACGGCTCGCGCGATTTCAGCCTGTCGCGCAGCTCGGGCATCGTCGCCAACGCCGGCTACCGCTTCAGCCCCAAGCTTGAGACACGCCTGCTGCTGCGCTATCGCGACGAGTTCCACAACGACCCCAGCGCCACCACCCTGGCCAATGCCAAGCACCACCCGCGCCGCGCCAGTGCCACCGCCGAAAGCAGCGGCGCCGGCGCACGGCGCCCCGGTAGCATCTGGCTGGGCAGCAAGACCACCTACACCTTCGATGACGATGCCCGGCTGACCGTGGGCCTGTCGTACCACGACTACCGCCACACCAATAACCCGCGCAGCCCGAGCAACCCCAGCTATTGGGACTGGCACGACCTCGGCCTGCTGCTCGGCTATGACCGCGTCGACAGCCTGTTCGGCCACGAGAGCCGCAGCAGCCTGGCCTTCACTTCGACCCAGCACCTGCGCGGCGGAGTCAACTCGGCCACCGGCGACAAGGTTTCACTGAAAAAGGTCGACTATCAGGATTCGTTCGACAGGGTGTTTTCTTTGGGCAACGACCTCAACCTGGTCGATGGCCTGTGGCTGACCAGCGGTGTGTCGTTCGTCAACGTGCGGCGCAAGGTCGACATCGACTACGCAGTCAACCCCAACCGCACCGACTTCCCCCAGCACGTCGACTACGACAACTGGAGCATCGCCCCACGCATCGGCTTGCGCTACGAGTTCACACCAAACCTGCAAGTGTTCACCAACGTCAGCCGCAGCATCGACCCACCGGCCTCGTGGGAGTACTCCGGCTCCGGCCCGAGCCTGCCCTACATCCGCCCGCTGGTGGAGCAGAAAGGCAACACCTTCGAGGTCGGCATCAAAGGCTCGCATGGCATCTTCGACGGCAGCCTGGCGCTGTATCGCTCCTGGATTCACAACGAGCTGCTCAACGTGCAGATCATCCCCGCCACCTCCACCGCTGCCGCAGTGACCGGTGCATTCAACGCCTCGCCGACCATCCACCAAGGCATCGAAGCAGGCCTCAATACCCGCCTGTGGGAGAACGCCCAGGGCGACCAGGTGCGCTGGCGCCAGGTGTACACCTATAACGACTTCTACTACCGCAACGACGATACCTTCGGCAGCAATCAACTGCCCGGCATTCCCAAGCACATCTACCAGGGCGAGGTGCAATACCAACACCACAGCGGCTGGTATAGCGGGGTCAACGTGCAGTCGGCTTCACGCACCGCCGCGGATTACGCCAATACCCTGTATGCACCGTCGTACACCATCTGGGGCGCAAACCTTGGGTATGAGGCGCCGAAGGGCAATTGGAAGGTGTCGCTGGATTTGAAGAACCTGGCCAACAAGGCCTACGTGACGGCAGTGACCCCGGTGTACAACGCCCGTGGCCAGGATACGGCGGCGTTCTGGCCGGGCGATGGGATTGGCGCTTATGTCGGGGTTGAGCTGAGGTACTGATTGGTTGGAGGTTTCCCCGGCTCCTACAGGCAATCCCTGTAGGAGCTGGCGAAGCCTGCCGCACAGCGGCCCCAACGACCTCAAGAGAAACTCAGGCCCTGGGCATCAGCTCATAAGGCGCCTTCCAACCCGGCACTGCCTTGATCCGCGCCTTCCACGCCTCGATGTGCGGGAAGTCAGTCAACTGCATGCCAGTCTCCTCAGGCATGAACACATACCCAGCCAACGACAGATCGGCGATGGTCAAACGCCCGCCAACCATGAACGGCGTTTGGCTCAGGTGCTGATCCACCACCTGATAGGCCGCCGTGGCGCGCTCACGGAAGAATTTGGTCACTTCGGTCTCGCCGGTTTTCTTCAGGCCGTAGAGAAAGCGCAAGGTGGCGTAGTAGCTGGTGAACTTGTGGTTGTCGAACAGCATCCAGCGCCAGATTTCGCGATGTTCCTCTTCACTCTGCGGGCCAAATTGACCGGTCTGCGCGGCGAGGTAGTCGAGGATCAACGCCGACTGGGTGAAGGTCTGCCCGTCATGCTCGAGCACCGGCACTTCGCCCTGCTCGTTGATCTGCTGGCGCCAGCTGTCGGTGCGGGTCTGGCCGTGGAAGTAGTCGACCAAGACCGGTTGCCAGTCTTGGCCAGTGAGTTCGAGCATGAGTGCGGCTTTGTAGGCGTTGCCGGATTCGCCGAAGCAATGCAGCTTGTACTGAGGCATGGTTGACCTTCATAGTCCTTTGAATGGCGCGTTCAGAAGGCTGCTTTGCAGCCCATCGCAGGACAAGCCCGCGATGAGGCCAGTAGATCATGGCCACTATCGAACAGCCAACACCCACATCATCGAGCAAGGAGGCTCCATGGCCCCCCCTACATGTTCCGCGAAACTGCCCCACACCCTGACCACCCCCCGCCTGCGCGTTTCTCGCCCAGACCTGGCCCTGGCGCCACACCTACACCAGGCATTGCTGGCCAGCTATGCCTTGCACCAGCCCTTCCTGATCTGGGCCAAGCCGGATTGGACCCTGGAACAAATCGAGCAAGGCCTGGAAGAAAGCCAGGCCGATTTTCATACCCCCACAGGGGAAAAGCGCTACTTCGTGCTCGAACCCAACACCGGCGAGGTGATCGGCTGCATCGGCCTGACGCCCAGGGCTGAAGAGTATGAAGTGGGTTACTGGGTCAGCCAGGGTTTCGCCGGCAAAGGGCTGATGCACGAGGCGCTGAACACGCTGCTCGACGCCGTGGATGCAGCGGTTTGGCTGACGACCGCAGTGGACAACACCGCCAGCCAGCGCTTGGCTGAGCGTGCAGGATTCAGCCGGGTGGGCGAGGCGCCCAGGCCGAATGATCCTGCGACGCAGGGGTTGCTCTATCGGCGTGGCTGATGGCCAGGCTCCCAATGCCTGCAACTCACTCCAGCGCCAGCGAGCAACCACCGTCCAATGCACCCAAGACCGGTGGCAGGGAACTACCGGCTAGCTCCTGGGCTCTTAACATCATGCAGACATTCCCCTGGGCTTCACCCTTCTGGAGGTTTCGCCATGCGTCGATTGCTGATCGTTTCTTCACTGCTGGTGCTGTTGCCTGCCGGTTCTGCCCTGGCCCGCGTGGATGCGGGCGATGTCGCCACCTCGGCAGGGGTTTCCGCCTCGCTGTACTCGACCTTCAAGGATGACAAACGAATCATTCCTGCCCGCGATGAGCTGTCGGCCTTCGTTGCCAGCGGCGGTGCTATTCGTGGCGCCTATGCGGAGTCGGCACTGGAACAGGCGCGCAAAAACTATCCTGGGCTGCAGGCGAGTGACGAGGAGCTGGCCCGGGCAATCCTGTCTCAAGATGATCCGCTGACCGACAACTGATAGATCATTCACACCCGCTGCAGCCTTTCGCGGAACCAAGCCGCGAAAGGCGTGCGGGCTATGTCTGCACCGATTTTAAAAAAAATGACGAAAGTCTTCCTGCCCTGCCCGCATTTTTCCTGTTGCCAACTCCCGCTAAGGTTGTCGCATCCCACCTGAATTTGGAGCGACACCATGAAAGCCATTGTCTTCACCGAGCACGGTCTGCCCATCGACGATCCAGCAGCGCTGTTCGACAGCGAACTACCGCGCCCTACGCCAGGTGCGCGCGACTTGCTGGTGGAAGTTCAGGCCATTTCGGTCAACCCGGTCGACACTAAAATTCGTGCAGGCTCTGGCAGCACTGGCCAACCCAAAGTGTTGGGTTGGGACGCGGTGGGAGTCGTGCGTGAAGTCGGAGCAGAAGTCACGCTGTTTCAGCCAGGCGATGAGGTGTACTACGCCGGCGCCATCGACCGCCCCGGCAGCTACAGCCAGTTTCATCTGGTGGATGAGCGCATCGTCGGGCACAAGCCACGCACCCTCGATGCTGCCAGCGCCGCCGCATTGCCACTGACCTCGATCACCGCCTGGGAGCTGCTGTTCGACCGCCTTGGCATAGCCGAAGGCGGTGGCAAAGGGCAACGCCTGCTGATTGTTGGCGCCGGTGGTGGCGTGGGTTCGATCCTGACCCAGTTGGCGCGCACCCTGACCGGGCTGACGGTGATCGGCACCGCCTCGCGCCAAGAAACCCAGCAGTGGGTCAAGGAGCTGGGGGCACACCACGTGATCGACCATAGCCAGCCCCTGGCGCCGCAGCTGGCGCAAATCGGCGACGGCCAGGTGGACCTGGTGATCAGCCTGACTCACACCGACCGACACTTTGCCCAATTGATCGAGGTCTTGCGCCCACAGGGGCGAATGGCATTGATCGACGACCCTGCCAGCCTCGATGTGGTGCCACTCAAGCGCAAGTCGTTGTCGCTGCATTGGGAACTGATGTTTACCCGCTCGCTGTACCAGACCGAGGACATGATCAAGCAACACCAACTGCTGGATCGGGTTGCCGGGTTGATCGACCAAGGTGTGCTGAGGACGACGTTGGGCGAGCATTTTGGCGCGATCAATGCGCAGAACCTGCGGCGGGCGCATGCGCTGATCGAAAGTGGCAAGGCCAAGGGCAAGATTGTGCTGGAAGGTTTCTGAATGTCTGTTTGATCCGGCCAATGCATGGCCTGCAATGGCCTTTTCGCGGGCAAGCCCGCTCCTACAGGATCACCACTGAGTTTTGATCGGTGCGGCCCCTGTGGGAGCGGGCTTGCCCGCGAAGAGGCCGGCACTTGCCCCTGCAAAGCCCAGATCAATCACTGGTCAGCCGCTCCAGTCGTTGCAGCAGAAACGCCCGCAACTGCTGCACCAATGGGGTCAGCGACTGGCGGTGGGCGCAAACCATCTGCAACGGCGTCGGCTGCCCCCACTCCCTGGGGAACAGCTCCAGCAAACGGCCTGCGCGCAAATCATCGCGTACATCGAGCTGCGACTTGTACACCACGCCTAACCCGGCCACCGCCCAGCGCCTGACCACATCGGCATCGTCACTGGTGCGATCGCCCGCCACCACCACCGCTTTTACGCCTTGCGGAGTATGGAAATTCCACCTCTCGTGGGTCAGCTCGCCCATCATGTAGCGCAGGCAGTTGTGCTGACTCAAGTCTTCAGGCGTGCTCGGTGCACCATGGCGGGCGATATAGGCGGGGGCGGCGCAGAGGATACGGCGATTGCCAGGGGCCAGCGGCAACGACACCAGGCTCGAATCCGCCAGCTGGCCATAGCGGATGCCTGCATCCAGCCGATCACTGAAAAAGTCGGCGATCTGATCGCTAAAGCGCAGCTGCAGTTCGATCCGCGGATGGGCTACCTGGAACTCATCGAGCAAGGGCAACAACACATTGCGGCCCAAGTCCGAGGGCATCGACAAGCGCAGCGGGCCGGCGATTTCCTCGCGGCCATGCTCCAGGGCCATTTCACCTTCAGTCAGTGCATCGAGCACCTGACGGGCATGCGGCAGGTAGCGCTGGCCCTCATCCGACAGGCGCAGCTTGCGCGTCGAGCGCACGAACAGGCGAATGCCCAGGCTGCGCTCCAGACGCTGTACCGCACCGCTGGCCAGGGCCGGGGAAATATCCAGTTGGCGGGCAGCAGCGGAAAAACTGCCGGCCTCGACGGTGGTCACGAACACCTGCAGGTCGTCCATGCGCACGAGTTTTTTCATTGCCGGTGTTTCCTCATGAGTTGAGCCGGCGCACATCGCGGCGCACGGCTTGGGGCGGGATGCCAAAGCCACGCAAAAACGCTTCGCGCAAGTGCCTGCGGTCGCGAAAACCGGTTTCCCGCGCCACCACATCCAGGCTGTGGCGGCTTTGCTCGATAAGTAAGCGCGCCGCTTCCAGACGCAGACGTTCAATCGCCTTGGCCGGCGACTGGCCGGTTTCGGCGGTGAACACGCGGCTGAACTGGCGCGGGCTCAAGTGCACCACGCCGGCCAACTCCTCGACCCCAAGTGGCTGCTGCAGATGCTGCCGGGCGTACTCCAGGGCGGCCTGGATACGGTCGGATTTAGGTGCCAGCTCCAGCATCTGCGAATGCTGCGATTGGCCACCGGTGCGCCGTTGCTGCATCACCAACCGATGCGCTACGGCACGGGCGATGTCTGCGCCCAGATCTTTTTCCACCATGCCTAGGGCCATGTCGATACAGGCCGTCATCCCGGCCGAAGTCCATAGGTTGCCGTCGGCAATGAAGATGCGATCCTGTTCGACGCGGATGCGCGGATAGCACTGCTGCATGGCCTTGGCATAGGCCCAATGGGTGGTGGCGCGACGCTCATCGAGCAGGCCAGCGGCGGCCAGGGTAAAGGCGCCGGTGCAGATGCCGGCCGTGCGCCGTGCCTGCTGGCCCAGCGCGCGCACCAGCTCGACCTCGGCTGCGCTGGGCGGGGTTTGCACCGGCATCAGTGTGCCGGCCACCAGCCAAGTATCGGCATGCCCAGGCGAGTCGACTGCCTGGGTTTGCAGTTGCAGGCCCAGCGATGAGCGCAACATGCCCCCGGCGACGCTGTAATTGCCGAGCACATAGACCGGCTCGCCCACCAGCAAGTTGGCGAACTCGAACACCGACTGCGAGGCCAACCCCATGACCTGGAAGCCCTCGCACAACAGGTAGCCAACGCGGTGCATGGCAACGCTCTCGCTATGACCTAAAAGCGTACTATATGCGTCATTTGCGCCAACCGCAAAGCACCGCATCATGGCTGCACATCCCCTCAACGGAGCATAACCATGACTCATCCAGGCACTGCACTGATCACTGGCGCTTCCTCCGGCATCGGCGCGGTCTACGCCGAACAGCTGGCGCGCCGCGGCTATGATCTGATTCTGGTGGCGCGCAATCGCCAGCGCCTGAACCAGCTGGCCGACCGCCTCACCACCCTCACCCAGCGCAGCATCGAGGTGCTGCCCGCAGACTTGGGCGATGCCCAGGACCTGGCGAGTATCGAGACGCGGCTCGCGCAAGACGCCAGCATCACGCTACTGGTCAATAACGCTGGGATCGGCACCCATACGCCGCTGCTGGAAAGCGACGTCGAGCACATGGCCCAGATGATCGCGCTGAACATCACCGCCCTCACCCGCCTGACCTACGCGGCGGTGCCGGGCTTGGTGGCGCGGGGCCAGGGAGCGGTGATTAATATCTCGTCGGTCGTGAGCCTGGCGCCGGAGTTGCTCAACGGTGTCTATGGAGCGAGCAAGGCGTATGTCACAGCCTTCAGCCAGTCGCTCAATCGTGAGTTGGCTGATCAGGGGGTACAGGTGCAGGCGGTGTTGCCAGGGGCAACGGCGACCGAGTTCTGGGCCACCGGCGGGCTGCCAGTGGAGAACCTTGATCCGGCAATGGTGATGTCGGCTGAGGATCTAGTGCGCGCGGCGCTGGAAGATTTTGATGCGCGGCGGTTGATTTCGATTCCGTCGCTGCATGCGTTCGAGCGCTATGAAGCGTTTGAGGCGAGTCGCCAGGGCTTGCTGGGGCAGTTGTCCAATCAGCAGGTGGCGCCGCGTTATAGCGCTGGTTGAAGCCATAGTCGGCAATGGACTTCATCGCGGGGCAAGCCCGCTCCCACGACGGTCATTGCGGGGATCGTGGGAGCGGGCTTGCCCCGCGATGAAACCACTGCTCGCCGCAAAAGGCTTGCCGTAGAGCGCTGAGGGTCTAGGCTCATGCTTTCACGATAATAAGGAAAGCAGCCCAATGCCGATGTCCCGTCCTCCCTTCGCCCTGGCCATGGCGCTGTGCCTGGCCTGCTCCCCGGCACTCGCCGCCGACCCCAGCGCTGAAGATTTGCTCAAGCAGGCCCAGGCCGAACAAGCGCACTACCTCGACACCCTCAAGACCCTGGTCTCGGTCGACACCGGCACAGGCACCGAGCCGGGCCTGCGCCAAGTCAGCGGTGAATTGGTCAAGCGCCTCAAGGCCCTCGGAGCCGAGGTTCAGACCCATCCGGCCAAGCCGTCGGTGGGCGACAACATCGTCGGCACGTTCAAGGGCACGGGCAGCAAGGACTTCCTGCTGATGGTCCACTACGACACCGTGTTCGTCACCGGCACCGTGGCCAAGCGGCCATTTCGGGTCGAAGGCGAACGTGCCTACGGCCCCGGCGTTGCCGACGCCAAGGGCGGTGTGGCAATGATCCTGCACGCGCTCAAACTGCTGCAGGATCAGCAGTTCAAGGGCTACCGCACGCTCACCGTGCTGTTCAACCCAGACGAGGAAATGGGTTCGGCAGGCTCCAAGCAGATCATCGCCGAGCTGGCGCGCAAGCATGATTATGTCTTCTCCTACGAGCCACCAGACAAGGACGCGGTCACCGTCGCCACCAACGGCATCAACCGTTTGAAACTGCAAGTCAAAGGGCGCTCGTCCCATGCCGGTTCCGCCCCGGAAGAAGGCCGCAACGCATTGACCGAACTTTCGCACCAGATTCTCCAACTCAAAGACCTGGGCGATGCCAGCAAAGGCACCACGGTCAACTGGACCCTGGCCAAGGCCGGCGAGAAGGCCAACATCATTCCGGCCCTGGCCACCGCTGAAGCCGATATGCGTTACTCGGACCTGAGCGAAACCGATCGAGTGGCAGCCGATGCCAAGCGCATCGTGCAAAAACCACTGATCGCCGACACCCAGACCAGCGTCACCGTGGAAAAAGGCCGCCCACCGTTGGCGCGCAACGAGGGCTCGACCCAGTTGGCCGAAACCGCAAGGCAGCTGTACAGCCAGATCGACCGCAAGATCGAACCGATCGCCATGCGCTTTGGCACCGATGCCGGCTACGCCTACGTGCCCGGCAGCGCCAAGCCGGCAGTGCTGGAGACCATGGGCGTGGTCGGCGCCGGGCTACATGCCGATGACGAGTACATCGAGTTGAACAGCGTGGCGCCACGCTTGTACCTGACCGTGGCGATGATCAGGAAACTCGCCCAGTAACCCTTGCCGCACCTGGCCGGCCTCAAAGGCCGGCCGCTTCCAGGGTTGCCAGGCGATGCTGGAAACGCTCCAGAAAGACGCTCTCAGCCACGGTCATCTTCTGCTCGCGGTTCCACAGCAAAAGCAAATCGACATCGACGATGCCTTCGGCCGGAGGCAGGCGCCACAGCAGCCCCTGCGCGAGATCTTTTTCCAACAGGTGCTCGGGCAGGCAACCGATGCCAAAGCCTGCGCACACTAGGCGGTGAATTTCCTCGAAGCTGGAGGACGAAGCGACGATCCGCCCAGTAAACCCATGTTGATCGCGGAACATCGCCAGAGGCGACAAGTTGCCGCCCAACTGGTCGCTGACGAAACTGACGAAGCTCTCGCCTTGCAGCTCGTCAAGGGTCACATCACTGCGCCCATACAAGCGATGGCGCTTGCCACAGAAGAAGGCAAAGCGCTGGCGCAGCAACTGGCGCTGCTCAAGCTTGGGCTGGGCGATGCGACACAGGCCGAGCCCGGCGGTGGCGGTCTTTTGCAACAGCGAGCTGATGATGTCGGCGCTGCGCAGCACTTCGATCTCCAGCTCGACCTTGGGATGGGCTTGGTGGAAGTCGCCGAGAAACTCATCGTACAACGCCGAATGCACGCGGCTGATGGTCAACAGCCTAACCTTGCCCACCACCGCATCACTGCGCTGCTCGACGGCGGCACTGATGCGTGACACGTCGGCGTAGATATCGCTGGCGATGCGCAGCACCTCCTCGCCCGCCGCCGTCAGATCAAAGCGTGGCCCACGGCGCAGGATCAGCGGGCACTCCAGTTGCTCTTCCAGCCTGCGCAACGCCTGGCTGACCGCCGACTGGGTGATGTGCAGGCGCGCAGCGGCGCGGCTGATGCTGCCTTCCTGACCAATCGCCAAATAGGTACGCAGCAGGTTCCAGTCCAGGCGGTCGTTGAGGAACCGGCGACCTTCCCATTTGTTGACCAGTGCAGCAGATCGCGATGTCGGTGGGTTCATCTCAAGCCTTATTAGTAGCTCTGCTAATACGACGGATAAGAATTAGCAAATTGACTAATCATAGCCCCAAGGCGATAAAACCCGAAAGCGCCACAGAGCGCGCCCGGCTTAGCCAGATCCGCACCCTGCCTATAACAAGCACATAAAAGAAGGGCTTTGCATGCACACCTCAAAACAGCCGCGTCGCGCGGCGGCGGCCGCGTTCGTCGGCACCACCATCGAGTTCTACGACTTCTACATCTATGCCACCGCCGCCGCCCTGGTGCTCGGCCAGGTGTTCTTCCCCAGCAGCGACCCGCTGCTGAGCACCCTGGCGGCGTTCGGCACCTTTGCCGTGGGCTTTGTCGCAAGGCCGCTGGCCGGTATGGTGTTCGGCCATCTGGGTGACCGCCTGGGGCGCAAGAAGATGCTGCTGATGACCATGCTGCTGATGGGCCTGGCCACCACCGGTATCGGCCTGCTGCCCAGCTACGCCAGCGCAGGCATCTGGGCACCGATCGGGCTGATCGCGCTGCGCATCGTGCAAGGCATCTCGGTGGGCGGGGAATGGGGTGGCGCAGTGCTGATGGCCAGCGAACACGCTCCCGCCAAGCGCAAGGTGTTCTATGCCTCGTTCGCCCAATTGGGCAGCCCGGCCGGCTTGCTGCTGGCGCTGATCGCCTTTCGCCTGGTGTCGATGCTCGATCAGGACGACTTTCTCAGTTGGGGCTGGCGCCTGCCATTCCTGGCCAGTGGGGTGCTGATGATGGTCGGCCTGGCGATTCGCTTTGGCGTCGATGAGTCGCCTGAATTCAAGGCCGCGCAAGCCAAGCACGAGGTGGTCAAATACCCGGTGCTGGAGGTGGTGCGCGACTGCTGGCGGCAGATCTTGTTCGCGGCACTGGCGGTGACCATCGGCTCGGCCGGGTTCTTCTTCACCAACACCTTCATGATCACCTACGTCACCACCTACCAGGGCATCGCCCGCTCGACCATTCTCGACTGTCTGTTCCTGGTGACCATCCTGCAGTTTCTGACCCAACCGCTGGCGGCGTTGCTCGCCGAGCGGATCGGCGAGGGTCGCTTCCTCAAGCTGGTGGCCCTGCTGTGCATGGCTGTGCCCTACCCGATGTTCCTGCTGGTGGGCACCCAGAACCTGGTGCTGATGACCCTGGGCATTGCCCTGGCCGTGGTGACCTTGTCGGCCCTTTACGCGGTGATCGCCGGCTACATGTCCCAGGCGTTCCCGGCGCACCTGCGCTATTCGGGGATCTCGCTGGCCTACCAGCTGATCTGCGCCTTGGCCGGTGGCAGCACGCCCATCATCGGCACGCTGCTGGCGGATCGCTTCGCGGGCCAGTGGATGCCGTTGGCGCTGTTCTTCACCGCGCTGTCCGCCCTTTCCTTGATCGGTGTCTGTGGCCTGGCTCGCCTGCGTGGCGAGATTGAACAACCCAGCGCCGTCATCGCTCGCTAAAACCAGGAGTTTCCATGAGCAAACCACACGCCGTCAGCGATACCGAATGGCAGGCACGCTGCGAACTGGCCGCGTTGTACCGGCTGGTCGCGCACTTTCGCATGACCGACCTGATCGACACCCACATCACCTTGCGCATCCCAGGCCCTGAGCAGCATTTTCTGATCAACCGCTACGGGGTGCTGTTCGACCGCATGTGCGCCAGTGACCTGGTGCGTATCGACCAACATGGCAACGTCGTCGACCAGGCGTTCGGCGAGCGGCGGATCAATGCCGCAGGCTTCGTCATCCACTCGGCGATCCACACCGCGCGGCCTGACCTGCACTGCGTGATCCACACCCATACCGCCGCGGGCATTGCCGTCTCGGCCCAGGAGCAAGGGCTGTTGCCGATCAGTCAGCATGCGCTGAAGTTCTACGGCAAGCTGGCCTACCACCGGTACGAGGGCATCGCATTGTCGCTGGACGAGCGCGAGCGTTTGATCGCCGACCTCGGCCCGCACAAGGCGATGATCCTGCGCAACCACGGCCTGCTGGTCGGGGGGGCAAGCGTGGCCGAGGCGTTTCATGAGATCCACTTCCTCGAGCGCGCCTGCCAGGCGCAGGTGCAGGCCCTGGCTGGGGGTGGCAAGCTGGTGTATCCCAGCGAACAGGTCTGCCGGCACACTGCCGAGCAGTTTGCCCGCGACGATGCGGCGCAGATCATCAGCCTGAGCTGGAATGCCGCCCTCACCCTCATCGAACACCAACGCGAGTCGTATTGCTCATGAAACCGCTGGTTCTGCTGTCGACCGATCAAACGCTGCTTGGCCAGCTCCAGGCGGCGTTCGCCCGCAACGCCCCCCAGCTGCCAGTGGTACTGGCTGACGACCCCCTCGCCGAACAGGCGCAGGTGGCCGCCTGCTGGTTTCCACCCGCAGGCAGCCTGGGCGCTTTGCCCAACTTGAAACTGATTCACTCGGTGGCGGCGGGCGTCGACCACCTGGCCCACGACCCCAGCCAGCCTGCCCTGCCAGTGTGCCGGGTGGTCGACCCGGCGCACCGCCAGGGCATGGCCGAGTACGTGCGCTGGGCGGTGATCCACTATCATCGCGATTTCGACCTGGCCATGGCCCAGCAGCAACGCCAGTTGTGGCTGCGTCACCCGCAGCGACCGGCGGCTGATTTTCATATCGGCGTGATGGGGCTGGGTTCGCTGGGCGGCCCGATTGCTGCCGAGCTGGCAGCGGCGGGCTATGCGGTACGTGGCTGGGCGCGCAGCGAAAAACAGCTCCCAGGGGTACGCACCTTCGCAGGCAGCGCTGAATTCAACGGCTTTCTCGACGGCCTCGACCTGTTGGTGAATCTGCTGCCGCTGACCGAGTCGACCCGTGGCATTCTCTGCCGACAAACCTTTCAAGCGCTGGCCCCGGGGGCGGCCGTGATCAACTGTGGGCGCGGCCAGCATCTGCACCAGCAAGACCTGATCGCAGCGGTCGGCAGCGGGCGCTTGCGTGGTGCGTTACTGGACGTCTTTGACCAAGAGCCGCTGCCCACGGATAACCCGCTGTGGAGCACGCCAGGGATTGTCGTCACCCCGCACATGGCCTCCTGCGCCTCGCACGACTGCATTGCCCAGCAGGTGGCGGAGAATGCGCGGCGCTTGGCCGGTGCAGAGCCCTTGCTGAACCGGGTGGACCCGGCGCTTGGTTACTGAAGGGCAGTGTTCAGCGCCAGCCATCCATACGCATGGTCGCCCTGACCAAGCGCTGCTCCTCCTGCTCGATCTCGCGCAGGCTGTCGCGAATGCCGTTGATGTGTTCACGCGCCGCACGCTGCGCCTGCTCGGGCAACTGCTCCATCACCGCCTGGTACAACCGCGCATGCTGGCGATCGATCTGGCGCTTTTGCGCCGGGCGGCAATAGAGGTTGTTGACCGAGGCGAACACGGTGCTCAGGGTCAGGTCGCTGAGTGATTGCAGGGTATGTACCAGCACCGGATTGTGCGACGCCTCGCTGATGGCGCGGTGAAAAGCATGGTCGCGGCGAGCATGCTCTCGCGGGTCGAGGCTGTCGCTGGCGGCGTGCGCGGCCAGCATGTCTTCGTAGCGGCGGCGGATCAGCAGGCGGTCGACATCGGTCGCCCGCAGCGCTGCCAGGCGCGCGGATTCGGCTTCCAGCAGCGCGCGCACTTCCAACAGGTCGAACAGTGTGCGCGGCTGCGAGCTGAACAGGTGCATCAGCGGGCTAAGGCTGTCGCGCCCGCTGAGCTGGGCAACGAACGAACCGCGACCCTGTTCGGTATCGATGATGCCGCGCCCACGCAGGATGCGCAGGCCCTCACGCAGCGCCGAACGCGAGCAGCCAAGCTTTTCCACCAAACGCCGCTCCGAAGGCAGGGCCTGGCCGACCTTGAGTACGCCATCGACGATCAACTTCTCCACCCGCTCAGCCACCTGATCGGCGACTTGGGTCTTGCCCTCTGCGCTCATGCACCTCTCCAACTGGTAGGACCACTGGTATCAGCTCACTGACCTCAGCCGCAACGGGCTAGGTACTGCCCTATTTGAAGGTAGCAGTTCTGAAAAAACTGGTAGGACCAGTTACGCAATCGCTCGACCACAGCGCCGTTCACGCGCACGCTGGAGTAGTCAAAGCTATGCCGGAAATCGGGCCCTTGGCGGCCTGGACAACTACAAGAATCTTGGCGAGTGAACCTGATGAATATCCTCTACGACGAACGCGTAGATGGGCCGCTGCCAGCTATCGACCAGCAACAGTTGCTGCTGGCCCTGCGCGATGCCCTGCCCGACCTTGAGATTCTGCACCGCAACGAAGACCTCAAGCCCTACGAGTGCGATGGCCTCTCGGCCTACCGCACAGTGCCGCTGCTGGTGGTGCTGCCCGAGCGCCTGGAACAGGTGCAAACCTTGCTCAAGCTCTGCCATCAACGCGGGGTGCCGGTAGTGGC
The DNA here is from genome assembly GCF_043104195.1 of Pseudomonas sp. xss_2. Classification (NCBI taxonomy): domain Bacteria; kingdom Pseudomonadati; phylum Pseudomonadota; class Gammaproteobacteria; order Pseudomonadales; family Pseudomonadaceae; genus Pseudomonas; species Pseudomonas sp. xss_2. Next base: position 15,171 of record NZ_JBICKL010000037.1, read on the forward strand.
TCGCGGAGCCGGCACCGGCCTGTCGGGCGGCGCCTTGCCGCTGAGCAAGGGCATCTTGCTGGTGATGGCGCGCTTCAACCGTATCCTTGAGGTCAATGCGCAGGGGCGTTACGCCCGCGTCCAGCCGGGTGTGCGTAACCTGGCGATCTCCCAGGCGGCAGCGCCCTATGGCATGTACTACGCGCCTGACCCATCGTCGCAGATCGCCTGCTCGATCGGCGGCAATGTCGCCGAGAACGCCGGTGGCGTGCACTGCTTGAAGTACGGTCTGACCGTGCACAACCTGCTCAAGGTGGAAATCCTCACCATCGAGGGCGAACGCCTGACCCTGGGCAGCGATGCCTTGGACAGCCCAGGCTTCGACCTCTTGGCGTTGTTCACCGGCTCCGAGGGCATGCTTGGGATCGTCACCGAAGTCACCGTCAAGCTGCTGCCCAAGCCGCAGGTGGCGCGGGTGCTGCTGGCCAGCTTCGAGCGGGTCGAGGACGCGGGTCGAGCGGTGGCCGAGATCATCGCCGCCGGGATCATCCCGGGTGGACTGGAGATGATGGACAACCTGGCGATTCGCGCCGCTGAAGACTTCATTCATGCCGGCTATCCGGTCGAGGCTGCGGCGATCCTGCTGTGCGAGCTCGATGGCGTCGAGGCCGATGTACAGGACGACTGCGAACGGGTGCAGGCGGTGCTCGAACAGGCCGGTGCCAGCGAGGTCCGGCTGGCCTGTGATGAGGCCGAGCGCGTGCGCTTCTGGGCCGGGCGCAAGAACGCCTTCCCGGCCGTGGGGCGGATATCGCCGGATTACTACTGCATGGACGGCACCATCCCTCGCCGCGAGTTGCCACGGGTGCTCAAGGGCATTGCCGAGCTGTCCGAGCAACATGGCTTGCGGGTGGCCAACGTTTTCCACGCTGGGGACGGCAACATGCACCCGTTGATCCTGTTCGATGCCAACCTGCCGGGCGAGCTGGAGCGGGCCGAGGCGATCGGCGGCAAGATCCTCGAGTTGTGCGTGGCGGTTGGCGGCAGCATTACCGGCGAGCATGGCGTGGGGCGCGAAAAGATCAACCAGATGTGTGCCCAGTTCAACAGCGACGAGATCACCCTGTTCCACGCGGTCAAGGCCGCGTTCGACCCGCAAGGCCTGCTCAACCCCGGCAAGAACATCCCGACCCTGCACCGCTGCGCTGAATTTGGCGCGATGCACGTGCACCACGGCCAACTGCCCTTCCCTGACCTGGAGCGTTTCTGATGAGCATGGACCGCGACCTCAGCCAGGACCTGCTCGAACAGGTCAACCAGGCCGTCAACCTTGGCAACCCGCTGCGCATTCAGGGTGGCAACAGCAAGGCCATGCTCGGCAATCCGGTGGCCGGCGAGATCGTCGATACCCGCGGCCATCGCGGCATCGTCAGCTATGACCCGACCGAGCTGGTACTCACCGCCCGCGCCGGGACGCCATTGCTGGAAATCGAAGCCGCGCTGCATGAAGCCGGGCAGATGCTGCCCTGCGAGCCGCCGCACCTGGGGCCTAACGCGACACTGGGCGGCATGGTTGCGGCGGGTTTGTCCGGGCCGCGTCGGCCTTGGGCTGGCTCGGTGCGCGACTATGTGCTGGGCACGCGGCTGATCACCGGCCACGGCAAGCTGCTGCGCTTTGGCGGCGAGGTGATGAAGAACGTCGCCGGCTACGATGTCTCGCGGTTGATGGTGGGCAGTTTCGGCTGCCTCGGGCTGCTCACCGAAGTGTCACTCAAGGTGCTGCCGCGGCCGCGGCAAACCTTGAGCCTGCGCCTGGCAATGGACAGCCACCAGGCCCTGGCCGAGCTGGCCGAGTGGGGCCAACAGCCGCTGCCGATCAGCGCCGCCTGCCACGATGGCGAGGCGCTGTACCTGCGCCTTGAAGGCGGTGAAGGCTCGGTGCTGTCAGCGCGCCAGCGGCTGGGTGGCGAGACCCTCGACAACCGTTTCTGGAGCGACCTGCGTGAGCAACGCCTGGCGTTTTTCAAGGCTCCAGAACCGCTGTGGCGGTTGTCTATGCCCTATGCCACCGGTGAACTGCAATTGCCCGGGCGCCAGCTGATCGATTGGGGAGGCGCCCAGCGTTGGCTGAAGTCTTCAGCCCCAGCTGCGCAGATCCGCGCACAGCTGGCCGAGGTCGGCGGCCATGTCACCGGCTATGCCGCCGGCACGGACAGCACGGCGCCGCTGGCAGAGGGTTTGCTACGTTATCACCGCGCGCTCAAGCAGCAGCTCGACCCCCAGGGTATCTTCAACCCTGGCCGCCTGTTTCCAGACCTGTGAGGCCACGCCATGCAAACCACTCTGAGTGAATCGAGCAAGCGCCTGGCCCGCGCCGAAGAGGCCGAGAGCATCCTGCGCTCATGCGTGCACTGCGGCTTCTGCACCGCCACCTGCCCCACCTATCAATTGCTCGGCGACGAGTTGGATGGGCCACGCGGACGGATCTACCTGATCAAGCAAGTGCTTGAAGGTGAACCGGTCAGCGCCAGCACCCAGCTGCACCTGGACCGCTGCCTGACCTGCCGCAACTGCGAAACCACCTGCCCGTCGGGGGTCAAGTATCACGACCTGCTGGACATCGGCCGCGCAGTGGTCGAGCAGCAGGTGCCGCGGCCATTGTCCCAGCGCCTGCTGCGCGAAGGACTGCGCGCAGTAGTGCCGCACCCGGCCCTGTTCAAAGCCCTGGCCCGCACCGGTCAGGCCCTGCGGCCGGTGCTGCCGGCCAGCCTCAAGGCCAAGTTGCCGGCGCAGGTAGTCGCTCCCGGCCAGCGCCCGCAGGCGCGCCATGCACGTCGCGTACTGCTGCTCGAAGGTTGCGTGCAGCCGGCGCTTTCGCCCAATACCAACGCGGCTGCCGCGCGCTTGCTCGACCGCTTGGGGATCAGCGTCGAACCGGCCCGCGAGGCCGGCTGCTGCGGCGCGGTCGACTACCACCTCAACGCCCAGGCGCAAGGCCTGCAGCGCGCCCGGCGCAATATCGACGCCTGGTGGCCGGCGGTCGAGGCCGGCGCCGAGGCCATTGTGCAAACCGCCAGTGGCTGCGGTGCGTTCGTGCGTGAATACGGCCATCTGCTGGAGCACGATCCACACTATGCCGCCAAGGCAGCACGGGTCAGCGCCCTGGCCCGCGACCTGGTCGAGGTGCTGCGCGACGAGCCCGTCGAGCACCTTGGCGTGTGCGCCGAACAGCGCCTGGCCTTCCACTGCCCATGCACCCTGCAACATGCGCTCAAGCTTGGCGGTGAGGTGGAACGGCTGTTGCGCCGACTCGGCTTCACCCTCACCGCAGTGCCCGACGGCCACTTGTGCTGCGGCTCGGCCGGAACCTACTCGCTGACCCAGCCGCAGCTGTCGCGGCAGTTGCGCGACAACCGCCTCAATGCCCTTGAGAGTGGCAAACCGCAACTCATCGCCACCGCCAATATCGGCTGCCAGACCCACCTCGATGGCGCTGGGCGGACACCGGTACGGCACTGGATCGAAATCGTCGAAGCAGCCCTCAATCAGGAGATTTGACCATGCACAGCAAATCGGTACTGGGCCAGGCGGAGGTCGCCCGGCTGCTCGCCGCGGCCCGCCAGGACGCGCAGATTCATCAGTGGCAGGTGACCATCGCGGTGGTCGATGATGGCGGCCATCCACTGGCCCTGGAGCGTATGGATGGCTGCGCCCCGGCCAGCGCCTACATCGCCATGGAAAAAGCCCGCAGCGCGGCGCTTGGCCGACGCGAAACACGCGATTACGAGCAGATGGTCAATGGCGGGCGCACGGCGTTCGTCACTGCGCCTATGTTGACCAGCCTGGAAGGCGGCGTGCCGCTGCGGGTCGATGGCCAGGTGGTGGGCGCGATTGGCGTTTCCGGGGTCAAGCCCGAGCAGGATGCCCAAGTGGCCAAAGCCGGTGCGGCGGCGTTGTGACACTATGGCCGCTACCCAGCAGTACCGGCCCATCGCTGGCTGGGATCAATTGATCAACGTCAGCGTAATCAATCCCGCTCGTCGATCACCAGTGGCTCGCCGATGGTGTAGAAATGCCCGCCTGCGACATAGTGCAAGCTGCGCAGGCTGGCGTCGGCATGCTCGTAACGCCAGTGGCCATCCTTGAACACGCGATCGTCTGCCCAGGCCGCGACCACCTCAGCGATGAACAAGTCATAGGTGTTCTGGTTGTGCGGCTCGTCCATCACCCGACACATCAGCCAGGCTGAACAATCATTGACCAAAGGCGCTGGATAGCCCTCGATACGCGTCAATTGCACACCAATACGCGCCAGCTTGGCGGGGTCGTCGAGCTGGCTGCGGGTGCCAACCTGATGGGTCAGGCGCGCTTGCGCGGCGGTGGGTAGCTGCAGCACGAACCAGCCACTGCCCTCCACCAATTGCCGAGTGCGGGTGCTTTTATCGAGCACCACGGTGACCTTGGGCGGAGCGAAGTCCAGCGCGCAGGCCCAGGCGGCGGCCATGACATTCTCAACCCCCGCGTGCCCTGCCGACACCAGTACGGTCGGACCATGATTGAGCAAGCGATAGGCTTTGTTCAGGTCGACAGGCTGAAAATGGCTGTTCATTGAGACTCCTCGGGACTGCACGGTAGACGTAACAGCAATTGTGCCGAACAGCTCACATCCCTGCCAGCCAGTCTGGCCTCAGGGACAGCTCAGGCGGCGAAGGCCATGAACAAGGAAAAGTCCTACCCGAAACACGGAAACGCCTTACTTGTGGGTCGGGCCACTCAGAAACATGATCCCACAGCCACGATTCAGTCGAGATAAGGCGAACACTTTCCAGGAGGTCTCCCCGTGCTCTCACAACGTCGCTGTACCACTGAGCTTCGCCACACCCTACGCCAATTGCTTGCTCACGATATAAGCAACCCGGAAGACGACCCGCACCTATCCGGCGTGCTGTTTTTCTGCGCCACTGACGAGCAGACCCGGCAGTTGGTCGAGCGCATCGAACTGCTGGCCAGCGAAGCGTTTTTTGACGCGTCGGGCCGGGCCATTCGTGAACGGATGCGCGCCGCCGCAGTGGACGGCGTGCGGATCAAGCAGAAGCGCAAGGCGCCGCAAGACGAGACGGTGATCCGTATTGCCCTGCCAGAAAAGGGCTATATCACCGTCAGTACAGCGCGGTTTTGAAACCTCAAACACACTGATTGTTGCCGTGAAGTCAAAGAACAAATGCGCCGCTGTGCCTATTTCACCGGCGCTCAGGGCAGCCATACTGAACCTCTTCTCTCGTACCTCAGCAAGGAGTTCACCCTATGACTGTCCCTGCCCTCGGCCTCGGCACCTTCCGGCTCAAAGACCAGGTGGTCATCGATTCGGTGCGCACTGCTCTGGAGATTGGCTACCGGGCCATCGATACCGCGCAGATCTACGGCAACGAAGCCGAGGTCGGCCAAGCCATCGCCGACAGCGGCGTGCCGCGCAGCGAGCTGTTCCTGACCAGTAAGATCTGGACCGAAAATCTGGGCGCCGACAAGCTGATCCCCAGCCTCAAGGAAAGCCTGAGCAAACTGCGCACCGACTATCTGGACCTGACCCTGATTCACTGGCCATCGCCCCAAGGCGCAGTGCCGGTCGCCGAATTCATGGGCGCCCTGGTAGAAGCGCAGAAACAAGGCCTGACCCGGCATATCGGCGTGTCCAATTTCACCATCGACTTGTTGCAGCAAGCCATCGACGCAGTCGGCGAAGGCGTGATCATTACCAACCAGATCGAGCTGCACCCCTATTTGCAGAATCGCAAGCTGGTGGGCTTCATGCAGCAGCACGGCATTGGCGTGACCTCGTACATGACCCTGGGCTACGGCAAGGTGCTGCACGATCCTGTGATCCAGGCTATCGCCCAGCAGCACGGCGCCACTGCCGCTCAAGTCGCGCTGGCTTGGGCCATGCAGTTGGGTTACGCGGTCATCCCCTCTTCCACCAAGCGAGAAAACCTGGCCGGCAACCTCAAGGCTGGCGCATTGCGCCTGAGCGATGCGGACATGGCGCAAATCGCCGCACTGGAGCGGGCTGAACGCCTGGTCAGCCCAGAGAGCCTGGCGCCTGCCTGGGACTGAAAGCCCTGGGGCCGCCGCGCGGCCCCAACACGCTGGGGTCGAATGGATTATCCTGAGCGCACTATCGCTTCGGGAACACCCCATGGAACTGCACATCCGCCTGCAAGGCCGCAAAGCGCTGGCCGACCAGCTCTACCAGCAACTGCGCGCCGGCATCGACAGCGGCCATCTGGCCGCCGGCACCCAGTTGCCGCCGAGCCGGCTGCTGGCCGAGCAGTTGGGCGTTTCACGCAAGACCGTGGCCGAAGCCTACTCACGCCTGACCTACGAGAATCTGCTCAGCGCGGTGGTCGGCCGGGGCACCTTCATCAGCCCGCGCCAAGCCAGCCAACCAGGCCAAGCGCAGACGATTGCCCTGGCCGCGGCCGAATCGCTGACGCGCTGGCAGCAGCGCGCCACGGTGCTGGCCAGAAGTGCCCTGGACAGGCCTTCACGCTATGACTTCATCGGCGGCGCCTCGATCAAGTCGCAGTTCCCCTTCGACCAGTGGCGCAGTTGCCTGCAATACGCCCTGCGCCGCAGCCAGCGCCACCCGGAACGCCAGTTTTCCGCCCAGGGCTTACCCGAGCTGCGCGAAGCCATCGCCCATCACATCGCCTTCGCCCGGGGCGTGCACTGCAGCGCGGCGGACATCCTGGTGTGCAACGGCGCGCAACAGGCCCTGGACCTGATCGCCCGGGTATTGATCGAGCCCGGATGTCCAGTGGCGATGGAAGATCCCGGCTACCCGCCCGCACGCCAGCTGTTCCTGGCCTTGGGGGCGCGCCTGCAATCGGTGCCGGTGGACGATGAGGGCCTGTGCGTCGAGCAGATCGCCGACGGCACCCGGCTGATCTATGTGACACCCTCGCATCAGTTCCCGCTCGGCATGCCGATGAGCGAACGACGCCGGGCGGCACTGCTGGCGCGCGCCGCCGAGCTGGGCGCGCTGATCATCGAGGATGACTACGATTGCGAGTTCCGCTACCACGGCCAAGCCAGCGATGCGCTACAGCGCCTCGATCGGCATGGCTTGGTGGCCTATGTCGGCACCTTCTCCAAGACCCTGCTGCCAGAACTGCGCCTGGGCTACGCCGTGCTGCCGCCTGCGGTATTGCAAGCGGCCTGCGTGGCCAAGCACCTGAGCGACTGGCACAGCCCTACCCTGCAGCAGTGGGCGCTGGCGCGGTTTATCAGCGAGGGCCACCTGAGCAAGCATATCCGCCGCTGCCATGAGATCTACAGCGCCCGCCGGGCTAGGATCCTGGCGCGCTTGGACAGCGACCTGGCGCCCTGGCTGACGGCGGTACCGGCCAACGCCGGCTTTCACCTGAGCGCGTTGGCCAGCCCCGGGGTTGACGTCGAGCTGTTGACCAGCCTGGCGCGCAAGGTCGAGGTCGGTCTGTACTCTCTGGCGCCGTTCTTCAGCGAAGCGCCGGTGCGGCCGGGGCTGGCACTGGGCTTTGGCGCCATCGAGCTGCTGGATATCGACCCGGCCCTGGACCGGGTGCGCGATACCCTGCAACAGCTCAGCTGAGCGCTTGGGCTGCTCGCTCGGGTCGGGCGATAGCGCCGGCGTAACCCTGCGGGGCGAACCGCGCGGTCACCAGCAGCATGGCCAGTACCGTGCAGGTCAGGAGCATCCACGAAGCCTGGAAGTCGCCGCTGACATCGCGCAGCCAGCCGGTGATGTAGGGCACGATGCCCGTGATGATAAAGCCGATGCCCTGTACGAACGAGGCCAGGCTACCGGCCTCGGCCGGGGTTTTCAGGTGTTCCAGGGTCAAGGTCAGGCTTAGGCTGAAGCACGACCCCAGGCCCAGACCGATCAGCGCCACCCACAGCCCCATGGCCGCCGTCGGCGCCAATAGCAGGCCAAGGAAACCGCACAGCTGGATCGACAACGCCAGCCAAAGCCCCAGACGGCGATCGGCAAAACGCCGCAGCAACAGCGGCAAGCCCAGTGCGCCTGCAACCTGGAAGATGGTCATTAGGCCCACCAGGTCGCCGCCACCTTGGGCAGTGCCACCGTGCTCCAGGTGATAAGCCGGCAGCCAGGCGACCATGCTGGTGTAGCCGCCGTTGATCAAGCCGAAGTACACCGCCAGCAGCCACGCGCGGCGGTTGCCGAACCAATGCCCACCGCCGCCGCTGGCGAGCGTGGGCGTGTCCTGGCGCGGGCGCAGCACTGCCCAGGCAAGCAACCCCAGCAAGGCCGGCACTGCCCAGATGCCCAGGCCCGCCTGCCAATGGCCGAAATAGCCACTGATGTGCGGGCCGAGTACGGCAGCCAAGCCACCACCACTCATCAAGGCCGCCGAGTACAGCCCCATGGTTGCCGCCAGACGGCCGGGGAACCAGCGGTTGACCAACCCCGGCATCATGCCCTGCACCACTGCCACCCCCAGGCCTGCGACCACCGCACTGGCAATCAGCGCCCAGACCGTGTCCAGTTGCAAGCGCCAAACACAGGCCACGGCAATCGCCGCCAAGCCCATCAGCATGCCGCCATGCTCACTCAGCCAGCGGCGCAGCCAAGGGTGAAGCAAGGGCATCAGGCCCATGCACAGCACCGGCAGTGCCGTCAGCAGCGCCGCTTGCTGATAGCCAAGGCCGGTGCTGGCGCGCATCGGTTCGAGCAGCGGGCCAATGCTGGTGAGAATTGGCCGCAGGTTGAGCGCCAACAGGACCACCAACAGCAGATTCAAAGCGCCTCTCATGCCTGCTGAACCTGCTGCCATTGGCGGTACAGATCAGCTTCGCCTGCCGGCTTGAGCGGGCGCAACGGCAGGCTTTGCTGCTGCGGTGGCTTGGCCATCTGCGCATAGACGGCGGCAGTAGACAGGCCATAGGGCTCGCCTTCGTCGTTGTCATAGGCAAACCAGGCCCGCCCGATACCGCACAGGTGCATGGCGGCCAGGCACATCGGGCAAGGGTGGCCGGTGGCGTAGATCTCGGCCCCGTCCAGGCGTGGCCGGCCCAAGGCCTGCGCTGCCTGGCGGATGGCTTGCATTTCGGCGTGGGCGGTCGGGTCCTGGCTGCGATGAATCTCGTTGACCGCGCGGGCGAGCACCTGACCTTGATAGACCAGTACGGCGCCAAATGGACGGCCACCGGCCTGAATATTGGCGCGGGCCAGATCAAGGGCCTCGCGCATGAACTGTTGGTTGGACATGAAGCACTACTCCTGTTGCAGAGGGCAGCATTATCCCGCCTGGCAGGCTGTGGCTGAAATGAAGAGATTGGATGCACCTCAGTGGCCACCTGAATAAGCCGATTGGCCTCCCGACAAAGTCAGCAATTGGCTATCGGTGTGAACCGGCCACGGCGTTAAGGTTGCAGCCACTACCCCCTCACCTGTCACTGGAGATTGCCATGCACAACCGAATCGAATGGGCCAAGCACGCACCCGATGCCTACAGAGCCATGGTCGGCCTGGAGCAGGCCCTGGCGAAAAGCGGGCTGGAGAATTCGTTACTGGAACTGGTGCGCCTGCGCGCCTCGCAGATCAATGGCTGCGCCTATTGCGTCAACCTGCACGCCAACGACGCGCGCAAGGCTGGCGAAACCGAAGCACGTTTGCAGACGCTGACGGTCTGGCAAGAAACCAACTACTTCAGCCCCCGTGAACGTGCCGCCTTGGCGTGGGTTGAAAGCCTCACCCGCCTGCCTGAGCGGGGCGCACCGCAGTCTGAGTACCAAGCGCTGCAAGAGCACTTCGAGCCTGCCGAAGTCGCCAACCTGACCTTGGCCATCGCCGCCATCAATGCCTGGAACCGTTTTGGGGTTGGCTTTGCGATGGTGCCGGCCTGATAAGCGCCGTCTAAAAAGCATCGCGCAGAAGGAGAAAGATCCGACAGTGGTGGCGCAGCAAGCTACTTAGCATCGCAGGCCCGACCCACTAGACAAGGGCTCCTCAGATGCCAGTAACCCGCCCCACCCGCTTGGCAGCCGCGCTGCTCGCCTCGGCCTTGTTCGCCAGCAACGGCCTGTATGCCGCCCACCTGACGCGCGACAACGGCGCGCCAGTGGGTGACAACCAGAACTCGCAGACTGCCGGCGCCGCAGGCCCGGTGCTGCTGCAAGACGTACAGCTGATCCAGAAGCTGCAACGCTTTGACCGCGAGCGCATCCCAGAGCGTGTGGTGCATGCCCGCGGCACTGGCGCCCACGGGATATTCACCGCCTTCGAAGACCTTGGCGAGCTGACCCAAGCCTCGCTGTTCACCCCTGGCCTGCGCACGCCGGTGTTCGTGCGCTTCTCCTCGGTGGTGCATGGCCTGCATTCACCAGAAACCCTGCGCGACCCTCGCGGCTTTGCCACTCGTTTCTACACCGCCAGCGGCAACTGGGACCTGGTGGGCAACAACTTCCCAACCTTCTTCATCCGCGATGCAATCAAGTTCCCGGACATGGTGCATGCCTTCAAGCCCGATCCGCGCACCAACCTGGGCGATGACAAACGGCGCTTCGACCTGTTCTCGCACATGCCCGAAGCCACCCGCACGCTGACCCTGCTGTACTCCAACCAAGGCACGCCAAAAAGCTACCGGCACATGGACGGCAACAGCGTGCACGCCTACAAGTTCGTCAACGCCAAGGGCGAGACGACTTATGTGAAGTTTCACTGGAAAAGCCTGCAGGGCCAGGTCAACCTCGACCCTGCCGCCGTCGAGCAGATCCAGGGCAAAGACTTCAGCCACATGACCGCTGACCTGATCAGCGCCATCGGTCGTGGCGAACACCCCAAATGGGACTTGTACATTCAAACCCTGAGCCCCGAGGAGCTGGCCAAGTTCGATTTCGACCCACTGGACCCGACCAAGATCTGGCCCGACGTCGCCGAACGTCGTGTCGGCCAGATGGTGCTCAATCGCAACGTCGACAACGTCTTCCAGGAAACCGAACAGGTGGCCCTGGCCCCATCCAACCTGATCGCCGGGATCGAGCCTTCCGAGGACCGCCTGCTGCAAGGTCGGCTGTTCTCCTATGCCGACACCCAGATGTATCGCGTCGGCGCCAACGCCAGCAGCCTGCCGATCAATCAGCCACGGGCAGCGGTGGACAATGGCAACCAGGATGGCGCGCACAACTCCGGTCGCAGCAAAGATAGCGTCAATTACCAACCCAGCCGCCTACAACCACGCACCACACCTGAGGCGGCGCGCTACAGTGCCCTGCCACTGGCCGGCAGCACGCAGCAGCAAGGCATCGCCCGTGAGCAGAACTTCAAGCAGGCTGGCGAGTTGTATCGCTCCTTCTCCGAGGCTGAGCAGCGCGACCTGATCAACAGCTTTGGCCAGTCGCTGGCAGCAGCCGATGATGAAAGCAAGCTGATCATCCTGTCGTTCTTGTACAAGGCTGATCCGGCCTATGGCGAAGGCGTGGCCAAGGTGGCCAAAGGCGATCTGGAACAGATGAAGGTACTGGCGGCCAAACTCGAAGAATGAAAGTGCCTAACGCTCGTGGCCCATGAGCCGCGAGCGGTAACTGCCCGGGCTATGCCCGGTCCACTTCTTGAACGCGCGATGGAACGCGCTGGGTTCCTGAAAGCCGGTCTGCTCGGCGATCTCGGCGATGCTCAGGCTGCCCTCGCGCAGACGCTCGAAGGCCATCGCCCGGCGCACTTCATCCTTGATCTGCTGGTACGAGCGCCCTTCGCGTTCCAGCTGGCGGCGAAAGCTGCTGGCACTCAAGCCCTGGCGCTCAGCCAGGGCAGTCAGCGTCGGCCACTGGCCATAGCGCCTGGCGCGCAAATGCCGGTAAACCTCGGCGACCAAACCATTTTGATTGCGAAAGCGGATCACCAACCCCTGGGGTGCGGTGCGCAAGAAGGTTTTCAAGGCTGCCACGTCTTGCACCACCGGCAGGCGCAGGTAGGCATTGTCGAACTCGACCTCGGTGCGGCCACTGCCCAGACGCAGATCAGGCCCCCACAACAGCGTGTCGTCTTCCTGGGTGGGTCGGGCGACGGCAAGTTCGGTGCGGTCGATGACGATACGCCGCCCCGCCAACCAACACAGCAAACCGACCACCAACACCAGGTAGGTTTCTTCGGCATAGACCCGGGTCAGCGGGTCTTCGATACTCGACTGCACGCTGATCACCGCGCGCCCGCCGCGCACCGAAAAACTCCCGCGCAGGTCACGCAAAAACAGGGCGAAATTACCCAGGCACTGACGCAGGGCCTTCTCCAGGTTTGGCTCCTGCACCAGCCCACGGCAGATCAAGGCAAAACTGCCTATCGGCATGCCGTGGCTGTCGAGGCGAAAAAACTCATCGTCAAGCGCATGGATCAGGTCTAGCCACAGGCGCGCGAAGGCCTTGGCCGGCACCCGCTCCTGGGGCTGATCGAGCAAGGCGGGGTCGATGCCAACAGCCAACAAGTGGCCATCGCGCCGCTCAGGCTGATCGCGCAGGGCATGCACCATGGCATTGAGAAAGTACACCGCGACCGAATCGCTATCGCGCATGGTTGATGTTCACTGTCTAGGCTGAGTGGCAAAAAATGCCAGGTTGACTGAGCAGATCCGACATAGGCCCTGCCTCGACCTTTGCCTAGACTCGACCCATTGTGGATACCGCGGTCATTCTCGCAGAGCCAGGCCCTATCCCGCCACGCCTTCGCAATTGGAGCCTCATATGAGCAGTGCAGAAATCTACGTTGTCAGTGCCGTGCGTTCAGCCATCGGTGGCTTTGGCGGTTCGCTCAAGGACCTGCCCCTGGCAGATCTGGCCAGCGCGGTTACCCGTGCGGCGATCGAGCGTTCAGGCGTGGCGGCCGAGCAGATCGGTCATGTGGTCATGGGCAACGTGATCCCCACCGAACCGCGCGACGCCTACCTGGGCCGGGTGGCGGCGATGAACGCTGGCATCCCCAAGCAAACCCCGGCGTTCAACGTCAACCGCCTGTGCGGCTCGGGCTTGCAGGCAATCGTCTCGGCAGCCCAAGGCTTGCTGCTGGGAGATTGCGAGGTAGCCTTGGCTGCTGGTGCCGAATCGATGAGCCGCGGCCCGTATCTGCTGCCGCAAGCCCGTTGGGGGGCACGCATGGGCGACCTGCAGGGCATCGACTACATGGTCGGCATTCTTCAGGATCCGTTCGAACACTTCCACATGGGCATCACTGCCGAGAACGTTGCGGCCAAGCACGGCATCACCCGGCAAATGCAGGATGAACTGGCCCTGACCAGCCAGCAACGCGCCGCCCGCGCCATCGCCGAGGGCCGTTTCGCCAGCCAGATCGTGCCGCTGGAACTCAAGACCCGTAAGGGCAGCGTGCAGTTCGCCGTGGACGAGCATGTGCGCGGCGATGTCAGCGCCGAGCAGTTGGCCGGCATGAAGACCGTATTCAAGAAAGATGGCAGCGTCACTGCAGGCAATGCCAGCGGCATCAATGACGGCGCCGCCGGGCTGGTGCTGGCCACCGGCGATACGGTGCGCCGACTGGGCCTGAAGCCATTGGCGCGGCTGGTGGCCTACGCCCATGCGGGGGTGGAACCGGCATTGATGGGGCTGGGGCCGATTCCGGCCACGCAGAAGGTGCTGGAAAAGGCAGGTCTTTCGGTCAGCGACCTGGACGTGATCGAATCCAACGAAGCCTTCGCCGCCCAGGCCTGCGCGGTCGCCCGCGCGCTGGACTTCGACCCGGAAAAGGTCAACCCCAACGGCTCGGGCATTTCTCTGGGCCACCCGGTAGGCGCCACCGGGGCGATCATCGCCACCAAGGCCATCCATGAACTACAGCGCATCCAGGGCCGCTACGCCCTGGCTACCATGTGCATCGGCGGCGGCCAAGGCATCGCCGTTGTCTTCGAACGCGTGTAAGGAATCGTCAATATGAGCATTGAACAGATCGCCGTGATCGGCGCCGGCACCATGGGCAATGGGATCGCCCAGGTGTGTGCCGTGGCGGGCTTCCAGGTGCTGGTCATCGACGTTTCGGACGCTGCCCTGGAACGCGGCGTGGCGACCCTGAGCAAGAACCTGGAGCGTCAGGTCAACAAAGGTACCCTCGCCGCTGATCAGGCCGAGGCGGCCAAGACGCGGATCCACACCAGTACCGACTACGCCGCCCTGAGCAGCGCGCAGCTGGTGATCGAGGCCGCGACCGAAAACCTCGAGCTGAAGCTGCGCATCCTCAAGCAGGTGGCGACCAACGTTGGCGCCGATTGCCTGATCGCCACCAACACCTCGTCGCTGTCGGTCACCCAGTTGGCCGCCAGCATCGAGCACCCTGAGCGCTTCATCGGCGTGCACTTCTTCAACCCGGTGCCGATGATGGCGCTGGTCGAGATCATTCGTGGCCTGCAAACCAGCGACAGCACCTACGCCCAGGCCTTGCTGGTGACCGAGAAACTCGGCAAGACGCCCATCACCGCCGGCAATCGCCCAGGTTTTGTGGTCAACCGCATCCTGGTGCCGATGATCAACGAGGCGATCTTCGTCCGCCAGGAGGGCCTGGCCAGCGCCGAGGATATCGATACCGGCATGCGCCTTGGCTGCAACCAACCGATCGGCCCGCTGGCATTGGCTGACCTGATTGGCCTGGACACGCTGCTGGCGATCATGGAGGCCTTCCATGAGGGCTTCAACGACAGCAAGTACCGCCCTGCCCCGCTGCTCAAGGAAATGGTCGCCGCCGGGTACTTGGGGCGCAAGAGTGGCCGCGGGTTCTTCACCTACTGATGGAGCGAGTGCCATGCCAGTCAACGCTGCCCTGCGCTGTGCCAACTTCGATGAGCGTCGCGACAAGGCCATGGCACTGTTTGCCGAAAAAGGCTTCGGCCAGGTCAGCATGCGCGAGCTGGCGGCGCATGTCGGCCTGACGGCAGGCTCGCTGTACCACCACTTCCCCAGTAAACAAGACCTGCTCTACGACCTGATCGAGGAGTTGTACGAGGAGCTGCAAGCGACCCTCGATCAAGGGCGACGGGCTTTGGCGCGAGGCAAGCCGGTGTTGGCAAGCCTGGTAGCCGCGCATTGGCAACTGCATGCCGAACGGCCGCTGCAGTTTCGCCTGGCCGAGCGCGACCTGTGCTGCCTGAGCGAAGGCCAGCAAGCGCGTTTGCTGGTCGCTCGCAAGCGTTACGAGGCGGGCTTGTTACACCTGATTGCGCCCAAGACCTCGTTGGCAGGTGAGAGGCTGGCGGCCACTGCGCATGTGCTGGCGACCCTGCTCAATCAGTTGCCAGGGTGGCTGCATGGCCGGGGCTTACCCGAAGATCAGAGCCTTGCGCTGATGGAGAGTGTGTTGCTGGGTGGGATCGAGCGGACCTTGCGCTAGCCTGTGCCGCCCTTATCGCGGGGCAAGCCCGCTCCCACACAACCTCCTCAACCCGTGTAGGAGCGGGCTTGCCCGCGATGAGGCCACCCCACGTCAGCTTGAGGACGCCGCCGTAACCTCTTCAGCAGGTTCTTCCCGGCTGGCATAACGCTGCGCCAACACCGCACAGACCATCAACTGGATCTGGTGGAACAGCATCAACGGCAAGATCATTGCGCCAATTCCACTGCCAACGAACAGTACCTGCGCCATCGGCACGCCGGTGGCCAAGCTCTTCTTCGAGCCGGCAAACAGGATCGTGATCTGATCCTCGACATTGAAGCCCAGCACCCGCCCCAGCAGTCGCGTGCCCACCAGCACCACGGCCAACAGAATCCCGCAGACCGCAAACAACCCCGCCAGATGCTGCGCCGACACGGTATGCCAAAGCCCAGTGACCACCGCCTCGCTGAACGCGGTGTAGACCACCAGCAAAATCGAGCCTTGATCGACCAGTTTCAGCCAGCGTGCATTGCGCTTGACCCAATCACCGATCCAGCGTCGGGCAATCTGCCCGGCCACGAACGGCACCAGCAGTTGCAGGGTGATCTTCAGCACCGCATCGAGGCCAGAGCCGGTATCGCCGTCGGCACCGAGCAGCAGCATCACCAGCAATGGCGTCAGGAAGATCCCTAACAAGCTGGAAGCGGCCGCGCTGCAGATCGCAGCAGGTATGTTGCCCCGCGCAAGCGAGGTGAAGGCAATCGCCGACTGCACGGTGGCTGGCAAGGCGCAGAGGTACAACACGCCCAGGTACAGCTCGTTGCCCACCAACGGCACGAACAGTGGCTTGAACGCCAGCCCCAGCAGCGGGAACATCACGAACGTGCAGGAGAACACCAGCAGGTGCAGCCGCCAGTGGCTGGCACCGGCAATGATCGCCTCGCGCGAAAGCTTGGCGCCGTGCAGGAAGAACAGCAGGCCGATGGCCAGGTTGGTCAGCCAGCCGAACAGTACCGCGCCCTCGCCTGAGCACGGCAGCACGCTGGCAATCAACACCACCCCAAGCAGGGCCAAGGTGAAGTTGTCGAATAACATGCGCAAATACTTCATTCCGGGTTCCGTCTTGTCATTGTGCGAATGCAGACGATAAGGTCTGGCCCTCTTTATCGCTAACGCCGGAACCCCTAGCAGTGTCGCCCAACGGACACTGCACGCATCAGGCAAGGAAAACCCATGCGCAATCGCCCCACCCCTCTGCTCATGCTGGGCCTAGCGCTCTCCCTGAGCAGTGCTCAAGCCCTGGCAGACAACCTGCAATCGAAGGTCGATGCGATCATTGAACCGCTCATGCGCGACCATGCCATTGCCGGCATGGCAGTGGCGGTGTTCGCCAATGGCCAGGAGCACTACTTCACCTACGGCCTGGCCAACAAGCAAGACCGCCAGCCGGTAAGCCGCGAAACGCTGTTCGAAGTCGGCTCGCTGAGCAAAACCTACACCGCAACCCTCGCAGCCCTGGCCAGTGCCGAAGGCAAGCTTGATCTGAACGCCCCTGCCAGTCGCTACCAACCGGCCCTGGCGGGTGCGCCACTGGGCAAGGCCAGCGTGCTGGAATTTGGCGCCTACAGTGCCGACTGCCTGCCGTTGCAATTCCCGGATGAGGTCACCACCGCTGCCCAGGCCCTGGCGTTCTACCAACAATGGGAGCCGCAGAGCGAGCACGGCACTCAGCGTTGCTATTCAAACCCAAGTCTTGGGCTGTTTGGCGATCTGGCCGCGCGCGCCCAGCAGCGCCCGTTTGCCGAGTTGATGAGCCAAACCGTGCTGCCGCAACTGGGCTTGAAGCACACGTACCTGGCGGTTCCCGCTGCTGCGCAGGGCCTCTACGCGCAGGGCTACGATGCGCAGGACCGAGCGGTGCGGGTCAATCCTGGACCTTTCGCCGATGAGGCCTACGGCATCAAAACCGATGTGGTCGATGCAATGCGCTACGTGCGCCTGCAACTGCAGCCCGAGCGCCTCAGCCCAACGCTCAAGCAGGCCATCGCCATCACCCACACCGGCTACTTCCAGGTCGGCGCCATGACCCAGGGCCTTGGCTGGGAGCGCTACCCCTACCCGGTCAGCCTCGACACCCTACGCAAGGGTAATGGCGCAGACTTTGCTCTCAAGCCCCAGGCTACCCAGCGGCTGCTGCCGGCAAGCCCTGCAGCGCAAGCCGCCTGGTACAACAAGACCGGTTCTACCGCAGGCTTTGGCGCTTACATCGCCTTCATTCCATCCAAGGGCATGGGTGTTGCCCTGCTCGCCAACCGCAACTACCCCAACGAGGCCCGGGTGGAGGCTGCGTATCGCATCCTCACGCAGATGCAGACGCCTGAATAATCTAGCTTTTAGCGCTGTTCGGGTGCTTCACTCAGGGCGCTGTCGAGTGGATTGTCAGACAAGATGTAGTGAGAGAAAATATTCACTACAAAACTGTTGACGACGTGAATCGGCCTTGGGCATGATGAAGCCGTCTCCCTGATCGGGAGCGGTGGCAAGGGTGTTCCAGACGGCCTGCGCGGTAACGCAGGCCGTCCGTGGAGAGGGAACTGTCCAAAAGGCAGCGTGAGAAAGCCCCTGTTGCAATGCTGCTGTAGCAGCCTTGGTAGCGCGCTACATAGGTAGCGCCAAGTGTGTAATCACTCATCGACGGGTAATGGGGGCTTTATGATGAACTTGAACGACAAACCGACTATCGACCAATTGGCCCAGCTGTTCGCCGCGCGCAAGGACAGCCTTGACGACCACCTGCTGTGGCTCAGCCAGACCGGCGAGGTACGCCTCGACCGCCTGCCGCCGAACAGCGTCGAAGATCAATTCGAAGCGGACCTGCCAACCATGCGCGCCCGCTTCAAGGTCTACCGCCGTGGCCAAGGCTACGTCGGCAAGAAAGCCGCCGCCGACACCGAGTTCGTTGGCCGCGTGCTGCAGACCCTGCAACAAGAATGGCCCGCCGCCCGTGAGCGGCAGGCAGTCAAGGTGATCGACCCACTGAACTGAGTTGTACACCGCTACTTGAGCCCGGCCCGCAAAGGCCGGGCTTTTTCATGGGCGGTTTCGCCGGTTCTGCAACCGCCGTCCTTCAGGCCTGAAGCCTAGTCCGCTGCACCTGTGGCAGTGGCAAGGCGCCGGTTGCCAGCGCCCGCCCGCGCTCAACGCCCCAGACCAGCGCTCGTGTCATGGTCTCGCCTGGACGTGCCGGATGATACTCTTCGTGCAGCGCGGTACCGTTGTTGGCATACAGCCCCAGGAACAACTGGGTGGCACCCAGGCGTGACAGGCGCACCTGCACATCGATGCTGGTGCCGTCACTGAGTTCTTCATCGTGGCTGCGACTGTGCAACTGCGCATCGGCCCACTGCCAGTAGGCCTCTTCCCTGATTCGCATCGAAATCAATCCTCCATTGGCGAAATGCCGCGCAAGAAGACCACAGCATCGAGTCGCGTGCGAGGGCAACACGCCGATACCATGAGCAGGATCAACAAAGGCAAAAAAAACCCCGCCGTTGAGCGGGGCGTTGACGGTCGGCTTACTTCTTGGTCGGCACCCGTGGGGTAAAGCGACCCTTCTTGCTGCGCTGCAGCGACGCAGGCTGCAGCTGCTCCGATTCGTCCAGGGTCATGTTGGCAAAGCCCAGGCGAAAAGCCGTCTGGCCGCAACGGACTTGGCTGTTGATCGGGAATGCATCATTCATGTCTTCGAAAAAGGATTCGCTCATGCCCTGTCTCCCTCAGAGGTGACCGTGTCGGCAAGCAGCGTACTTGCCTAGATGAACAGCGGCCTGTTGAAGTGAGACTAGCCGGTCATTCTCGGACCGCCCGGACAAAACCCACGGACCCGACCAGTGGCACATGGCCTTACTTCAAACGCACCGCCGTACCGGTGGCAAACACCACGACCATGCCGCCCTGCACCGACGGCATGCTGATCTCGAAGTCCACGCCTACCACGGCGTCAGCTTGCAACTGACGTGCCCGGGCAATCAGTTCTTCAGTGGCCTGCTCACGCGCCAGCTTCAGCGCATCCTCCAGAGTCTGCGAGCGGCCACCGAAAAAATCGCGAAAGCGTGCAAAGAAATCACGCACGAAGTTGATGCCCTGCACCGATTCGGCGCTGACCACGCCCAGGTATTCAGCGACCGGACGGCCTTCCAGTTGGCTGGTAGTGGAAATGATCATGTGCGGGCGCTCCCTTGGTTTAGGCAAAAAAAGCGCATGCTAACAAACCTCGCACCGCCTCCGGGCAAGGTCTGCCGCGTTTTCGTCAGCGCTTATTGCGCGCTGGCAGGGCGCAGGCGCTGGCTGATCCGCGGACCGAACACGTTGATCAGCAGCCCCAGCATCACCAACAACGCGCCCCAGCCCTGCATGGCGCTCAGTCGCTCATCCAGCAACCAGGCCGATGAACTCAAGCCCACCACCGGCACCAGCAGCGAGAAAGGCGCGACCTTGCCCGCAGGGTGACGCGACAGCAGCGTGCTCCACAGGGTGTAGCCGAGCATGGTCGCGGCGTAGGCCAGAAACGCCAGGGCCAACACCGAGCTCAAGCCGATGTTGCTCAACGCATCAGCCATGCGCTGCGGCCCCTCCAGCCACCAAGACAGCAGCAGAAACGGCAGCGGCGGAATCAGCCCGCCCCAGACCACCAACGCCACCAGGTTCACCGAACCGAAACGGCGCGTGATGATATTGCCCATACCCCACATGGCACCGCCGCACAGGGTCAGCAACAGGGCGACGAGCGGCACATGGCTACTGTTCTCGCTGCCGATCAGGGCCAAGCCGCTCGCAGCCACCAACAAGCCGATAAGACTGGCCGGGCGCAGACGCTCCCCCAGAAACAACGCAGCAAAGCCCAAGGTGAAGAAGGCCTGAGACTGCAACACCAGCGAAGCCAGCCCCGGTGGCATGCCGCTGTGCATGGCCTGGAACAGGAAGGCGAACTGACCGAGGGATATCGTTGCGCCATAGGCGATCAGCCAGCGCCAGGGTAAGTTCGGCCGCTTGACCAGCAACACCGCCGGAAATGCCACCAGCAGAAATCGCAAGGCGCCAAGCAACATGGGCGGCAGGCCGTCGAGGCCGACCTTGATCACCACGAAATTGACTCCCCAGACGATGATCACCACCAGGGCAATCAGCAGGTCCTTGAGTGGCATTGCGATTTCCTTCTTCAGGCTGTTCTAGACATATTTCGTTACAGCATAAGGGCTTTTGCTGGCGCCGGACCGACACAGTTGCGGCCCAGGGTTGCGCAACAGTCTGAGATTGTTCCTCGCTCAAAGGGGGCTGTGCTGGCGGCGCAAGCACACTGAGGCCGTCGCCCGGCAGGTAGCGCGGCTACCTGCCTGCTCCAGCCCCGCTGGATTACCCGCGGCGCAACCGCTGTCATATTGACTGTCATCTAGCGGTCATCCCACTGTCGTAATCTGCGGCGCATCTCTATGCCACAGGTCCCCGGCATGCACCGCCTCTGCGTCTTGCTCTTGTGTCTTCTGCCCCTGCTGGTCTTGGCTGAGCCGGCGCAGCTGCGTGTGCAAGGCTCCAACACCATCGGCGCGGCGCTGGGTCCAGCGCTGATCCGAGGCATGCTGCAAGCGCAAGGCGCCAGCACTGTCGAGCAGGCACCAGGTGCGGCGCCTAACGAAACCGATATCACTGCGCGCGATCTCAATGGCCTGTTGATCCGAGTCGCAATCGCAGCGCATGGCTCGAGCACAGGGTTTGCCGCGCTAGGCAGTGGCGCTGCCGACATTGCCGCCGCCTCGCGCCCCATCAGCGAAGCCGAAGCCCAGCGCCTACGGGCACTGGGCGATTTACGTAGCCCGGCCCAAGAGCAGGTGATCGGCCTGGACGGCGTTGCGCTGATCGTGCATCCGGACAACCCGCTGGCCAAGCTCACCACCGAGCAACTGGCGCAGGTGTTCTCAGGCCAGGTGTCGCGCTGGGAGCAGTTAGGCGTGCCCGGCGGGCTGATTCGTCTGTACGCGCGTGATGATCGCTCCGGCACGTTCGAAACCTTCAAGGCGCTGGTACTGGACACTCACGCCAGCGTGCTGGACAGCCAGGCGCTGCGCTTTGAATCCAGTGAGCAACTGGCGGAGCGGGTCAAGGCTGATCGCCAGGCGATTGGTTTTAGCAGCCTTGCCGCGGTGCACGGGGCCAAGGTGCTGGCCATCGCCGAGGGCGACGCGCCGGCCCTGCTGCCCAGCCGCGCGCTGGTGGCCAGCGAGGACTATCCGCTGTCGCGGCGATTGTATTTTTACTTGCCCAGCAACCCGCAACCGTTGGCCCGGGCACTGGCCGAGTTTGCGCAGAGCCCGGCAGGCCAGGCGATTGTCGCTGAACAGGGGTTTGTCTCGCAGCAGGTCAAGGCGCTGACGGTGCCCACGCAAGCGTATATGCCGCCGCGCTACCGCAACCTGGCCGATGAGGCGCAGCGTCTGACCGTCAATTTTCGCTTTCAGCAAGGCAGTGCCAGCCTCGACAACAAGGCGTTGCGCGATGTGCGGCGGGTGGCTGATTATCTGCGCCAGACGGGCAAGTTGCACAACAAGACAGTGCTGGTCGGCTTTGGCGACCCCAAGGAGACGCCAGGGCGCGCCGCGCTGCTTTCGCGCTTGCGGGCGATGGCGGTACGCCGCGAGTTGGCCCGCGATGGCGTGCAGTTCAAGGAGGTGACCGGCATGGGTGATGAACTGCCGGTGGCCGACAACGATCAGGAACAGGGGCGCCTGCGCAATCGGCGGGTTGAGGTTTGGGTGTATTGACGTGGGTTGCCATAGTGGCCTCATCG
>NZ_JBICKL010000038.1:0-90856 GCF_043104195.1 Pseudomonas sp. xss_2
CCGCTCCCACGAAGTAGTGGCCCAAAAAAACCGGGCGTTCGCCCGGTTTTTCAACTCACTCAGATGCTCAAATATCCGCCACCTTCTGCCAGACCTTGGGCCGGAAGAACAACGTCTCCCCGCGCGCCAGTCCGGTCAGGCTGTCGTGATCCTTGACCACCTCGGCCTCGATCAGCTCGCTCTGCCCAGCCACTTTCAAGGTCACCCGAGTGGTCGCGCCCAACGGCCGAATATCACGCACCTCAGCCGCATGATGGCCCTCGGTCTCATGCCGCGACAGCGACACCTCGTGCGGACGGAACAGCACGTGGTTACCCTCGCTCAACGCCAGACGGTTCGAATCACCGAGGAAGTGATAGACAAAATCGTTGGCCGGCTGCTCATACACCTCACCCGGCGAGCCAATCTGCTCGATCACGCCCTTGTTCATCACCACGATGCGATCGGCCACTTCCATCGCCTCTTCCTGGTCGTGGGTCACGAACACCGAGGTCAGGTTGATGTCCTCGTGCAGCCGCGCCAACCAGCGACGCAGCTCCTTACGCACCTTGGCATCCAGCGCGCCGAACGGCTCGTCGAGCAGCAGCACCTTGGGCTCGACCGCCAGGGCGCGAGCCAGGGCAATACGCTGGCGCTGGCCGCCGGACAGTTGCTCGGGGTAGCGGTCGGCCAACCAGTCGAGCTGGACCATGTTCAGCAGCTCATGGACTTTCTCGGCGATCTTGCTCTCGCTCGGCCGCTCGCCCTTGGGCTTCATGCGCAGGCCGAACGCGACGTTGTCGAACACGCTCATGTGGCGGAACAAGGCGTAGTGCTGGAACACGAAACCGACGTTGCGATCACGCACGTCATGCCCAGAAACGTCCTCGCCATGGAACACGATGCTGCCATCATCCGGCGTCTCCAGGCCGGCGATGATCCGCAGCAGGGTGGTCTTGCCGCAGCCGGAGGGGCCGAGCAACGCCACCAGCTCACCGCTGTGGATATCCAGGTTGATGTTGTCCAGAGCCTGGAAGCTGTTGAAGCGCTTGCTGACGTTACGAACTTCGATCGACATGAATTATTCCTCCGCTGCGCTTTGGCGCAGGCGGTTAATACGGTTCTCGCTCCACTGCTTGAGCAGCAGGATGAAGAGCGCCAGGATCAGCAGCAGGCTGGCCACGCTGAAAGCTGCGACGTGGTTGTATTCGTTGTAGAGGATCTCGACGTGCAGCGGCAAGGTGTTGGTCACCCCGCGAATGTGCCCGGAAACCACCGACACCGCACCGAACTCGCCCATCGCTCGCGCAGTACACAGCACCACGCCATAGATCAGGCCCCATTTGATGTTCGGCAAGGTCACGTGCCAGAACATCTGCCAGCCATTGGCGCCGAGCAGGCGCGCGGCCTCCTCTTCCTGGGTGCCCTGCTCCTGCATCAGCGGGATCAGCTCACGGGCCACGAACGGCACGGTGACGAAGATGGTCGCCAGGACGATCCCCGGCAGGGCAAAGACGATCTGGATATCGTGATCCTGCAGCCACGGCCCGAACAGGCCCTGGGCGCCGAACATCAGCACGTAGACCAGGCCGGCGATCACCGGCGAGACCGAGAACGGCAGGTCGATCAGCGTCACCAGGATGCTCTTGCCGCGGAAGTTGTACTTGCTCACGCACCATGCGGCGCTGACGCCGAATACCAGGTTCAGCGGCACCGAGATGACCACCGCCAACAAGGTGAGCTTGAGGGCCGACAAGGCATCGGGCTCGAAGATCGCTTCGAAGAACGTGCCAAAGCCATTCTTCAGTGCCTGCGACACGACGATGACCAGCGGCAACAGCAGGAACAACGCAAACACCAACCAGCCAAGGCCGATCAGCACACGCCGCGAAGTGGCACTGCCACGGCGGGCGGCGTTGGCGGCGGCCGCCGCGCCAATAGTTGAACTAGACATGAGCCGGGCCTCCTTCAAGGGGTTTCGATGCGCCGCTGCAACAAGTTGATCAGCAGCAGCAGGATGAAGGAAACCACCAGCATCAACACGCCGATGGCAGTGGCGCCGGTGTAGTCGTATTGGTCGAGCTTGACCATGATCAGCAGCGGCAGGATCTCGGTCTTCATCGGCATGTTGCCGGCGATGAAGATCACCGAACCATACTCACCCACACCGCGGGCGAAGGCCAGGGCGAAGCCGGTCAACCAGGCCGGCAGCAGTGCCGGCGCAAGGATGTAGCGAAACACCTGCAAGGGTTTCGCGCCCAGGCAGGCAGCGGCTTCTTCGACCTCGCGCGGGATGTCCGCCAACACCGGCTGCACGGTCCGCACCACGAACGGCAGGGTGACGAAGGTCAAGGCCAGGGTGATACCCAGCGGGGTATAGGCGATCTTGAAGCCCAGGTCGGTGGCGAACTGACCGACCCAGCCAGCCGGTGCGTACAGCGCGGTCAGCGCAATACCGGCCACGGCCGTGGGCAAGGCGAACGGGAGGTCGATCATCGCATCGATGATCTTGCGCCCAGGAAAGGTGTAGCGCACCAGCACCCAGGCCAGCAGGGTACCGATCACGCCATTGATGATGGCGGCGAACAGGGCGGTGCCGAAACTCAGCTTGAGCGCGGCGATGACCCGCGGCGCACTGATGATGTTCCAGAACTGCTCCCAGGTCAGCTGCGAGGCATGAATGAACATGGCCGCCAGCGGTATCAGCACGATCAGGCTGAGGTACACCAAGGTGTAGCCCAGCGTCAGCCCGAAGCCGGGTATGACGGGGGAAATACGACGTGACATAAAGGTCCCTGGTTGAACGCACGAAGCCCGGGACGAGTCCCGGGCCAGTACAGGCTACTGAAGGGTGTTGCTCCCGAGAGGCACTGTAAGGGTGACTTACTGCGCCTGATAGATCTGGTCGAACACGCCACCATCGTTGAAGAACTTAGGTTGTGCAGTCTTCCAACCACCGAAGTCCTTGTCGATGGTTACCAGATCGAGTTTGGGGAATTGCTTGCCAAATTCGGCGGCGACTTTCTCGTCACGTGGACGGTAGAAGTTTTCTGCGGCGATCTTCTGCCCAGCTGGGCTGTACAGGTGCTTGAGGTATTCCTCGGCGATCTTCTCGTTACCCTTTTTCTGCGCGTTCTTGTCGACCACCGCCACTGGCGGCTCGGCGAGAATCGACAGCGAAGGCACGACGATTTCGAACTTGTCGCTGCCGCCATCTTCCTTGAGCGCCAGGAACGCTTCGTTTTCCCAGGCCAGCAGGACATCGCCCTGGCCGTTGTTGACGAAGGTGATGGTCGAGCCACGCGCGCCGGTATCGAGCACCGGTACGTGCTTGAACAGCTCTTGCACGTAGGCCTTGGCTTTGTCTTCGCTACCACCGGTTTTCAGGCCATAGGCCCAGGCGGCGAGGAAGTTCCAACGCGCACCGCCGGAGGTTTTCGGGTTCGGGGTGATCACCGAGACGTCTTTCTTGATCAGGTCACCCCAATCCTTGATGCCTTTCGGGTTGCCCTTGCGCACCAGGAACACGATGGTCGAGGTGTAAGGGGTGCTGGCGTCCGGCAGGCGGCTCTGCCAGTTCTCTGGCAGGGTCTTGCCGAGCTTGGCGATTTCGTCGATGTCGCCGGCCAGGGCCAGGGTCACAACGTCGGCGCGCAGGCCGTCGATCACTGCCCGGCCTTGTTTGCCCGAGCCACCGTGGGATTGCTGGATCTTCACCTTGTCGTCCGGGTGAGCCTGTTGCCAGTGCTTGATGAACTCGGCGTTGTACTGTTGGTACAGCTCACGGGTCGGGTCGTAGGACACGTTCAGCAGTTCGTAGTCCTTGGCGATTGCGGAACCGGCAAAAACGGCACTGGCCAGGGCGGCAAGCGCATAACGGCGGATGGACATGGTGAAGCTCCCGATTGGCATCTTTCTAATTAGTAGGTGAGGCGGTATCAGCCGGACTTGTTGCCGGGCTGTTGCAGGCGGAACTTCTCCTTGCGCTCGATCTGTACGACCTGAGCGTTATGCACGGTAATCTCCACCGCACCGAAACGCAGATCGCGCAAGGCGCTCTGAATCTCACGCAGAATGGTGGCTTCGTCCTGACCGTCGATGCTACGCAGAGATGCACTCATGCTCGTTCTCCTGTGAGTGAAGTGCCGGGCAGAGGTTTGAAGGGGATTTGCGCCTGGCTTGAGGCTCATAGTAGTGAGGCGCGGATATTCTTAAAAATACTGTTTAAGAATGTTTATATAACCAATCTGAAGATGGGTGATTGCGTGGGAGCGGGCTTGCCCCGCGATAGCTTGGGTGAGACTACCGTCGCTATCGCGGGGCCAGCCCGCTCCCACGAGACCTAGGGGTTCTCAGGGGTGCTCTGCGGCTCACGGATCTTGTACCAGGCCACATACAGCGCCGGCAGGAATAACAGCGTCAGCAGCGTTGCACTGATGATGCCGCCGATCATGGCGTAGGCCATAGGCCCCCAGAACACTTCCCGGGCAATCGGGATCATGCCCAGGCTGGCGGCTGCCGCCGTGAGCAAAATCGGCCGCCTACGGTGGTTGGTCGCCTCCATCACCGCATCCCATGGCGAGTAACCCTGAGCCTCGAACTCATCGATCTGGGTCACCAGGATCACCGAGTTACGAATGATGATCCCAGCCAGCGCCAAGATCCCCAGAATCGCCACGAAGCCCATGGGCGTCCCTGTCGGCACCAGCGCCAGCACCACGCCGATCAAGCCCAGCGGCGCCACACTGACCACCAGGAACAGCTTCTGCACGCTGTGCAGCTGGATCATCAGGAAAGTCGCCATCAAGAACAGCATCAACGGAATGACCTTGGCGATCGGCCCTTGCGCCTTGCCGCTCTCCTCTACCGTACCGCCGGTGGCCACCTCATAACCGGGCGGCAGCTGGCTGGCGAACTCGTCGATCTTCGGCTTGAGCTGGGCCACCAGGTCGGTGGGCTGGATCTCGCCGCTGACCGACGCCTTGATGGTGATGGTCGGCTTGCGATCACGCCGCCATACCAACGGCTGCTCCAGCTCATAGCGCACGGTGGCGAACGATAGCAACGGGATGGAAGTGCCGTTGGGGGTGAGGATCTGCAGGTTCTGCAAGGTATCCGGCGAGCCGCGCTCGCTGTCCTCGGCGCGGGCTATCACATCGACCAGGTAGATGTTGTCGTTGACCTGGGTGACCGGCACCCCGCTGACGATGCTGTTCATCACGTTGGCCACGTCCTCGGACGACAGGCCCAATTGACGCGCCTTGTCCTGGGCGATCTCGACCCGCAGCACCTTACCCGGCTCGTTCCAGTCGTAGATCATCTCGCCAATATGCGGGTTGGCATCGAGCAAGGTGGCCAGTTCGATCGCGTGCTTGCGCACCTGGTCGATGTCCTTGCCACTGACCCGATACTGGATCGGCCGCCCTACCGGTGGGCCCATTTCCAGCGACTGGACGTTGGTGCCGATCCCAACGAAGTCTTCACGCAGGATCTTCTGCAGACGTTCGATCAGGCCCTGGCGCTCTTCCAGTCCTTTGCTGACGATCACCAGCTGGGCGTAGTACGGGTTCTGCAGTTGCTGATCGAGCGGCAGGTAGAAGCGGATCGCACCCTGGCCGATGTAGGTGCTCCAGCGCACCAGGTCCGGGTCGTCCTTGATCTTCGCTTCCAGGCGATCGACCACCTTGCGCGTCTCTTCGATCGAGGCGTTTTGCGGCAAGTTCAGGTCAACCAGAATTTCCGGTCGGTCCGATGCCGGAAAGAACTGGTTCTGCACGAAGCGCATGCTGAAGATCGCCAGGGCGAACAGCAGCACCGTGCCGATGATGGTCAGCCAACGGTGACGCATGCACCACAGCAACCCACCCTCGAATGCCCGCCCAACCCGACCCGGCTCGGCGTCATGCGCCTTGAGCTTGTCGCTCTTGAGAATATGCACGCCCAGCACTGGGGCGAAGAACACCGCCACTACCCAGGAGACGATCAGCGCCACCGCGATCACCGCAAACAGGGTGTAGGTGTATTCGCCCGCAGAGCTGGCGTTGAGGCCGATGGGCACGAAGCCCGCCACCGTCACCAGGGTGCCGGTGAGCATTGGGAAAGCCGTCGAGGTGTAGGCGAAGGTTGCCGCCTGCTCCTTGCTCTCACCCATCTCCAAGCGTGTGACCATCACCTCCACGGTGATCATCGCATCGTCCACCAGCAGGCCCAGGGCGATGATCAGCGCGCCCAACGAGATGCGCTGCATGGTAATGCCGCTGTACTCCATGAACACGAAGACCATGGCCAGCACCAGCGGGATCGAGCAGGCCACCACCAGCCCGGCGCGCACGCCAAGGCTGACGAAACTGACTGCCAGCACGATCACTACCGCTTCGAACAGGGCGCTGGTGAAGCCACCGACCGCTTCCTCGACCACCACCGACTGGTCGGACACCGTATGCACACCGACCCCAACCGGCAATTGAGTGACGATGCGGTCCATCTTCTCCTTGAGCGCCTCGCCAAACACCTGGATGTTGCCGCCGGCCTTCATGCCGATGGCCAGGCCGATGGCGGTCTGGCCGTTGTAGCGGAACATCGGCGCAGGCGGATCGGTGTAGCCGCGCTCGATATTGGCGATATCCGCCAGGCGGAAGAAGCGATCGTTGATCCGCAGGTTGACGGTTTCCAGGTCTTTTTCCGAGGCGAACTGGCCGGTGGTGCGCACCGAAATACGCTCGGGCCCCGCCTCGATCACCCCAGCCGGGGTCACCGCGTTCTGCGATTGCAGGGCCTGCATGACCTGACGCTGGTCAATGCCCAGCGAGGCCAGCTTGCGGGTCGAGAAATTCAGGTAAAGCACTTCGTCCTGGGTGCCGACCAGTTCGATCTTGCCGATATTGGGCACTTCGCGCACTTCGGCGCGCGCCTGCTCGACATAGTCGCGTAGCTGTCGCAGGGTCAGGCCGTCGGCGGTAAAGGCGTAGATCGAACCGAACACATCGCCGAATTCATCGTTGAAACCCGGCCCCTGGATGCCTTGGGGAAACTGCCCGCGAATATCATCGATCTTCTTGCGCACCTGGTACCAGATCTGCGGGATGTCCGCCGCCTTGGTGGTGTCGCGCAGGTAGACATAGACCGTCGACTCGCCTGGTCGGGTATAGCTTTTCACATAATCGAGCGAATCGAGCTCCTCCAGCTTCTTCTCGATGCGGTCGGTGACCTGGTAGAGCGTCTCGTCCTGGGTCGCGCCGGGCCAGCGGGTCTGGATCACCATGGTCTTGATGGTGAACGACGGGTCTTCCTCACGGCCGAGATTGAAGTAGGAAAAAATCCCCATCAGCAGGCCAACGAACATCAGGTACCAGACGAAGGATTGGTGCTTGAGCGCCCATTCCGAGAGGTTGAAGCTTCCTTTCATCGTTCTTCCTCATCGAAGGTGACCTGCTGGCCGGGCTTGAGGGTATTGACCCCGGCCGTGACCACGCGCTCGCCAGGCTGCACCCCGGAAGCGAGGATGATGCTGTTGGCGGTGCGTGCGATCAGGGTGACGTCACGGGTGCTGACGGTCTTTTGTTGTGGGTCGACCACCCACACCTGCGTCTTGCCATCGCGCTCGAGCAGCGCAGTGCGCGGCAGCTCGCTACGCGGGGTCACCGCCGTGGTCAGGGTGACACTGATCGCCGTGCCCAGATGGAATGCAGCGGGGGTGTCAGCCAGGGTCAGGCGGGCACGGCGCGTGCGGGTGGTGGCGTCGGCCTGCGGCTCCAGCTCGCGAAGGGTGGCAGTGGTGTGGATGCTCGGATCGAGCTGCGAGGCAACGGTGAAGGTGAGGTCTTTGTTCAACTGCTCGGCGAGTTGGATGGGCAGGTCGATGACTGCCTCCTTGACGTCAGGCCGGGCCAGGGTGACCACTTCTTGACCTGCGCTGACGGTTTGCCCGGCCTCGGCTTTCCAGGCGGTGACCACGGCGGCATGGTCGCTGCGCAGCGTGCTGTAATCGAGTTGATCGCGGGCTTGGCTTACCGCCGAGCGCGCTTGTTCCAACGACGCGCCGGTGGTTTTCAGGTCGGTCTGGGCAATGTCCAGCTGAGCCTGGGCGCCGACACCGCGATCGTACAACTGCTGCTGGCGGCGGGCGTTGGCCTGGGCGTTGATCCACTGCGCCTCGACCCTGGCCAGATCGCCCTCGGCGGCGCGCAACTGGTTTTGCTGATCGGTCGGGTCGAGGGTCGCCAGGGTATCGCCAGGGTTGACCCGCGCGCCCACGTCCAGCCAGCGCCGAGCAATGCGTCCGGAAACACGAAAGCCCAGGGTGCTCTCGAAGCGCGCCTGGATGCTGCCAGCAAAGCGCCCCAGCTGCGATTGCACCTGCGGCTCTACCAACATCGACAGCACCGGGCGGATCGGCTCGGGTTTTTCTTCATCGCTGCCACAAGCGCTGAGCAACAGGCCGGCAGACAGGATCAGCAGTAAGCGCTTCATGGCGCGGCCCCTCCGTCCTTGGCACTGACCTTCTCTACCTGCATGCCTGGGTGCAATAACTGGCCGCCACTGACGACCACGGTCTCACCGCCCTTGACCCCGTCGGCGACGACGATCTTGCCGGTGAGGTAACGGCCCACCTGGACTTTGCGCAGCTCGACCTTGTCGCCCTCGCCCACCACCCAAACGGCGGGCTCCTTGAGCCCCTTGGTCAGTGCCGACCAGGGCAACTCGATACTCGGCCGGCCCTGGCTGCGCCCGGTGGCGGTGACGGGCGATCCCAGTTGCATCCCAGCCGGCACATTGCGCAGGGCCACCTTGACCTGCACCGTGCCGCTTTCGGCAGACACCGTTGGCGTGATCTCACGCACCCGGCCCTCGGCCTGAATCTTGGGATCATCCAACAGGCTGACGATCACCCCCTCATCGCTTGGCGGGGCAATCAACAGCGACTCATAGACGTTGAATACCGCATCGCGGTCGCCATCCACCGCCAGGCTGAAAATCGGCATGGTCGCCTGCACCACCTGGCCGACCTCGGCCTGCCGCGCCGTGATCACGCCATCGGCTTCAGAAACCAGCGCGGTGTAGCTCAGTTGTTCCTGGGCATTGGCCAGCTGCGCCTGGGCCGCCTTGAGCGCGCTCTGGCTGCTGCGCAGGGCGGCTTGGGCGGAGTCGTATTCACTCTGGCTGGTGTAGCCCTTGGGTAGCAGTTTCTGCTGGCGAACGAACGCCGCGCTGGTCTGGGTGACCCGCGCCTGTTCGGCGAATACCTCGGCCTTGGCCGATTCGACGTTGTTCTGCAGGTCTTTCGGATCGAGCCGAGCGAGCACCTGGTTGGCCTTGACGTGATCGCCCACATCGACGCTGCGCGAGATGATCTTGCCACCCACGCGGAATGACAGGTCGGTCTGCACACGCGCTTGTACGTCACCGGTCAGGGTGACTTTGGCGGCGAAATCAGTGGGTTGGACTTGCAGTACACCTACCCTGGGCAGTTCCGGACTGGAGACTTCCTTCTCGCACCCCGACAGCATGAACAGCAACCCCAGGCAAACGACCGACAGTAGACGCCTCAACGTCATGCAGGCTCCTTGCTTGCGCGCAAATGGTTCGAGGGATGCGACTGTTAGCGTAGATCAGGGTTCCGAAAAGGACACTGATGGGGATCAGTTAGGGGTATTTGCCGTCCGCTCTGGCTTGTTCACGGCGATCTGGTATCTACGCAGGATCCAAGGGCGGGCCGCTACGCTCAAGGCGAGTCGGCTTCAGGGGCGGCACTTTCATCGACCTGCGACGGCTGCGGCTTGGCCGGCTCATGCTCGACCTTGCGCAGCCGATTCAAATCCGCCAGCCCCAGCTTCAAGAGCCGCGCCGTCTTGTTGCTGGCCACCTTCTCCAACCCCTGCTCCGCCGGCAGCCGCGCCAACTGTCCAGCCAGGTTCATCGCCAGGATCTCGCGCGAATACACCCCGCCGCCCAAGGCATACACCGCAGCGATCAGTTCGCGCAGTGTCAGCGGCAAACGCCAGCGGGTACGCAGGGCCGAGCCAAAGGGAGCACCAAACTCGTTGAGGGCCAGTTGCACCTGATCCTCATCCAGCTCTCCACCGGCCAAACGCCATTCTTGCAGGCAGCGCAGCACTGCCAGGTCACCCAGGCAATGCAGCAGCCCTGCGCAATAGCAGCGCGCTTCGTCCACTTCCAACTGGCGTGCCAGGGTGCGGCCGTACTCGGCGGTGTGCAGCGACAGGTTCCAGTAATGCGTCGCATGCTTGGCCAGCAAAGGATCACTCAGTCGCGCACTGCGCTTGAGGGTCAGGCCAAGGATAAGGTTCATGCTCTGCGTGCTGCCCAGCTTGTTCAGCGCCTGCAGCAGGGTCTGCACCGGCGCCTCGCGGTGCATCGCGGCGCTGTTGGCGGCGGCGATCAGCACGCCGGTGATCTGTGGATCGTTGCGCACCTCTGCCTCCAGCACCTTGAGGTCGAGCCCCTGGGGGTTGAGCGCACGCTTGATCGCGACTTCGACGTCGGCCAGCAGCGGGCCGCCGTCGGCGCTAGCGCGACGTTGCTCAAGAAACGCAGGCAGCTTGGCGCCGGGGTGCAAGGGCGGCACCGGGCAGGCGATCTCTTCACCACCGGCAATCAGCAGAACTTCCAGGCGTTTGCGCAGCTTGTCCAGGTTGAGCGGCTTGCTCAGGTATTCGGTGGGGTGAAACGGCAACGCTTCGCGCACGCTGGCGCTGTCGCTGCGGTTGCTCAGGAGAATGAACGGCATGCCCGGGTTGTCGCCTTTTGCGCGCACCTTGCGTAATAAGTCCAAGCCATCGAAGTCGCTGAGTTCACGCGTGGCGATGATCAGGTCAGGCTTGCTCGACAGTGCGCTGAGCGCTTGTGAGCCGTCGGCGCAGATCTGTAGGCGGGCGTCACAGCGGACGCTGAGCAGGGTTTCGCGCAGCATGTCGCGCACCCAGGGATCGCCTTCGGCAATCAATACGCAAGGCGGGGTGGGGTCTGCAGCGCTCATTGGTCAACTCCTGAGTAATCCTGACGCGCAATCCGTTGCAGCTTCCAAGGCAAGTCCATCGGCTAACCATAGCGCCCCAGGCAGACAATAGGCATAAAAAAAACCCGCCTAGGCGGGTTTTTTTCTGACGCGTGTCACAGATTTCACGCCAGCTCAGCGAAGCACTCTTCGATGATCGCCAGGCCTTTGTCCAGCAGCGCGTCTTCGGCAGTCAGCGGCACCAGGATGCGCAGGACGTTGCCGTAGGTGCCGCAGGACAGCAGGATCAGACCCTTGTCACGTGCCTTGGCAACCACTTGGTTGACGGCAGCGGCGTTCGGCGCGTGCGAGTCTTTGCCTTCAAACACTTCAACAGCGATCATCGAGCCCAGGGCGCGAACGTCACCGATGATTGGGTGCTTGGCCTGGATTTGCTTGAGGCCAGCGACCAGACGCTCGCCAACAGCCTTGCTGCGATCGAGCAGTTTCTCTTCTTCGAACACTTCGATCACGGCCAGGGCCGCGGCGCAAGCGATCGGCGAGCCGGCGTAGGTGCCGCCCAGGCCGCCTGGCGCGATGGCGTCCATGTACTCGGCCTTGCCGCATACACCGGCCAGCGGGAAGCCACCAGCGATGGATTTGGCGAAGGTGGTCAGGTCAGGCGCGACGCCCATCTGTTCCATGGCGAAGAAGGTGCCAGTACGGCCTGCGCCGGTCTGTACTTCGTCGGCGATCAGCAGGATGCCGTGCTGGTCGCACAGGGCGCGCAGGCGCTGCATGAACGGCTTGGTTACCGGAATGAAACCACCTTCGCCCTGAACTGGCTCGATGATGATCGCGGCGATGTCGCGTGGCTCAGCGTCGTTCTTGAAGATGCGCTCGATCGAAGCGATCGAGTCGTCGATGCTTACGCCGTGCAGCTCGTTCGGGAACAGCGCGCGGAAGATGCCGCCTGGCATCAGGCCCATGCCAGCCGAGTAAGGAACGACTTTACCGGTCAGACCCAGGGTCATCATGGTACGGCCGTGGTAACCGCCGGTGAAGGCGATCACGCCAGCGCGGCCGGTAGCGGCACGGGCGATCTTGACGGCGTTTTCCACAGCTTCGGAGCCGGTGGTAACCAGCAGGGTCTTCTTGTCGAAGTCGCCTGGGACCAGCTTGTTGATCTTCTCGCACAGCTCAACATAGGGCTCGTACGCCAGAACCTGGAAGCAAGTGTGGCTGACTTTGGTCAGCTGCTCTTGCACCGCTGCAACCACTTTCGGGTGCAGGTGGCCAGTGTTGAGTACGGCGATGCCGCCAGCGAAGTCGATCAGTTCGCGGCCTTCAACGTCGATCACCGTCGCATTCTTCGCGGTATCGACGAAGATCGGGTGAATCTGGCCAACGCCACGTGGGACGGCGGCGACACGGCGTTGCATCAAGGATTCGTTGGTCTTGCTCATAATGCCCTCATTCGCGCCGACTCTGACGGCGCTTTTATTCGGGGGTGGCTGGGTCTGTGCACGATCAGTATTCGTTGATCGACTGGCGTGAACGCCCGGGCCACCAGATGCTGCGATGTAAAAAAGACCAGCGAGACGTCGCTCTCGCGCCCCGCTGGCAGAGGTAAAAACCTTGCTACTTAATCAGTTGCTCAGACGCTGATGCACAGGTACTTGATCTCGAGGTAGTCCTCGATACCGTACTTGGAACCTTCGCGGCCCAGGCCCGAGGCCTTGATGCCACCGAATGGCGCAACTTCGTTGGAAATCAGACCGGTGTTGATACCGACCATGCCGTATTCCAGCGCTTCGGCAACACGGAACACACGGCTCATGTCGCGGGCATAGAAGTACGAGGCCAGGCCGAACTCGGTGTCGTTGGACATGGCGATGACTTCAGCCTCGTCCTTGAAGCGGAACAGCGGCGCCAGCGGGCCGAAGGTCTCTTCTTTGGCGACTGCGGCGCTCTTCGGAACGTCGACCAGAATGGTCGGCTCGAAGAAGTTGCCTTCGATCAGCTTGCCACCGGACAGCACCTTGGCGCCTTTGGAAACGGCGTCTTCGATGTGTTCCTGAACCTTGGCAACGGCTTTGCCGTCGATCAGCGGGCCGGTGGTGGTGCCATCTTCCAGGCCGTTACCGATCTTCAGCTTGCCAACAGCAGCCTTGAGCTTCTCGGCGAACGCGTCGTACACGCCGTCCTGCACGTAGATACGGTTGGCGCAGACGCAGGTCTGGCCGTTGTTGCGGTACTTGGAGATGATCGCGCCTTCGACAGCCTTGTCCAGATCGGCGTCGTCGAACACGATGAACGGGGCGTTGCCACCCAGCTCCAAGGAAACCTTCTTGATGTCCTTGGCGCATTCTTCCATCAGCTGGCGACCGATTTCGGTCGAGCCGGTGAAGGACAGCTTGCGTACCAGGGAGTTGCCGGTCAGCTCGCCGCCGACTTCACCCGCGCTGCCGGTGACGACGCTGAGCACGCCAGCCGGGATGCCGGCGCGGGTAGCCAGCTCGACCAGGGCCAGAGCGGAGTACGGGGTTTGCGACGCAGGCTTGAGCACCATGGTGCAGCCAGCGGCCAGGGCCGGGCCGGCTTTGCGGGTGATCATCGCGGCCGGGAAGTTCCACGGGGTGATCGCGGCGGTAACACCGATTGGCTGCTTGATGACGATCAGGCGCTTGTCGGGCTGGTGGCCTGGGATGGTGTCGCCGTACACGCGCTTGGCTTCTTCGGCGAACCACTCGATGAACGATGCGGCATAGGCGATTTCGCCCTTGGCTTCGGCCAGAGGCTTGCCTTGCTCGCTGGTCATCAGGCGAGCCAGGTCGTCCTGGTTCTCGATCATCAGCTCGAACCAGCGACGCAGCTTGTTCGAACGCTCTTTGGCGGTCAGTGCACGCCAGGCCGGCAGGGCCTTGTCGGCGGCTTCGATGGCGCGGCGAGTTTCGGCGGCGCCCATCTTCGGCACGGTGCCGATGACTTCACCGGTGGCCGGGTTGGTCACCTTGATGGTCTGGCCGTTGTCCGCATCCAGCCATTCACCGTTGATGAAGGCTTGCTGGCGGAACAACTGAGCGTCTTTGAGCTGCATGTCGGCTTCCCTTGAGCACCGTGCGCGCACGGGGCGAATTATTGATTGTTGAATAAGCGCCCCCATCAAGGGAGCTGCCGTCAGGAATTCAGGCACCGGGTTGAGCCAAGTGTTCAACCTGCGGGCGTCGAGCGTTTGAAATCTCAAACGAATCCTAAGGGTCTGTTGGGTCTTGGACAATAGGCTGTTCGAAAAAAAGAACGAGTGGTTGAACACCTCGTCTGAATTCCACAGGTTAGCTGGGCTGCAAAGTCCAATCGCGCCACGGCGTGGGAGCGGGCTTGCCCCGCGATGGGCAGGAACAAGATAGAACACAGAACAGAGGCAGAGGTTGGGAGAGCCGGACGGCCCTCCCGGCACGCATCAGAACGCTTTATCCAGATCGATCACCAGGGCGCGATAACCGACACTGCCCGGCTGCCGGCTGAGCACCTTGAGCTCCACCAACACGTCCTGGCTGCCCCGGCGCACTTCATTGAGGGTAGTGCTGGTCAGCTTCTCCTTGGTCAGGAAGCCCACCGAAGCGGAATAGATGAACTGGGTATCGGTCTCCGGCCGATAAGCCACCACCGAGGTCACCGGGCTGTACCACTCATCGCCACGCTCCTTGCCATACTCCCAGACCTGCTCGACCGTGCCCTTGGCCTCATCGATGCGGTATTCAACGGCGCGGCTGTAATTGCCGCTGAGTTTGGTCGGCTCGAAGTTGCGTCCCCAGCCGTTGTCGAACACGGTCAGCGTGCCTTTGCCGGTAAGCCAGGCGGTGTGCTGGGTCCACGACCAGTCGAAGCCTTCGCTGGCCACAGGCGTCAGTACCTTGTCCTTGAGCCGCTCGGGCCAACCCTGAGGCGAGGCGAGGATCCACTTCACCTGTTTGTCTCGGCCAATTTTCACCACGCCTTGATGACGGGCTGAAACGATGATGCTGTCGTCTTCTGCGTCGTAATCGATGGCATTGACGTGCGCCCAGTTGCGTCCGGTGCCCACGCCCGGGGTATCGCCGAACGGCAAGTCACCTTCGGCAAGTTCGTTGGCCAGGGTGCTGTCCTGCTTGGCCACGCCGTCCGGCAACTGGATCGCCGCCTTGCCGAGCGTCTCGAGCAACTCGCCACGGTACGGATCGAGGATCTGATTGAGGTCCCAGAAGTCCAGCACGTCACCCGCCTCGTTGACCTCGATGATATGGTCGCGGATCGAACGCACCCGCTTGCCATCCGGGCGGCGGTAATCGCTGGTGCCGACGCGCAGCAGGTAGGTGCCGTTGACCGTTTCGCGGATCTCGTGGGAGAAGTCGGCGAATTTGTCCGGCAACGTGCGCTGCCACACCTGGCGGCCGAGCAGGTCGTACTTGGAATAGGTCTGGCCTTGGCCCCAGATCAGCTTGCCGTCGCGGGTCTGCTGGAAGCCCATGGTCCCGCCCAGGCCGTCGCGGCGGTTGGAGTCGTGGATCTGCTCGATGTCCAGGTACCAGCGCACGTCGCCATTGCTGTCGGCGATCCAGTTGTTGCCGACCTGGTCCCATTCGGCAGCGCCGCCCAGGGCGTTCCACTTAAGCGCGCGGCCACCCGGAATATCGCCGAGCAGGTGGTTGAACAGGTACAGGCGTTTCTCGAAGCCCGGCGCGACCTTGACCGGCACCACCTGCGGCAGCGCCGCTGTCTGTTTTGCCACCACTGGCAAGCGCACGGCCGGGGCATAGATTTCGTACTGTTCGCGAACTCGCTCGCCATCGAGCTTGTAGCTGACTTCGACCTGGTTGACGTGATCCGGGTACAAGCCAAACACCGGGATGCCGCCATAGGTCCACAGCGAGCGGTCGGATACGTCGTAGACGATATCCACCCCGCGCTCGCCCCGCCCGCGCACGCGTACATGGGCAGCGCTGATGGCCCGACCACCATCGCGGATGATCGCGGTCAGTGGCGCCAGGCGATAGGGGTTGACCACTACATCGCCGAGCAGCGCCTCGTCATGGTCGGGCACCTTGGCGGTGAGGCAAGCGCCTTCGGGCAAGGCGGGGGTGTCGGTCTTGGCATTCATGGCAAAGCTCCTTGTGCTCAGAAGTCGTAACGGGCGGTGGCGCCCACGGTGCGCGGGGTGCCAAGCACGCCGGCATAACCGCCGTTGGCGGAGTTCCACAGGCTAGTGAAGTAGGTCTTGTCGCCGGCGTTCTTGACCCACAGCGACAGGTCGAGCACGCCACCACCCTGGTCCAGGCGCACGCCGGTGGAGAGGTTGACGATCGCGTAGCTGGGGATCTGGCCGTAGTCGGAGTCGTCGATGGTGCCCACCGCCTTGGAGCGGAAGGCGTAGCTGGCGGTAACGTAGGGTTCGATGCGCTCGGTCAATTGCCACTTGTACTGGCCGTTGAGGTTGGCGATGTACTTGGAGGCGCCGACCACCTGGTGCCCGGACAGGTCGCAGGTGGCGGTGGCGCTGGCCAGGCTCACTTCAGGTGGGCATGGGGCGTCTTTGTAGTCGGTGTAACGCACATCGTTCCACGAGCCGTTGAAGTTCACCGTCAGGCCGCTGATCGGCAGCGCAGTGGCCTCGAACTCAAGGCCGCGCGAGCGCACGCTGCCGGCGTTGGCCAGGTACTGCACGCGGTTGACCTGGTCGTAGACGTTGGCCTGGTAGCCATGCACCTGGGCCCAGAACAGGTTGGCGTTGAGCTGCAGGCGGTTGTCGAGCAACGTGCTCTTGAGGCCCAGCTCAGCGTTGTTGACCCGCTCGGTGCCGACCAGCAACGAATCGGTTCCAAGCCGTGGCGCGGCGCCGACGGTCAGGTTGACCCCGCCCGACTTCTCGCCGTGGGTGAGGCTGGCGTAGCCCAGCAGGTCGTCGGTAAAGCGGTAGCTCAGGCTAAGCAGGCCCGAGGGGCTGAAGCTGTACTGGTTGAGGTCACCCGAATCGTAGGCGCCGACGCGACCATTGCGCGCCGCCGCCGCCGCTCCAGATACCGCCGCGCCGCCAGACGGGGCATCGCGGGTGACCCAGGCGCTCTTCTCTTCATACGTACCGCGCACTCCGGCAGTGAAATCCAGGCGCTCGGTGAGGTGCCAGGTGCCTTGGGCGAACAGCGCGTAGCTGTCGGTATCGATGTGGCCATTGCCGATGGTGTTGACGTTGGCCAGGGCGCCAGCGGGCGTCTGGTTCCAGATATCGGCCTGCGGGCCGTAATAGGTGAACGACTTGTTATCCAGGTCCTGCTTGAAATAGTAGGCACCCAGGACATAGTCGAACAAGCCGCCGGTGGGCGAGGCCAGGCGAATCTCCTGCGAATACTGCTTGTCGCGCACCGAGACCCCGGCGCTGTAGAACACCGGCACATCCAGCCCATCGTCGTTGCGCGGGGTGAAGTCCCACCAGCGGTAGGCGCTGATCGAAGTCAGGGTGAAATCGTTGGGTAGGGTCCAATTGGCCTCTACCGACGTTCCCCCCTGGAACACCGTGACCTGCTGCTCGGCATCGAAGTTGACCTTGCGATCCTTGCCCGACACCAGCGTGGCGCCAGCCTGGGCGGCCAGGCTTTCGTAGCGGTTGACGCCATTGATGGTCGGGCCGGTGCTGTACAGGCTGAGAATGCCGTTGTCGGAATTCTCCTCGTTGTACTCGCCGATCCAGCGCAGGTTGAAGGTTTCGCTTGGCTGGAACAGCAGCTGGGTACGAAAGCCCTGACGCTTGCCACCATTGAGGTCGTGGCCGTCGTGGACGTTCTTCACATAGCCGTCGTCTTCGGTGTGGTAGGCGCTGATGCGCCCGGCCAAGGTGTCGCTGATCGGCCCGGAGAAACTGCCCTGGGTCTGCCAGTAGCCATCCTCGCCCAGCGACGACTGCACGCTGCCTTCGCGATGGAAGGTCGGTTTGCGGGTGGTGATGTTGAGCACCCCGGCGGTGGTGTTCTTACCGAACAGCGTGCCCTGCGGGCCGCGCAGCACTTCCAGCTGCTCGACGTCGAGCAGGTCGAACACGGCCATGCCCGGGCGACCAAGATAGACGTTGTCCAGATAGATGCCGACGCTGCCTTCCAGGCCGTCGCTGGCCGGGTTGTTGCCCAGGCCACGGATCGAGATGCTCGACTGGCGGGCGTGAACGTAGGCCACGTTGGTGCTCGGTACTAGCTGTTGGAGGTCCTGTACCCGGTAGATGCGCTGGGTTTCCAGGGTTTCGCTGCCCAGCACGCTAATCGGCGTGGGCACGCTCTGCGCGGTTTCCTCGCGGCGACGCGCATTGACGGTAACGGTGCCGAGCTTGGCGGCTTGCTCCACCGCCGGGGTGGCGCTGACCGGCTCGTCAGCAAAGCTGTTGCCAGCGGCGGCCAGCAGCACGCCAGCGGCTAAAGGTTGCAGGGCGAATAGTGATGCGCGCGCGGGCCAACGATAGATTCGGGACATGCAATGCTCCTTGAGGCATGGGCCGTGGCGAGCATTTCCGTTGTCGGAACCGAATCGCGGTCAGGCAGACTTATATTCTTTTAAGATCTATAAATATGTGCAATTCATATTTTGTGGAATAAGTAACACCCTTTATAAGGGTCACAACCCTTCCCATCAATTGCATTTCACCGAAAGTTTTCATGTAGAAAATGCATATAGATCTTCGTCAGCTGCGCCACTACATCGCCCTTGTCGAACACCGCAGCTTTGTCGCCGCGGCGGCGGCGGTGAACCTTTCGCAATCGGCCTTCAGCCGCAGCATTCAGACCCTGGAGCACAACGTTGGCTGCCGCCTGGTCGACCGCGCCAGCAAGGAGCTGGCGCCGACTCGGCAAGGCTTGCTGGTGCTGGAGCACTCACGGCGGTTGGTGCATGGCGCACACAACCTGGTCAACGAGATCAACCAGTTCAACGGCGCGACCACTGGGGTGGTGCGCTTCGGCTCAGGGCCTGCGCCGGCGGGCGGCTTGGTGCCCCGCGCGGTGGCGCGTTTCGTCAGTGAGTTTCCGGCGGCGCGCACCTGTTTCCAGGTGGATAACTGGCAGGCGTTGAACCGCAAGTTGATTGCCGAGGAGATTGAGTTCTTCGTGGCCGACACCCGCCAGTTCGAGGCTGATCCGGATTACCGCGTGCACAAGCTGACGCCGCAGCGCTGGCACTTCTGCTGCCGCGCCGGGCATCCGTTGACCGAGCAAGCCGAGGTACGTGCGCGAGACCTGTTCGATTACCCCCTGGCGACCACCTTCCGCCCGCCGAATATCCGCAAGATCCTCAGCGACCTCAGTGGTCGCCAGGATTTTCTGCCTAGCGTGGAATGCGAGCATGGCTATGCGCTGCTCAATGTGGTGCTGCACTCGGACACCATCGGCATCGCCTGTAGTGCCAACTTGCGGCCGTATCAGGGTGAGCGAGGGTTGCTGGCGCTGCAGTTGGCGGACCTGACGCCGGAGCAGGAACAAGAGTGCTACACCCGCTATGGGGTGGTGAGCCGGGTCGGGTATGGCTTGTCGCCGTTGGCGCAGGGATTGGTCAAGCAGTTGATTGCCTGTGACAGCGAGGAGTAGCCACAATCGTGGGGCTGCTGCCTTGCAGCCCAGCACAACAGTTCGCTGCTCCCACAAACCAGCTACAGGGACCACACAGCACTGAGGGTCGGCGCTGTTGCTGTGGGAGCAGTTCAGCGGGGGCACCCGACCGCCGCCAAGAGCCCGCTACCGGCGCCCCTTCAGCGGTAGGCCTCAACCGGTACACAGGCACAGAACAGGTTCCTGTCCCCATACACGTTGTCGACCCGGTTCACCGCCGGCCAATACTTGTGCTGGCACACATGTGCGCTCGGCGCAATGCCCTGCTCCAGGCTATATGGCCGATTCCAACCACCCAACACATCGGCCAAGGTATGCGGGGCATGCTTGAGCGGGTTGTCCTCGGCCGGCCAGTTTCCTTCCTGTACTTGGGCAATCTCCGCACGAATCGCCAGCATCGCCTCGATAAAGCGATCCAGCTCAGCCTTCGACTCACTTTCGGTCGGTTCGACCATCAACGTCCCTGGCACCGGGAACGACATGGTCGGCGCATGAAAGCCATAGTCCATCAGGCGCTTGGCGACATCCTCTTCGCTGATGCCGGTCTGCGCCTTGAGTGGCCGCAGATCGAGAATGCATTCGTGCGCCACGCGCTGATTGCGCCCACGGTAGAGCACCGGGAAGGCGCCACTGAGCTGGCTGGCCAGGTAGTTGGCGGACAGGATCGCCACCTCGCTGGCATCGGCCAGTTGTGGCCCCATCATGGCGATGTACATCCAGCTGATCGGCAAGATGCTCGCACTGCCCCAGGGCGCGGCACTGACTGCGCTGTTGTTAGGGTCCAGGCCAGGCACCGGGACTACCGGGTGGCTGGCGACGAACGGTGTAAGATGAGCGCGCACGCCTATCGGGCCCATGCCTGGGCCACCACCGCCGTGGGGTATGCAGAAGGTCTTGTGCAGGTTCATGTGCGACACATCGGCGCCGATATCCGCTGGCCGCGCCAGCCCGACCTGGGCGTTGAGATTGGCGCCGTCCATGTACACCTGGCCGCCCTGTTGGTGGATGACCTCGCAGATCTCGCGAATGCCCTCCTCATACACACCATGGGTCGAGGGGTAGGTGACCATCAGGCAGGAAAGCCGTTCGCCGGCTGCCTGTGCCTTGGCCTTGAGATCGGCAAGGTCGATGTTGCCCTGTTCATCACAGTCAACGATCACCACCTCCATGCCAGCCATCTGCGCCGAAGCCGGATTGGTGCCATGCGCCGAAGACGGGATCAGGCAGAGCGTACGCAGCGGCTGCTTGCGGCTGCGGTGATAGCGGGTGATCGCCATCAGCCCGGCATATTCGCCCTGGGCGCCTGAGTTGGGCTGCATGCAGATCGCATCGAAGCCGGTAATGGCGCACAACCAGCTTTCCAGCTCGTCGATCATCGCCTTGTAGCCCACGGCCTGGGCCGCGGGGGCGAACGGGTGCAGGTTGGCAAATTCTGGCCAGGTGATCGGGATCATTTCGCTGGTGGCGTTGAGCTTCATGGTGCAGGAGCCAAGCGGGATCATCGACTGGTTGAGCGCCAGGTCTTTGTTCTCCAGCTGCTTGAGGTAGCGCAGCATCTCGGTTTCGCTGTGATGCAGGTTGAATACCGGGTGGGCGAGGAACGGCGTGCGCCGCACCAGGGCGCCTGGGATGCCCTCGGGGTGGGCTTGCTGATCCAGCGTGGCGATATCCAGGCCATGGTCAACACCGAGGAACACGTCGAACAGGCGCAGCACTGTCGCCTCGTCGCAGGTTTCATCCAGGCTCACGCCCAAGTGCCCTCGGCCGAGAATACGCAGGTTGATTCGCGCCGCTTCAGCGCTCTCGATGACCGCTGCCTGGGTGCCACCGACCTCGAGCGTGAGGGTGTCGAAGAAGTGCTGATTGAGCCTTTTGATGCCTTTGGCTTCCAGGCCTGCGGCAAGAATGAAGGTCAGCCGGTGCACGCGTTGGGCGATGCGCAGCAAACCTTCGGGGCCGTGATAGACCGCGTAGAAGCCGGCGATATTGGCCAGCAGCACTTGTGCTGTGCAGATGTTGGAATTGGCCTTCTCGCGGCGAATATGCTGTTCACGGGTTTGCAGGGCCATACGCAGCGCGGTGTTGCCCCGAGCATCGCGGGAGACGCCGATGATGCGCCCGGGCATGGCCCGCTTGAACTCGTCGCGGCAGGCAAAATAGGCGGCATGCGGGCCGCCGTAGCCCATCGGTACGCCAAAGCGCTGGGTCGAACCGAGCACCACGTCTGCGCCCAGTTCGCCGGGCGGCGCGAGCACGACCAGGCTGAGGATG
The DNA here is from genome assembly GCF_043104195.1 of Pseudomonas sp. xss_2. Lineage (NCBI taxonomy): Bacteria > Pseudomonadati > Pseudomonadota > Gammaproteobacteria > Pseudomonadales > Pseudomonadaceae > Pseudomonas > Pseudomonas sp. xss_2. The sequence goes on from NZ_JBICKL010000038.1 coordinate 21,826, forward strand.
TCGGCGGCAACGCAGGCCAGCGCCTGCTGCTTATGCAATTGCTCGATCAGCGGGCGCAGGTCGCGCACTTCGCCATGGGTATCGGGGTACTGCAAGAGCGCACCAAACACCTGATGCTTGGCCAAGTTATCCACAGCGTCGACGATCAGCTCGAAGCCAAAGCCTTCGGCGCGGGTCTTGAGCACCGACAGGGTCTGCGGGTGACAGTGCTGGTCGGCGAAGAACGCATTGCTTTTGCTCTTCGCCACGCGTTTGGCCAAGGCCATGGCTTCGGCCGCGGCGGTGGCTTCATCGAGCAGCGAGGCATTGGCCAGGGCGAGGCCAGTGAGGTCGATGACCATCTGCTGGAAGTTCAGCAAGGCCTCCAGGCGCCCCTGGGCGATCTCTGGCTGATACGGCGTATAGGCGGTGTACCACCCTGGATTTTCCAGCACGTTGCGCAGGATCACGGTCGGCGTGAGGGTGCCGTGATAGCCCATGCCGATCAGGCTGGTCCACAGTTGGTTCTGGGCGGCGTGTGCAGCGAGCTTGGACAGGGCGGCCTGCTCATCGAGGGCTGCGGGCAAATCGAGGGGGCGGTTCAGGCGGATGCCAGGGGGAACGGTCTGCTCGATCAGTTCGCTGCGGCTGGCGACGCCCAAGGCGTCGAGCATGGCTTTCTGCTCCGAGGCATCAGGCCCCAGGTGACGACGCAGAAACGGGTTGAGCTCTTGCAGTTGACTCAGGGATGGCGACTGGGACATGGCGACCTCTTCCTCGACCAGAAACCCATGCAGGAGCGGCGGTTGGCCGCTGCGGCTTGTCGTGCGACCAGGCCTGCCCTGCCATCAGCGCTGGATGGCAAGGGCCTTGCCCTTGATCGCGGGACAAGCCCGCTCCTACAGAGAGACTTACAAGTCTAGGAAGGGATCGTCGATGTTGCGGGAAAACTTACTCGCCGATGGCGGCAGCGTAGCCAGCAGCGTCCAGCAGTTTGTCCAGCTCGGCAGGGTTGGCCGGCTTGAGCTTGAAGATCCAGGCAGCGTACGGATCGTTGTTCAGCTCCTCAGGGCTGTCACCCAGGGCCTCGTTGACGGCGATCACTTCGCCACCGACCGGGGCGTAGATATCCGAAGCGGCCTTGACCGACTCGACCACGCCAGCTGCATCGCCAGCGGCGAAGACCTTGCCAACTTCCGCCAGTTCGACGAACACCACGTCACCCAGGGCTTCCTGGGCGTGGTCGCTGATGCCCACGGTCACACTGCCATCGGCTTCCAGGCGAGCCCACTCGTGGCTTTCGGCAAAACGCAGGTCGGCGGGGATATTGCTCATGTCTTGTAATCCTCGATAGGGGTCAGCGGTCGGCCCGCCAGAAAAATGTTCAGATCAGAATCTTGCCGTGGCGCACGAAGGTCGGTTTGACCACCCGCACCGGGTACCACTTACCACGAATCTCGACCTCGGCCCGGTCGCCGGTCGCCATCGGTACACGCGCCAGGGCAATGGATTTGCTCAGCGTAGGAGAGAAACTACCACTGGTGATCTCTCCTTCGCCAATCCCGGCGACACGCACCACTTGATGCGCACGCAATACACCACGCTCTTCGAGCACCAGACCGACCAGTTTTTCCTGCACGCCGTGCTCGATTTCCTTGAGCAGGCCGGCACGACCGATGAAGTCGCGTTCAGCGGGCTCCCAGGCGATGCACCAGCCGAGGTTGGAGGTTTGCGGGGTATGCTGCTCGTCGATGTCCTGGCCGTAGAGGTTCATCCCGGCTTCCAGGCGCAGGGTATCGCGGGCACCGAGGCCACTGGGGGCGATGCCGGCTCCGACCAGGTCGTTGAAGAATGCCGGGGCTTGCTCACCGGGCAGGATGATCTCCAGGCCATCTTCACCGGTATAGCCGGTGCGGGCGACGAACCAGTCGCCTTCGATCACCCCTTCGAACGGCTTCAGCTCGCGAATCACCGCTGCACGTGGGGCACTGACCAGCTCGGCAACTTTGTCGCGGGCGCGGGGGCCCTGGATGGCCAGGATCGCCAACTCCGCACGTTCTTCGAAACCGACTTCGTACCCTGCACTATGCGCGTGCAGCCAGGCCAGCACTTTGTCGCGGGTGGCCGCGTTGACCACCAGGCGATAGCCATCTTCAGTGCGATAGACGATCAGATCGTCGACCACCCCGCCGTCATGGTTGAGCAGGGTGCTGTAGAGCGCCTTGCCGATACCCTCAAGACGGGCCACATCATTGGCCAGCAGGTGCTGCAACCAGGCCGTGGCGGCGTTGCCATAGACATCGATCACGGTCATGTGCGAGACGTCGAACACCCCGCAGTCACTGCGCACCTGATGGTGCTCCTCGACTTGCGAGCCATAGTGCAGGGGCATGTCCCAACCGCCGAAATCGACCATTTTGGCGCCTAGCGCCAGATGCAGGTCGTACAGAGGCGTGCGCTGTCCCATGGGTTTCTCCTTCCGGGCGTGGCGAAGCAGCGGCGGTCGACAACGTTTAATCGTCACCTTTTCTTGTAGGACCCGCCGCAGCGAATGCCGCGCATTGTAGCCGCAAGGGCGCGGACTGGCATCCTCAGTGAGTGTGACCCGGGCGCCGAGCTGAACGGCGAATCAGCCCGATGACCGGCAGCAAGCCCACCATCACCAAGGTCAAGGCCGGCAGCGAAGCGCGTGCCCATTCACCTTCGCTGGTCATCTCGAACACCCGTACCGCAAGGGTGTCCCAGCCGAACGGACGCATCAGCAAAGTCGCCGGCATCTCTTTGAGAACATCGACGAACACCAGCAAAGCGGCGCTCAGGGCACCAGGCACCAACAGCGGCAGATATACCTTGAAAAACAATCTTGGCCCGCCCACCCCAAGACTGCGCGATGCCTCCGGCAGGGACGGACGTATGCGCTCCAGCGTACTTTCCAGCGGGCCATGGGCCACGGCGATGAAGCGCACCAGATAGGCCATCAACAAGGCGGCCAGGCTGCCCAGCAGCAAGGGTTTGCCGGCGCCGCCAAGCCACTTGGACAGTGGCACCACCAACTGATTGTCCAGGTAACTGAACGCCAGCATGATCGACACCGCCAGCACCGAGCCAGGCAAGGCGTAGCCAAGGTTGGCCAAGCCGACCCCGGCCCGGATAAATCTGGTTGGCGCCTGGCGGCGGGCGAAGGCCAGCAGCAGCGCGACACTCACGGTGATCAACGCTGCCATGGCGCCCAGGTAAAGGGTGTGCAGCACCAGGCCGACATAGCGCTCATCCAGATCATGCCGACCGCGCTGCCAGAACCACGCCAACAGTTGCAGCAGCGGAATGACGAAGGCGCAGGCAAACACCAGCATGCACCAGCCGCTGGCCGCCAGCGCCTTGAAGCCGCGCAAGTGATACAGCGCCTGCCCGCGTGGCCGCTCGTTGCCAGTGCGGCTCGCCCCGCGAGCGCGGCGCTCGCCGTACAGCACCAGCATCACCACCAACAACAGCAGGCTGGCCAGTTGCGCTGCGCTGGAGAGGCTGAAGAAGCCGTACCAGGTCTTGTAGATCGCAGTGGTGAAGGTATCGAAGTTGAACACCGCCACCGCGCCGAAATCTGCCAGCGTTTCCATCAGCGCCAGGGCAATGCCCGCCCCGATAGCCGGCCTGGCCATCGGCAGGGCCACCCGCCAGAAGGCTTGCAGCGGCGACATGCCCAACACCCGCGCGGCTTCCATCAGGCCTTTGCCCTGGGCGATGAAGGCGGTACGCGCCAGCAGGTACACATAGGGGTAGAACACCAACACCAGGACGATGATCACGCCGCCGGTAGAGCGCACCCGTGGCAGGCGCATCGGCCCGAACACCTCGCGCAGCGCGCTCTGCACAGGCCCGGCGAAATCCAGCAGGCCAACGAAGACGAACGCCAGCACGTAGGCCGGAATGGCGAATGGCAGCATCAACGCCCAGTCTAGCCAGCGCCTGCCGGGAAACTCGCAGAGGCTGGTCAGCCAAGCCAGGCTCACACCAAGCACGGTTACCCCGAGGCCCACGCCCAGCACCAAGGTCAGGGTATTGCCCAGCAGACGGCTCATCTGCGTGTCGAGCAGGTGCGACCAGATCTGCAGGTCGATCGACTGCCACGAGAGCAGCAGGACGCTCAGGGGCAGCAGGACCAGGGCGGCGACCAGGGAAACCGGGAGGTACCAGCGACGTTGCGGGGCGTGGGACAAAGCTCAATCCTGAGTGAAAATGGCGAATGCATCGCGGGGCAAGCCCGCTCCCACGCCAGCCGCGTATGCACGGTGTGCGTGGGAGCGGGCTTGCCCCGCGATACGGCCTGCAAGGGCCGCAGAAGGATAAAGCCTGGCGCTTAGTTCCAGCCAGCCCGATCCATCAAGCGAATAGCTTCTGCCTGACGCTTGCCCGCCACTTCCACCGCAATGCTGTCAGCCTTGAAGCTGCCCCACGCCGCAACTTCCGCAGAAGGCTTGACCTTAGGGTTGGCCGGGAACTCCTGGTTGATGTCGGCAAACAGCTTCTGCGCTTCTTCACCGGTCATCCATTCCACCAGTTTCGTGGCCGCCTCAGGGTGTGGCGCATGCTTGGTCAGGCCGATGCCCGAGAGGTTGACGTGTACCCCACGGTCGCCCTGGTTAGGCCAGAACAACTTGATCGGCAGGCTCGGCTGCTGCTTGTGCAGGCGGCCATAGTAGTAAGTGTTGACCACGCCCACATCGCACTGGCCAGCCTCGATGGCCTGGAGCACGGCGGTATCATCGGAGAACACGTCAGTGGACAGGTTGTTGACCCAGCCCTTGATGATCTGCTCGGTCTTGGCCTCGCCGTGGTTCTCGATCAGGGTGGCGGTCAGCGACTGGTTGTAGACCTTTTTCGCAGTGCGCAGGCACAAGCGGCCTTCCCAGTGCTTGTCGGCCAGGGCCTCGTAGGTGCTCAGCTCTTCGGGTTTGACCCGCTCGGTGGAGTAGGCGATGGTTCGTGCGCGCAGGCTCAGGCCCGTCCAGTCGTGGGAGCTGGAGCGATACTGGGCGGGGATGTTGGCGTCGATGACGTCCGACTTGATCGGCTGCAGGATGCCCATATGCTCGGCTTGCCAGAGGTTACCGGCGTCGACGGTGAGCAGCAGGTCGGCCACGCCGTTGTCGCCCTCGGCCTTGATGCGCTGCATCAGTGGGGCTTCTTTGTCGGTGATGAACTTGATCTTGACGCCGGTCTTGGCGGTATAGGCGTCGAACACCGGCTTGATCAGCTCATCGATGCGCGAGGAATACACCACCACTTCGTCCGCCGCCTGGGCGGTGCCGCCGAACAGGGTCAGGGCCAGGGCGGCCAGTAGGGGCTTGCGTGGCAACATCGGGGTAACTCCTCGCGGGATCTAGAGGTGCAAATGGTAGTGTTTCCCATTATGCGACTCACCCTTACAGGCGTTACCAGATGTTGCCATTTCCTTCTTGAGGGGCCAGCAAGCTCCGCCAGCGCCCACACACATTGCGAAACTCTATAGGCGCTGGCGCAGCCTGCGACGGGCCGCAAAGCGGTCGCAAGAACCTCAGGCCCGAGCCAATTCCGGCAAATCCCCAGAAAGCCCCAACGCCTGCCGCACGAACAGCGCCTTGGCCTCCGGCATCTGCTCAACGATCCTCAACCCGCTATTACGCAACCAACGCAGCGGCAACGGATTAGCCTGGAACAACCGCTCAAAGCCCTCCATTGCCGCCATCAGCGCCAAATTGTGCGGCATGCGCCGACGCTCATAGCGACTGAGCACCTTCACATCCGCCAAACGCTCACCCCGCTCGCAAGCCCGCCCAAGCTCTTCAGCCAGCACTGCCGCATCGAGGAAACCCAGGTTGACCCCCTGCCCGGCCAGCGGGTGGATCACATGCGCAGCATCGCCGATCAGCGCCAGCCCTTCATCCACATAGCGCTTGGCATGGCGCTGCCGCAGCGGCACACACACCCGTGGGTCGGCCTCCAGCACTTCGCCCAGACGGCCCTCAAAAGCCCTGCCTAGCGCCTGGCAGAACGCTTCATCGTCCATCGCCATGGCCTGCTCGGCCTGCTCGGGGGTGGTCGACCAGACAATCGAGCACCAATGCTGGCCGTCGTCGCGGGCCAGCGGTAGAAACGCCAACGGCCCCTCATCGGTGAACCGCTGCCAGGCGGTCGCCTGGTGCGGCTCGCTGCAGCGCACGCTGGTGACGATCGCCTGATGCAGGTAATCCCATTCGCGCGTTTGGCAACCGGTCAGGCGCCGCACCGCCGAGTTGGCGCCGTCCGCCGCCACCACCAACGGTGCGCGCAGGCGCCGGCCATCGGCCAGGGTCAGCAGCCACTCGTCACCGGAGCGGCGCATCTGTTCCAGACGGGCGTTGGCCAGCAGGCCGATATCGCTGTCGTGCAGCCGATCCAGCAGGCCATCTTGCACTACCCGGTTCTCGACGATATGGCCCAGTACCTGGGCGTGCACACTGGCTGCCGAGAAGTGGATCTGGCCAGTGCCGCTGCCATCCCAGACATGCATGTCCGAATACGGCGAAGCCCGGCGCGCGGCGATACCCTCCCAAGCGCCCAGGCGCTCGAGAATACGCTGACTGGCCGCCGACAGGGCACTGACACGGGGCTCGAACGCCGCCTGTGGATCAAAGGGTTTGACCGACAGCGGGCCGCCGTCGAGCAGGAGAATTTCCAGGCCGCTGTGGTGCAACGCCAGGGCCAGTGCGCTGCCCACCATACCGGCACCGACAATCAACAGATCTGCGCGCATTTCCATGCTTTACGCCTGCCTCGCTTGCGGCTTGAGCCGTACATAAAGGGTTTTATCGACCCGCGCCACCAGCTCACCGGCACCATCGCGGATATCGACCTGCAGACGGGGCAGGTACTTCTTGCCGCTGGCGGTCTGCTGGCGGATGTCGTCGAGCATTGCGTCGTCGACATGAAACTCGGCGTACACCGGGCCTTTGCCAGGGGAGATGAAATCGATGCTGGCGGCTTTATCCCAGACGATGTATTCGCGGCCCAGGCGCTCGATCAGCAGCAGCATGTAGAACGGGTCGACCATCGAGTACAGGCTGCCACCGAACTGGGTGCCGACATAGTTGCGGTTCCAGCGGGTCAGCTTCATGCACACCTTGACGCTGCTCATGTCCGGGCTGATGTGCTGCACACGGATACCGGCGCCCAGGTAAGGCGGGTAGAAGTTGAGCAGCCAGCGCAGCATCCGGGCCTTGCGCGCGAGCTTGCGTGGGTCGCTCATGCGCGACCCCGCAGGTCAGGCCGAGTGCCCAGGCCCATGGCCTGGCGAGCGAACCAGCGTTTGGCCGGTGGCAGCAAGTCGAGGCCCAACAGTCCGAGATTGCGCCCGGCCGCCAGCAAGGGCTGACCGCTGCCAAATACGCGAGTGACCTGGTCGGAAAAGCCGATGGTCAGCGCCTGATCCAGACGCTGACGCTGGTGATAGACCTGCAAGGTCGCCAGATCGCCCGGCTGCGCAGGGCCGGCCAACAGGCCTTCGGCGAGGGTCTGCACATCGCGCAGGGACAGGTTGAAGCCCTGCCCGGCAATCGGGTGCAGGCTGTGCGCGGCATTGCCCAGCACGACCAGATGGGGGCGCACCTGCTCCTCGGCCTCGACCAGCGCCAGCGGGTAGAGGTGTCGCACGCCAACCTGGCGCAGTGCGCCAAGGCGGTAGCCAAACACGTCCTGCAACTCACGCAGGAAGCTGCGCTCGTCGATTTCGGCAAGGCGCTTGGCATCCATTCCCTGGCGGGTCCAGACCAGCGCGCAGCGGTTCTCAGGTAACGGCAGCAACGCCATCGGGCCTTGCTCTGTGAAGCGCTCGAAGGCTTGGCCAGCATGGGCCTCGCCGGGGCTGATATTGGCGATCAGCGCGCTCTGGTCGTAGGGTCGGCGCCGCACATGGATGCCCAGTTGCTCACGCAGGCCGGAACGACCACCATCGGCCAGCACCGCCAGGTCGCACTCAAGGCTGGTGTCATCATCGAGCTGCAAGCGATAGCCGCCCTCGATCGGCTGCATGGCCTTGACCTCGGCCGGGCAGCGCCAGCTGACGACGTCGCGGTCCAGGCTTTGCCACAGGCACTGGCCAAGCCAGGCGTTTTCCACCACGTAACCCAGCGCTGGCACGCCTTCTTCGCTGGCATCCAGACGGGTAGCGCCGAAGCGGCCCCGGTCGGACACGTGGATCTGGCGGATCGGCTCGGCGCGCGGGCTGAGGGTTTGCCACACGCCAAGTTGCTCGTAGATTTGCCGAGTGCCGAACGACAGCGCTGAGGAGCGCGCATCGTAGCTCGGCTGGAAGCTGTCGCCAGGCGCGAACGGCTCGATCAACAGGATCTTCCAGCCCCGCGCCTTGGCGCCGGCCTGCAAGGCCAGGGCCAGGCTGGCACCGACCAGGCCGCCGCCAATGATCGCCAGGTTGACCCGGGTCATGCCACGTCCCTGCGTGCGTCAGCCATCAGCGCCTCGATCTCGGCGACAGTACGTGGCACGCCCGAGGTAAGAATTTCACAGCCTTGCTTGGTCACGACCACGTCGTCCTCGATCCTGATCCCGATGCCACGCCATTTCTTCGGCACATCCTGGTTGTCGGCGGCAATGTAGATGCCCGGCTCGACGGTCAGCGCCATGCCCGGTTCGAGCACTCGCCACTGACCACCAACCTTGTATTCGCCAACGTCATGCACATCCATACCCAGCCAGTGCCCGGCGCGGTGCATGTAGAAGGCGCGATGCGCCTCGGCGTCGATCAGCGCCTGCACTTCGCCTTTGAGCAGCCCCAGCTCGACCAACCCTTCGGTGATCACCCGCACGGTCGCTTCATGGGCGTGGTTCCAGTGTTTGCCAGGGGCGATCTCGGCAAACGCTGCCGCCTGAGCCTTGAGCACCAGTTCGTAGATCGCCTTCTGCTCTGGCGTAAACCGCCCGCTGACCGGGAAGGTGCGGGTGATGTCGCTGGCGTAGCAGTCGATCTCGCAACCGGCGTCGATCAACACCAGATCGCCGTCCTTGAGCAAGGCGTCGTTCTGCTGGTAGTGCAGGATGCAGCCGTTGCGCCCGGCAGCGACGATCGAGCCGTAGGCCGGCATCTTCGCCCCGCCCTTGCGGAACTCGTAGTCCAGCTCGGCTTCCAGGCTGTATTCGTAGAGCCCGGCGCGACAGGCCTGCATGGCCCGCACATGGGCGCGGGCTGAAATGTCCGCAGCAGCGCGCATCACCTTCACCTCTGCCGCCGATTTATACAGGCGCATGTCGTGCAGCAGGTGATCCAGGGCAACGAATTCGTTCGGCGGCTGGGCACCGAGGCGCGCCTTGGAGCGTATGACGTTGATCCAGTCCATCAGCCGGCGATCGAACTCGGGGTTGCTGCCCATGGCGGTGTAGACCCGATCGCGCCCTTCGATCAGACCCGGCAGGATCTCGTCGATATCGGTGATCGGGAAGGCATCGTCGGCGCCAAAGTCGCGCACCGCGCCTTCCTGGCCGGCGCGCAGGCCATCCCACAGCTCGCGCTCAGGGTTGCGCTCACGGCAGAACAGCACGTACTCGCCATGCTCGCGACCAGGAATCAGCGCGATCACCGCCTCTGGCTCCGGGAAGCCGCTGAGGTACTGGAAGTCGCTGTCCTGGCGGTACACGTGCTCAACGTCGCGGTTGCGAATGGCAACCGCAGCGGCTGGCAGGATGGCGATGCTGTTGGGGACCATCTGCGCCATCAGCGCCTTGCGCCGACGGGCATACTCCGCCTTGGGTATGTGGCTCATGGGCAAACGACCCCGTTCAGATCAATGCAGCGATGGCTTTGGCGCAGGTGCTGCTGGGGTGTTCAACTCCGTGAACAGCAGCAACGGGGCGACGCGCAGGTACTCCATGACCTCCATGTAGTCGCTTTCGCCGTCTTCGGACTCTTCCAGCGCTTCCTGGACCTGGGAAATGGCTACCAGGTCCTGCAGCACTTCCTTGGCGTCGGTGGACAGGTCCTTGCCGCCGGCATTCAGGCCGAAACCACTGATAAAACCCTGGCACCACTGGCCCAGCGCGGCGGCACGGTCGGCCAGCGCAGCGTCGTCGGTCGGCAGCAGCAGGACGATGGCGACGTCTTCGCCGGTGAGCTCGGCCTTGACCATCTCTTGCAGGCCGATCAAAGCATTGCGAACTGTGTCACCAGGCTCGGTCTCGAGCAGCTGGGCTGCGTCAGCCAGCCAGGCATCGGCATCGAACCCGGCGCCGGCGCAGCTGCGGCCGATCAGCAGGCCATGCAGCTCGGCAGGGGTGACAGGGTGGCCATTGCTCGAAAGCAACATGGCGAAGGCGATGTAGGGCGATTGTGTATTGGGCATGGGCTGCTAGGCGCCAGACGGCGCAATGTCTAGAATGAAGACCTTGTATCCTAGCACCGGCAGGCGCGCCAAGACCATCGGCACTGGCCGCCGAGGGCCTGGCACAGGCATGATCGCCAGGCAGTCAACGATGGAGCGAAACGAGTGCAACCCATGCAAGACAACGACCTGCAAGCGCTGATGAGCCGATTTGAGTTGCTGATCGAGCGCGTCGAGCAACTTAAACGGCAAAATGCACTCCTAGTAGCTCAGGAAAAATCCTGGCGCGAAGAGCGCGCCCACCTCATCGACAAGAACGAGATCGCAAGGCGCAAGGTCGAATCGATGATCTTGCGGCTCAAGGCCCTGGAGCAAGACTCATGAGTTCAAGCAATAGCGTCACCGTCCAGATCCTCGATAAGGAATACTCGATCATCTGTCCGCCCGAGGAGCGCAACAACCTGGTCAGCGCGGCACGCTACCTGGACGGCAAGATGCGTGAGATCCGCAGCAGCGGCAAGGTGATCGGCGCTGATCGCATCGCGGTCATGGCAGCGCTGAACATCACCCACGAAATGCTGCACCGTCAGGACACTCCGGATGTGGTCAGCGGCGGCACTACCCGTGAGCAGGTGCGTGACCTGCTGGAGCGGGTCGACAATGCATTGGCCGACGACACGGGTACCAAAAACGGCTGAGGTTGGTATACTGGCGCCACTCCCTGGGGGATGCGCCAGTCGGTTATGTCCCTGAGCCGATACGCACAACCACGGGGGTTGCACGCTGGGGCCGGTGTGCATGTCCGCCCGACGGAAAGCCTTAACGCCCCCTGCAATCTCCACCTTGAACTTTCGGGTTCAAGGGCTACACCGATAGCGGTCTTATCGGGGAGCCTGAATGCTTCATTGCCCGCCTCCTCGGCGGGCAATTGGTTTGGCCGCCACGGCGGCCGACACCTCTGGGAACGCCCGTGCCATGACCGACACCGCGCCGCTCACCCGCCCTCAACTCCGCCGCCTGCTGCGCAATGCCCGCCGCGCCCTTACCCCGGCCCAGCAACGCCAGGCGACCCTCGGCCTGTACCGCCAGCTTGCGCAGCACCCGCTGTTTCGCCGGGCCAAGCACATTGCCCTGTACCTTCCCAACGATGGCGAGATCGACCCACGCCTGCTGCTGCGCGAAGCCCAACGCCGGGGCAAGCGCACCTATTTGCCAGTGCTGCATGCCTGGCCAGCGACGCGCATGGTGTTTCAGCGATTCGAGCATGGGGAAAAACTACGGCCCAATCGCTTCCGGATTCCGGAACCTGTAGTCGAGCGCAAGCGGCAACGGCCAATCTGGGCGCTGGACTTGATCCTGCTGCCGTTGGTGGGCTTCGATGAAGTAGGTGGGCGACTGGGTATGGGTGGTGGCTTCTATGACCGCAGCCTGGCCTACCAGGCACGTCGCAAGCACTGGAAGAAACCGCTACTGCTGGGGCTGGCCCATGAGTGTCAGAAAGTAGAGCGACTGGCCCAGGCCAGTTGGGATGTACCGCTGCAAGGAACGGTCTCAGACCGTGGCTGGTACCTGGCACGCAACTAAAGGCGCGCCAGGCCGAGGCTTAGCGTTGTTGCGGGGCAGACTCGACGGGCGTCTGGTAGGCGATGTCCATCTTGCGCTCCCAGAAACTCTGCGCATAACCGGTGGTGACAACCCCCAGGCCGAAAATGAAGGCCAAGACCCAAAGCAGGTCCGGTTTGCGTTTGTTCATCGATTGCCCCCCTAGGCAAACTGTTCTGGCTCGCTAGCTTTTTCGGTGCTGGCGGAGCATGTCGCTTAAAATCGGCGCATTTTCCGACAACGTGCGTCGACACGCAAACGTTGACGCCAACCGGCTGTCGGTTTCATGCAACAGGTTATTTCAAACTTTGTCAGGAGCAGCATCCATGGCCTATTGGCTGATGAAATCCGAGCCCGACGAGCTCTCCATCGAAGCCTTGGCCCGCCTGGGCGAGGCGCGCTGGGACGGCGTGCGCAACTATCAGGCGCGCAATTTCCTGAGGGAAATGAGCGTAGGCGACGCGTTCTTCTTCTACCACTCCAGCTGCCCGCAACCAGGCATCGCCGGTATCGCCAAGATCACTGCGGCGGCCTACCCGGACCCGACTGCGCTCGACCCTGAAAGCCCCTATCACGACGCCAAGGCGACTGCCGAGAAAAACCCGTGGAGCGCGGTAGATGTAGCGCATGTGCAGACGTTCAAGCAGGTGCTGGGGTTAGGCCTGCTCAAGCAACAGACTGCACTTGAGGAGCTACCGCTGGTGCACAAAGGCACGCGACTGTCGGTAATGCCGGTTACCCCAGAGCAGTGGGCGGCGATCATGGCCCTGGCTAGGTGACGTGACGCGCTGGCTGACCCAGCTTTTTCGCAGGCTGGCCGGCGAGAAGGCTGGGTCGATATCAAATCACTGCACAATCAAGTTATTGAACAGCAGATCCTCGACAATCGGCTTGCCTTCTTCGGCTTCCATCACCTGCTGCACCTGCTTCAGGGCTTCCTGACGCAGCCTCTCCTTGGCCTCGACGTTGCTCATGTTATCCACAGCCTGCTGGGTGAACAGCGCCACCAGCTGGTTACGGATCAGCGGCTCGTGGTGCTTGACCGCAGTGGCGGCGGCGTCACCGGTCACTCGCAGGGCCACGTCAGCCTTGTACACGCGCAGCTTGGGGCTACCATCGAGTGCGTAGTTGCCGACAAAGGGCGGGCTCAGGCTGATGTAGGAAACCTTCGGCTCCCCTTCCTTGGCTGCCTCGGCCATGGCCGTCGCTGGCAGCAGCAGCGCCAGTACCATCAAGATCCACGCTTTCACGAATTCGCTCCTCAATACAGTTGGCGCCAGCTTACCCAGCACTTCGTTCAAACCCAAGCCCGGGCTTATGCCAGCCCATCAGGCCGGGCCATGCTCATTGACCCGGCAACTGGCCCTCTTACACTTATCGGCCACCACACGCAAAGGAATAGCCCCGATGAAAGCTGTGTTGTGCAAAACCCTTGGCCCGGCGCGCGATCTGGTGCTGGAAGAGGCGGCCAGCCCTACGCCCAAGATCAACGAGATCCTGCTCGACGTGCACGCCGCCGGGGTCAACTTCCCCGATACCCTGATCATCGAAGGCAAATACCAGTTCCAGCCGCCACTGCCATTCTCGCCAGGTGGCGAGGCCGCGGGGGTGGTTGCCGCCGTGGGCGCGAAAGCGGGTGCCTTCAAGGTCGGCGACCGGGTCATGGCCCTGACCGGCTGGGGCGCCTTTGCCGAGCAGGTGGCGGTGCCCTTCTATAACGTGCTGCCAGTGCCGCCGAGCATGGACTTCACCACCGCTGCGGCGTTTGGCATGACCTACGGCACCTCGATGCACGCCCTGCGCCAACGCGCCAACCTGCAGCCAGGGGAGACCTTGCTGGTACTTGGTGCTTCGGGGGGTGTAGGGCTTGCCGCAGTGGAGATTGGCAAGGCCATGGGCGCCAAGGTGATCGCCGCCGCCAGTAGCGAAGAGAAACTGCAGGTGGCCAGGGCTGCCGGCGCCGATGAGGTGATCGACTACAGCAAGGCTAGCCTGAAGGATGAAATCAAGCGCCTGACGGGCGGCAAGGGCGTGGAGGTTATCTACGATCCGGTTGGCGGTGAGTTGTTTGACCAGGCAGTACGCGGCCTGGCCTGGAATGGCAGGTTGCTGGTGGTGGGTTTTGCCAGTGGGACGATTCCGCAATTGCCGGTGAACCTGGCGCTGCTCAAGGGTGCCTCGGTGGTCGGGGTGTTCTGGGGATCGTTTGCCCAGCGCCAGCCTGAGGATAATGCAGCCAACTTCCGTCAGTTGTTTGCCTGGCATGCCGAAGGCAAGGTAAAGCCACTGGTGTCGCAGACTTATCCACTGGCGGAGGCCGGGGCGGCAATCGAGCGACTGGCGCAGCGCCAGGCTGTGGGTAAGTTGGTGGTGCTGGCCAGGTAAGGTTTGGCCAGGAGGTAGGCTAGAGCGACTCTATCGCGGGGCAAGCCCGCTCCCACGCCATCTCGCGGTAGAGACCTGACAAATGGCGAACAAGATCAGACCTCACGCAAGTTGTGGCAACGCCTGAACCGCGCCTCAAGATTACGATCGGGCATCTGGTGACTGCGCAGTGCATTGAGGGTCTGCTCGACGTAATCACGGGTACTGCCATAACGCCCTTTGGCGCTGGCCAGAATCTGGCTGAGCAAGCCATCCGGCAGATCACCGGCATAGCACGGCAGATGCCGCTCCAGAACAAACCCTAGCGCCTGAACCTTGCTGCCATCATTCAAGCGGCAAGTCAGCCAATGCGGCCGATACGCAGGGTATGGCATCTCGCGCTGCCACAAGGCCATGAGCGACTCATCCAGGTTGCTCTCCTCCAGGCGATAGGCAAAGCCACTGCATGAGCCGCCGCGATCGAGCCCGAACACCAGCCCTGGGCACTCCGGCGTGCCGCGGTGCTCATGCGACCACAGGTACAGCCCGCGATGATAGCCATGCACCCGCGCCCGCTGGCGTTCGACCGAATGACATTCTGGGCGCCAGATCAGTGAGCCATAGGCAAACAGCCACACCGGCCCACCGTGATGGCGCGCCATGGTCGACTGCATCGAATTGAACAGTTGCTCGCGAGTCAGTTGCTGACCGAAGTCGAGCGACGGCGGATAGGGTACCTGCCAAGATAGACTTTCAATTGCCGACATAAGCTGCCGCCATTATTCCCCGAGAACTCACGAAGAACGCCACTGTAACTCAGTGACGCTCCACTGGACTTACCGTACGGCAGAAAGTATCCATCGCACAAGCCCCCATGCACACCTGAGCCGCCGAACTACGGGCCCTGCAAGCGATTGCACGGTATTGTTTCGAGTATAGTGAAAGTTATTGGCTGCGGCGGTAACAATTTACCGCCTTATAATCATCGCCGGACACTTTGGTTATTAGCGTCGACTAACTATTCAGTTGCGAGGGGCATAGGCGAACACATCGGCACGCATGCGGTGCGCATCCATGCCGGCCTCAACCAACGCATCGAGCGTGGCATAGACCATATTTGGCGAACCACTGGCATACACGTGCACATCGTTGAGTTCGGCGATATCTTCGCAAACTGCCTCATGCAGCATGCCGCAACGCCCTTCCCAGCCACACAGGTCACTGACGACCTTGTGCAGGAACAGGTTGGGCAGGCGCTGCCACTCATCCCAGTGCTGGATCTGGTAGAAGTCTTCCGGACGACGCACGCCCCAATACAAGTGCACCGGATGCTTGAAGCCATTGGCCCGGCAATGCTCGACCAGGCTGTGCATCTGGCCCATGCCGGTGCCGGCGGCGATCAGCACCAGTGGCCCATCGGGCAACTCGGCCAAATGTGCATCGCCAAACGGCAGCTGGATACGCGCAATACCATCGCGCTGCAATTGCTCGATCAGCGCCACGGCACTGGCTTCGCGCGCCAGCACGTGCAGCTCCAGATCGCGCCCGCCGTGCGGCGCGGAGGCTAGCGAGAAGGCTGCCTTGTCGGCGCCGTCGCGCTCGATCATCAGGTACTGGCCGGCGTGATAACGCGGCGGCTTGCCGGCCGGAGCGCGCAGGCGCACGCGCCAGACGTCGCCACCCACCTCGACGCACTCGCTCACCGTGCAGGCCAAGGTTCGTACCGGCAGTTCGCCCAAGGCAAGTACACCGTCCCAGAGCAAGATACAGTCCTCCAGCGGCTCGGCGATGCAGGTGAACAGTTCGCCGTGATCACGCACTTCACCGTCCTGGCGCACCCGCCCTTCCACCAGCAACGCAGCGCAGACGTGGCAATTGCCGTTGCGGCAGCTGCTCGGACAGTCGTAACCCAGGCGCCGGGCGCCATCGAGAATCCTTTCACCGGGTTCAAGCGCCAGTACCGCCCCGGACGGCTGCAACGTTACCTGCATCAATCTATTCCCAACTGATCCCACAGCTCATCGATACGGCGGGTGACGGCATCGTCCTTGACGATGACTCGGCCCCATTCGCGTGTAGTCTCGCCCGGCCACTTGTGCGTTGCATCCAGGCCCATCTTCGACCCCAGCCCCGATACCGGCGACGCGAAGTCCAGGTAGTCGATTGGCGTGTTGTCGATCATCACCGTATCACGCTTGGGGTCCATGCGCGTGGTGATGGCCCAGATTACGTCGTTCCAGTCGCGGGCGTTGACGTCGTCGTCGGTAACGATAACGAACTTGGTGTACATGAACTGTCGTAGGAACGACCAGACACCCAACATTACCCGCTTGGCATGGCCTGGGTACTGCTTCTTGATGGTCACTACCGCCATGCGGTACGAGCAGCCTTCGGGGGGCAGGTAGAAGTCGATGATCTCCGGGAACTGCTTCTGCAGGATCGGCACAAACACTTCGTTCAGCGCAACACCAAGGATCGCCGGCTCATCCGGTGGACGGCCGGTGTAGGTGCTGTGATAGATCGGATTACGCCGATGGGTGATGCGTTCGATGGTGAACACCGGGAAGCTGTCCACCTCGTTGTAGTAACCGGTGTGGTCGCCGTATGGGCCTTCGGGGGCCATCTCGCCTGGGTGGATCACCCCTTCCAGGATGATTTCCGCAGTGGCCGGCACCTGCAGGTCACTGCCACGGCACTTGACCAGCTCGGTACGGTTGCCGCGCAGCAGGCCGGCGAAGGCGTATTCGGAAAGGGTGTCAGGCACCGGGGTCACAGCGCCAAGAATGGTCGCCGGGTCCGCGCCCAGGGCTACCGCCACCGGGAATGGCTGGCCAGGATGCTTTTCGCACCACTCGCGATAATCCAAAGCGCCGCCACGGTGGCTCAGCCAACGCATGATGACCTTGTTCCGGCCGATCACCTGCTGGCGATAGATGCCCAGGTTCTGGCGTTCTTTGTTCGGCCCGCGGGTGACGGTCAGGCCCCAGGTGATCAGCGGCGCCACATCGCCCGGCCAGCAGTGCTGGATCGGCAACTGGCTGAGGTCGACGTCTTCGCCCTCGACCACGATTTCCTGGCACACCGCGTCTTTGATGACCTTGGGCGCCATCGACACGACTTTCTTGAAGATCGGCAGTTTCGACCAGGCGTCCTTGAGCCCCTTGGGCGGCTCGGGCTCCTTGAGGAAGGCCAGCAGCTTGCCGATTTCACGCAGCTCGTCGACCGATTCGGCGCCCATGCCCATGGCCACCCGCTCCGGGGTGCCAAACAGGTTGCCGAGCACTGGAATGTCGAAGCCGGTAGGCTTTTCGAACAGCAACGCCGGGCCCTTGGCACGCAAGGTGCGATCGCAGACTTCGGTCATTTCCAGGACGGGTGAAATCGGAACCTGGATGCGCTTGAGTTCGCCGCGCTGTTCCAAGCCACGGATAAAGTCGCGCAAATCGCGATACTGCATGCGTGAGCCTCGTGTTGGCCGTATCGGTCGGGGTGCAGAGTGTAGCGCTGATCAAGCCGTTTTAGGATGCAAAAATGACTTGGGGCCGCTGCGCGACCCTTCGCGGGCTTATCCGCGAAGGACTGCGCAGCAGCCCCAAATCATCAGCCTGTGAAACGAATCGCTTACTTGCGCTTCATCGACAGGAAGAACTCATCGTTGGTCTTGGTCTGCTTGAGCTTGTCAGTCAAGAACTCGATGGCGGCGATCTCATCCATCGGGTGCAGCAGCTTGCGCAGAATCCACATGCGCTGCAGCTCGTCGTCAGCGGTCAGCAGCTCTTCGCGACGGGTACCCGACTTGTTGATGTTGATGGCCGGGAACACACGCTTCTCGGCGATGCGGCGATCCAGCGGCAGCTCCATGTTGCCGGTACCTTTGAACTCTTCGTAGATCACTTCGTCCATCTTCGAGCCGGTTTCAACCAGCGCGGTGGCGATAATGGTCAGCGAACCGCCTTCCTCGATGTTACGCGCAGCACCGAAGAAGCGTTTTGGCTTCTCCAGGGCGTGAGCATCGACACCACCGGTGAGGACCTTGCCGGAGCTTGGGATCACGGTGTTGTAGGCACGCGCCAGACGGGTGATCGAGTCGAGCAGGATGACCACGTCTTTCTTGTGCTCGACCAGGCGCTTGGCCTTCTCGATGACCATCTCGGCAACCTGCACGTGGCGGGTCGGCGGCTCGTCGAAGGTGGAAGCGACCACTTCGCCGCGCACGGTGCGCTGCATTTCGGTCACTTCTTCCGGGCGCTCGTCGATCAACAGCACGATCAGGTGGCACTCGGGGTTGTTACGGGTGATGTTGGCCGCGATGTTCTGCAGCATGATGGTCTTGCCCGCTTTTGGCGGGGCGACGATCAGGCCGCGCTGGCCTTTGCCGATCGGGGCGCAGAGATCGATGACGCGGCCGGTCAAGTCTTCGGTGGAACCGTTACCGGCTTCCATCTTCAGGCGCTTGTTGGGGAACAGCGGCGTCAAGTTCTCGAACAGGATCTTGTTCTTGGCGTTTTCCGGACGGTCGAAGTTGATCGTGTCGACCTTGAGCAGCGCGAAGTAACGCTCCCCTTCCTTCGGCGGGCGGATCTTGCCGACGATGGTGTCGCCGGTACGCAGGTTGAAACGGCGGATCTGGCTAGGCGAGACGTAGATGTCGTCTGGGCCGGCCAAGTAGGACGCATCAGCCGAACGCAGGAAACCGAAGCCATCCTGGAGAATCTCCAGCACGCCGTCACCCGAGATCTCTTCGCCGCTTTTCGCGTGTTTCTTCAACAGGGCGAAAATCACGTCCTGCTTGCGCGAACGGGCCATGTTTTCGATGCCCATCTGTTCGGCCATTTCCAGCAGATCGGTAATCGGCTTTTGCTTGAGTTCAGTCAGGTTCATAAGGGGAGTGACGTAATCATGTAAGAAGGGAGGATTAAGCTTCTGGCTTAATGAAGCCGCGCCGCAAGATTGGCGACAGGATCGCGTACTGATTCGAATTAGGGATGCGTCGGCGACGGCGTGCAGAGGGCACTGAAGAAGCAGTGCGAGGCCGAATGTAACACTTGCTTTTTTCGGCGTCTAGTGCTCGAAAAAAGAAAAGCCCCGCATTTGCGGGGCTTTTTCACATCAGATGTTTGCGTCGAGGAACGCAGCCAGCTGAGATTTGGACAGCGCGCCGACCTTGGTCGCCTCGACGTTGCCGTTCTTGAACAGCATCAGCGTCGGGATGCCACGCACGCCGTGCTTGGCCGGGGTTTCCTGGTTGTCGTCGATGTTCAGCTTGGCGACAGTCAGTTTGCCTTGGTAGGTCGAAGCAATGTCGTCCAGGACTGGAGCGATCATCTTGCACGGGCCGCACCATTCAGCCCAGTAGTCGACCAGCACCGGGCCTTCTGCCTTCAGGACTTCAGCCTCGAAGGTGGCGTCGGTGACATGTTTGATCAGGTCGCTGCTCATGGATATCTCCAGGTTCGTAAGCAAAAAACGTGGCCCATCATAGCCGCACCGGCCGCCTACAGGAAGTCACGCTCGATTGAGTGTAACTATAGTTGTGCAAGACGCCACGAATCGAAACTGTCATATCAGTGTCATAAGATTCGTTGCCCCTTTGCTTTGCATCAAGCCTTGCCTTGCCGCGCGTTGGCGTCAGCCCGCGATCGTGGCACGATTGCCGGGTTATCGACCGAGAATCTCGAAATCATGCCGCAGAACTCCGCGAAGAACCTGTCCTTGATCGCCGCCATCGACCTTGGCTCCAACAGTTTCCATATGGTCGTGGCCAAGGCCCACCATACGGAAATCCGCATTCTTGAGCGCCTTGGAGAAAAAGTTCAGCTGGCTGCGGGCATCGACGAAGAGCGTCGCCTGAGCGAAGAAGCCATGCAGCGTGGCCTCGAATGCCTCAAGCGCTTCGCCCAACTGATCAACGGCATGCCCGATGGCGCAGTGCGCATCGTCGGCACCAACGCCCTGCGCGAAGCGCGCAACCGCAACGAATTCATCCAGCGCGCCGAGGCCATTCTCGGCCACCCGGTAGAGGTCATCTCTGGCCGTGAAGAAGCGCGCCTGATCTACCTGGGTGTGTCGCACACCCTGGCCGACACCCCTGGCAAACGCCTGGTCGCCGACATCGGCGGCGGCAGCACCGAGTTCATCATCGGCCAGCGCTTCGAACCGCTGCTGCGCGAGAGCCTGCAGATGGGCTGCGTGAGCTTCACCCAGCGCTATTTCCGCGACGGCAAGATCACCCCGGCGCGCTACGCCCAGGCCTACACTGCCGCGCGCCTGGAGCTGATGAGCATCGAAAACGCCCTGCACCGCCTGACCTGGGATGAAGCCATCGGCTCCTCGGGCACCATCCGCGCCATCGGTGCGGCGATCAAGGCCGGTGGCTTGGGCAATGGCGAGGTCAATGCCGAAGGGCTGGCCTGGGTCAAACGCAAGCTGTTCAAGCTGGGCGAAACCGACAAGATCGATTTCGAAGGGGTCAAGCCGGACCGACGCACCATCTTCCCCGCAGGCCTGGCGATTCTCGAGGCGATCTTCGATGCCCTTGAGCTGCAGCGCATGGATCACTGCGACGGCGCCCTGCGTGAAGGCGTGCTGTTCGACCTGCTCGGCCGCCACCATCATGAAGACGTGCGCGAGCGCACCCTCAATTCGCTGATGGAGCGCTATCACGTCGATCAGGGCCAAGCGGCCAGGGTCGAGCGCAAGGCGCTGCACGCGTTCGATCAGGTCGCCAAGGACTGGAAACTGGAAGAGGGCAACTGGCGCGACCTGCTCGGCTGGGCGGCGAAAGTGCACGAAGTGGGGCTGGATATTGCCCACTATCACTACCACAAGCACGGCGCCTACCTGATCGAGCACTCCGACCTGTCCGGTTTCTCCCGCGAAGACCAGCAGATGCTGGCCCTGCTGGTGCGCGGCCACCGCCGCAACATCCCCAAGGACAAGTTCGCCGAGTTCGGCGACGAAGGCATCCAGCTGATCCGCCTGTGCGTACTGCTGCGCTTTGCCATCCTGTTCCACCACATCCGCGGCACCCAACAGATGCCCAAGGTGGTGCTCAAGGCCGGTGCGAACAGCCTTGAAGTGGTCTTCCCAGAGGGTTGGTTGGAGCAGAACCAGCTGACCCAGGCCGACTTCGCCAACGAGGCGGAGTGGCTGGCCCGGGTCGGCTTCGTCCTCAGCGTACGTTGAGGACCGGGTTGCTCAGGCGCTCCAGCAGGGTCGCCTGGGCACTGCGCGGGTTCTGGTTGCCGGTCGGCGTGCTGCGCACGTAACGGCCGTCGGACTGCAAGGTCCAGGCCTGGGTGTTGTCGGTCAGGTAGCTTTCCAGCTCCTTCTTCACCCGCAGCAGCAACTTCTTGCCTTCAACCGGGAAACAAGTCTCGACCCGCTTATCCAGGTTGCGCTCCATCCAGTCGGCACTGGACAGGAAGATCTGCTCTTCGCCGCCATTGAGGAAGTAGAACACCCGCGTGTGCTCCAGGAAGCGGCCGATGATCGAGCGCACCTGGATATTGTGCGAAACCCCCGGAATACCTGGGCGCAAACAGCACATGCCACGCACTACCAGATCGATGCGCACGCCCGATTGGCTGGCCTTGTACAGCGCGCGGATGATCTTCGCGTCGGTCAACGAGTTGAACTTGGCGATGATGTGCGCAGGCTTGCCCTCGAGCGCGAACTGGGTCTCGCGGGCAATCATGTCGAGCATGCCCTTCTTCAGGGTGAACGGCGCGTGCAGCAGCTTCTTCATGCGCAGGGTCTTGCCCATGCCGATCAGCTGGCTGAACAACTTGCCGACGTCTTCGCACAGCGCGTCATCCGAGGTCAGCAGGCTGTAGTCGGTGTACAGACGGGCGTTACCGGCGTGGTAGTTGCCGGTACCCAAGTGGGCGTAGCGAACGATCTCACCCTGCTCACGACGCAGGATCAGCATCATCTTGGCGTGGGTCTTGAAGCCGACCACACCATAGATCACCACCGCACCCGCGGCTTGCAGACGGCTGGCCATCTGCAAGTTGGACTCTTCGTCGAAGCGCGCCCGCAACTCGATCACCGCCGTGACCTCCTTGCCGTTACGCGCCGCGTCCACCAGGGCGTCGACGATTTCCGAGTTGGCGCCGCTACGGTACAAGGTCTGGCGCACGGCAAGTACGTGCGGGTCCTTGGCGGCCTGGCGCAGCAGGTCGACCACCGGCGTGAACGACTCGAACGGGTGCATCAGCAGGATGTCCTGCTTGCTCACCACGCTGAAGATGTTCTCGGCGTTCTGCAGCAACTTGGGGATCGCCGGGGTGAACGGCATGTATTGCAGCTCTGGATGGCTATCCAGGCCGGTAATGCTGAACAACCGGGTGAGGTTGACCGGGCCGTTGACCTGGTACAGCTCGCTCTCGCTCAGGCTGAACTGCTTGAGCAAGTAGTCCGACAAATGCTTGGGGCAGGTATCGGCCACTTCCAGGCGCACCGCATCGCCGTAGCGGCGCGAGAACAGCTCGCCACGCAGCGCCCGGGCCAGGTCATCGACCTCTTCGGAGTCCAGCGCGAGGTCGGCGTTACGGGTCAGCCGGAACTGATAGCAGCCCTTGACCTTCATGCCCTGGAACAGGTCATCGGCGTGGGCGTGGATCATCGACGACAGGAATACGAAGTTGTCGCCGCTGCCGCCGACCTCTTCCGGCACGCGAATGACGCGCGGCAGCAAGCGCGGCGCCGGGATGATCGCCAAGCCCGAGTCGCGACCGAAGGCATCGACCCCTTCGAGCTCGACGATGAAGTTCAGGCTCTTGTTCACCAACAGCGGGAACGGGTGGGTCGGGTCGAGGCCGATCGGGGTGATGATCGGCGCGATCTCGTCGCGGAAGAAGCGCCGTACCCAGGTCTTGAGCTTCGGCGTCCAGTGGCGGCGACGGATGAAGCGGATCTGGTGTTTTTCCAGCTCCGGCAGCAGTACGTCGTTGAGGATCGCGTATTGGCGATCCACCTCGAAGTGCACCAGCTCACTGATTCGCGCCAGCGCCTGGTGCGGCTGCAAGCCGTCGGCGCCGGCCTGTTCACGGGCAAAATTGATCTGTTTCTTCAGGCCCGCAACGCGGATCTCGAAGAACTCGTCGAGGTTGCTGGAGAAGATCAGCAGGAACTTCAGGCGCTCCAGCAGCGGGTAGGACTCATCCAGCGCCTGCTCCAGCACGCGGATGTTGAACTGCAGCTGCGAGAGCTCACGATGAATGTACAGGCTGCTGTCGTCCAGGCTCGGCACGTGAATCGCCGGCGCCGGCGTGGGAGCCGGGGCTGGCGCTTCGACCGGCTGCTCAGCGACCTGCTCGGCCACAGGCTCGGCAGCAGCGGGCAAGTCCGGTGGCGTCTGGGTCAGCTCCTGCGGCAGCGCCTGGGCATCCTTGATCTCGACAGGGGTAAGCACTTCGTTATTCATCTGACGTTCCTGGAGGGCGTTACTGCCCTCTCAACAATTGAGCGGCGCGAACGGCGAAATAGGTGAGGATGCCATCGGCGCCAGCGCGTTTGAAAGCGGTGAGCGATTCGAGGATCACCGCTTCGCTGAGCCAGCCATTCTGGATGGCCGCCATGTGCATGGCGTACTCGCCGCTGACCTGATAGGCAAAAGTCGGCACTTTGAATTCGGCTTTGACCCGGTGGACGATGTCCAGGTACGGCATGCCCGGCTTGACCATGACCATGTCGGCGCCTTCGGCGAGGTCGGTGGCCACTTCGTGCAGGGCCTCGTTGCTGTTGGCCGGGTCCATCTGGTAGGAGGCCTTGTTGGCCTTGCCCAGGTTCAGCGCCGAGCCGACCGCATCGCGGAACGGGCCATAATAGGCGCTGGCGTACTTGGCCGAGTAGGCCATGATGCGCACGTTGACGTGACCAGCCACTTCCAGGGCTTCACGGATCGCCCCCAGGCGGCCGTCCATCATGTCCGACGGGGCAACCACTTGGGCGCCAGCTTCGGCATGCGACAAGGCCTGGCGTACCAGTGCGTCGACAGTGATGTCGTTCTGCACGTAGCCCTCTTCATCGAGGATACCGTCCTGGCCGTGGGTGGTGAACGGGTCGAGGGCGACGTCGGTGATCACCCCCAGCTCCGGGAACTGCGCACGCAGGGCGCGGGTAGCGCGCTGGGCAATGCCCTCCGGGTTCCAGGCTTCGGCGCCATCGAGGGACTTTTTCTCGACCGGCGTCACCGGGAACAGTGCCAGTGCCGGAATCCCCAACTCTACCCAGCCTTGCGCGGCTTCCAGCAGCAGGTCGATGGACAGGCGCTCGACGCCTGGCATGGACGGCACTTGTTCACGGCGATTTTCCCCATCCAGCACAAACACCGGCAGGATCAGGTCATCGACGGTCAGGGTATTTTCGCGAACCAGGCGACGGGAAAAATCATCCCGGCGGTTGCGACGCAGACGGGTGGCAGGAAACATACGGTTGGCGGGGGTAAAGCTCACGGCAGACTCCTGAGCCCACGCAGGCGGGCAGCGCGACAGTTATAAGCGGCCATTATGACGCCTGTGTTACACCCAAGGGCAACCCTGCGACTTGTGGCCGCAGGCATTCTCCTCGTCGGAATTGTTCACGTCGAGACACATTTGGACACTTTCATGAATGCGCGCGAAGGGGTAGGCTGCGCGTTCATTTCGCCAGCACCCCAGAAAATGCTTCAACAATTCCTGCAGGATTTCGGCTACTTCGCCCTTTTTCTCGGCACATTTTTTGAAGGTGAGACCATCCTGGTGCTCGCGGGATTCCTTGCGTTCCGTGGATACATGGACATCAACCTGGTGGTGCTGGTGGCGTTCTGCGGCAGCTATGCCGGAGACCAGCTGTGGTACTTCATGGGCCGCCGACATGGCCGCGCGATCCTGGCACGCAAGCCGCGCTGGCAAGCGATGGGCGACCGGGCGCTGGACCATATTCGCCGCCATCCGGATATCTGGGTGCTGAGCTTTCGTTTCGTCTACGGCCTGCGCACGGTGATGCCGGTGGCAATCGGCCTGTCGGGCTATCCGCCCAGGCGCTACCTGCTGCTCAACGGCATTGGCGCAGCGGTGTGGGCCTTGGCTCTGGGCGCGGCCGCCTACCACTTCGGCGCCATCCTCGAAGGCCTGTTGGGCAATGTGAAAAAGTACGAGCTATGGGTGCTCGGCGGCCTGCTGGTGCTGGGCCTGCTGCTCTGGCTGCGTCGGCGTTTCCGTACCCTGCGCGCAGAGCGCAAGGCGGCGGCAGCAGACCAGGCCGCCGAGGCTGAGCAGGCTGTAGCCCAGCAGCAAAAACCACGCGAGGGGCGTGACGGTCACTAAACCGAGTGCGCCGGCCAGGTACAGCGCCGGCCCATTGGCAAGCAGCCGCGCCAGCTCCAGGCGCGCGCCCCAAGGCCGATTCTCCAGGGCCACGCCCAGCACGAACAAACCGAACGCCATCACTGTCCAGCCCAGTGCCAGGGCGGTGCTGCTGACCTGCTCGGCAACCTCCATCAGGTAACTGCCCAATGCCACGTAGACCACGAACTGCGCGGCGACATACACCTGCTGCGCCTGGCCCAAGGGAATCTCGAATTTGCGAAAGCTGGCCAGGTCCTGCTTGGCCTGTGGATAAGCCTGCGCGACATCGGCCGGACGCCAGCCGGTGGGCATGAACCAGATGCGCAGCTTGTCCCACACATTGCGCGTGCGCCGGGCATCGTTCCACAACTGGGCATAGGACTGCAGGTTGGCCCACAGTGGATTCCAACTGGCCAGCGGCGTGGTCACGCCAAAGATCACCGGCTCACGCCGGTCTTCTTCCTGGAAGGTGCCGAACAAGCGGTCCCAGAGAATGAACACGCCGCCATAGTTGCAATCCAAGTACTGTGGATTCTGCGCATGGTGAACGCGATGGTTGGACGGCGTGATCAACACCCATTCGAGCCAGCCCAGCTTGGGAATGTGCCGGGTGTGCACCCAGAACTGGTACAGCAGGTTCAGCGACGCCACGGTGATGAATACCAGCGGCGGCACGCCGAGCAACGCCAGGGGCAGGTAGAAGATCCACGAGAAGATAAAGCCGCTGCTGGTCTGGCGCAGGGCGGTGGTCAGGTTGTACTCCTCGCTCTGGTGATGCACCGAGTGCGCAGCCCACAGCACATTGCGCTCGTGGCCCAGGCGGTGCAGCCAGTAATAGCAGAAGTCGTACAGCACAAACGCCAGCAGCCAGACCCACCAGGCCTGCCCAGGCAAACGCAGCAACGCCAGGTGCTCCCAGGCCAGTGCGTAAGTCACCAGCCCAACTCCCTTGGTCAACAGCCCGGTGCTGGTCGACAGCACCCCGGTGCTGAGGCTGTTGATCGAGTCGGCCAGACGATAGTTACGCTGACCGCGCACAAAGTCGGCGATCAGCTCCACCGCGATCAGCACGAAGAAAAACGGCACGGCCAGCAGAATCAGGTCCATGGGCAGCGATCTCAGGCGTTACCCAGACAGATTAGCCCCGCCCCACAGCAACCCCTATGGCCACATCTGCCAAACTAGAGGACATTTAGCGCCTCGACACTGGAGTAATGAGCATGACAAAAAAAGTTGCGGTGATTCTTTCCGGTTGCGGCGTCTATGACGGCGCTGAGATCCACGAAAGCGTGATCACCCTGCTGCGCCTCGACCAGCGCGGTGCCCAGGTACAGTGCTTTGCGCCGAACATCGCGCAGATGCACGTGATCGATCACCTGACCGGCGAACAGATGCCCGAGACACGCAACGTGTTGGTGGAGTCGGCGCGCATCGCCCGTGGTGAGGTCAAGGATATCCGCGAAGCCGATGTCAAAGACTTCGATGCGCTGATCGTGCCGGGTGGCTTTGGTGCCGCGAAGAACCTCTCCAACTTTGCCGTAGAAGGTGACAAATGCACCGTGCAGCCAGATGTCCTGGCCCTGGCTGAAGCCTTTGCCGAGGCCGGCAAGCCGGTCGGGCTGATCTGCATCTCGCCTGCCTTGGCGGCGAAGATATACGGGCCAGGCGTGGTCTGCACCATTGGTAACGATGCCGGCACCAGCGCGGCGGTGGTGAAGATGGGCGGCACCCATGAAGAGTGCGACGTGCACGACATCGTCGAAGATACCCAGCGCAAGCTGGTAACTACGCCGGCCTATATGCTGGCCAAATCGATCAGTGAAGCGGCGGGTGGCATCTACAAGCTGGTGGACCGGGTGCTGGAGCTGACTCACGAAGGTGACAATTAAGCAGCCGAGTGCGCGTGGGGGCGAGGAGGCTATCGCGGGGCAAGCCCGCTCCCACGCAAGCCTGCATACAAGCCCGAATGCAAGCCCCACCCCCACGCAAGCCTGCATACAAGCCCGAATGCAAGCCCACCCCCACGCATTGCCGCGGCCACGCAATGCAGCTCCCGCGCAACGCGCTGCACGATGCGGGTGGCTAGGCTTTGGACAAACGGGTCAGGATGCGGTCGAGGGAATTGGCGAATTCCTGCTTCTCGCGCTCGCCATACGGCGCCTGGCCACCGCTGACCTGGCCCTGCTCGCGCAGCTCGGTAAACAGGTTTCGCACAGCCAACCGGTCGCCCATGTTGCGCTCATCGAACTCGCGGCCACGCGGGTCGAGTGCGGCCACGCCTTTCTTGATCAGGCGGTCGGCCAGGGGAATATCACTGCAAATCACCAGCTCACCCGGCACGGCGTTTTCGACCAGGTAATCGTCGGCTGCATCCGGGCCGCTGGGGACCACGATCAGCCGGACACAGGCGAACGCCGGCTTGATCTGCGCCTGGCCGGCGACCATCACCACCTCCAGCTTGCGCTTGAGGGCGAATTTGACGATCAGCTCCTTGGCCTGCTTGGGGCAGGCGTCGGCATCGATCCATATACGCATTGCGGGTGTTCCATTGCTTCAGACAAGGCATTCATAGTGCCAGATCCGCGGGACCAGCGCGCTCCTACAGGCCCAGTGAGCCCCCTGTAGGAGCGGGCTTGCCCGCGATGAGGCCGGCGCAGACTCAGTAGCCCTCAGCTGGCTGCAGCACGGCGCTTTTCCGCCAAGCGCGAGCGCCCATACAGAATCACGATCGCCGTCAACGCCACCACCTGCGCCGCCAGCGAATACGCATCGGCATGAATCCCCAGCCAATCGAACTCGAAGAACGCTACCGGCCGCGTGCCCAGCACCCCAGCCTCTTGCAGCGCCTTGACGCCATGCCCGGCAAACACCACCGACAACGCACACAGCAGCGCCGCATTGATGCTGAAGAACAGCGCCAGCGGCAGCTTGGCCGACCCACGCAGAATCACCCAGGCCAATCCCACCAGCAGCACCAGCGCCGTGGCGCCACCAGCCAACACCGCGTTATGCCCAGCGGGCCCCGACTGCAGCCACAAGGTCTCGTAGAACAAGATCACTTCGAACAGCTCGCGGTACACCGAGAAGAACGCCAGCATGGCAAAGCCAAAGCGCCCGCCACCGCTGAGCAGGCTGCTCTTGATGTAGTCCTGCCAGGCCGCGGCGTGGCGGCGGTCGTGCATCCACACGCCCAGCCACAACACCATGACGCTGGCGAACAGCGCAGTGCAGCCTTCGAGCAGCTCGCGCTGGGCTCCACCGACATCGATCACATAGGCCGCCAAGGCCCAGGTGGCAAAGCCTGCGACCAGCGCCAGGCCCCAGCCGACGTTGACGCTGCGCACTGCCGATTGCTGGCCGGTATTGCGCAAGAAGGCCAGGATTGCCGCCAGTACCAGAATCGCCTCAAGGCCTTCACGCAGCAGGATCAGCAGACCGGAGATATAGCTCAGCGACCAGCTCAGGCCATCGCTGCCGAGCAGCTTGGCGGCCTCGGCCAACTGGGTTTTGGCCTCGGCTAAGCGTTGCTCGGCCTGCTCGACGGGCAAGCCATCCTGCAGCGACTGCCGATAGCCCATCAGGGCCTTTTCGGTGTCCTTGCGTACTTGGCTATCGATGTTGTCCAGAGAGCTTTCGACCAGCTCGAAGCCTTCCAGGTAAGCGGCCACCGACAGGTCGTAGGCCTGGTCGTGATCGCCTTCGCGATAGGCCGCCAGGCTCTTGTCCAACGTGCTGGCGGTGTACTCGAGCAATTGCGCCGGGCCGCGTTTGACCTGCGGCGGCTGGGCGCGCTGGGCGCGAAACGCCGGCAGTGCTGCAGCGCCTTCACTGGCGGCGACTTCCGCTGGGGTCTGGCGCGCCAGGTCGGCGAGATTCCAGGTCTGGTCGCCCTTGGCCGCCTGCGGCTCGGCGGTGAAGCTGGCGACATAGGCAGCCACATCCCAACGCTGGCGCTCATCGAGCTGATCGGCAAACGACGGCATCTCGGTGCCTTCGATGCCAAGGCCCAGGGTGTTGTAGAGATCGAACAAGCTCAGCTGATCCAAGCGCTCGGCATTGCGCAGGTTGGCCGGCGGCGGCTCCAGGCCCACGCCGGCCGGGCCATCGCCCGCTCCGCTGTCGCCATGGCAGATCGAGCAGTTCTGCGCATACAACGCAGCACCACGAGTAGGGTCTGGGGTGATTACCGGGGCCTGGCTGACCTCATAGGCCACTGCCAGGCGAGCACCTAGCTGACGCGCCTGGCGAGCCACGCTGGCACCGTCCTGGCGCTGGTCGATGGCCTGGCGCAGCGTCTGCACGCCTTGCTCCAGGGCTGCACGCTCGGCCTGCGCGGGCAGGCCTTTGACCAGGTCCGCCAGCAGTGCGCTGAACTCCTGTTGCTCGCGGTATTCACCGTCGTCCAGCACCTTGCCGTCATGCACGGTCGGTGGGTAGTCGGCGCCGATGTAGTCGAGCAGGTGCAAGGCCTTGGTTGCCTCGGTGGGCGATTCGGCCAGCGCCAGGGTGCTGCACAGCGCCAGCACCGGCCACAGCAGCCAGGCGAGCAAACGGGGGCGGGAAGTCATGACCAGTCTCGGGGAATACGAAAGAGAACATTGTTCACTTCCAATTGCCACTGCTCAAGGTTTGCTGGCGGATTTCATGAAAAATCTTGTAACAGTTGCGGCGGCCTTCCGGCCTCGAAGACCTACAAAAAAATTGAGAATCATTTAGCCACTGTATCGCCACCCTGCACGTATAATGCCGCGCCTTCGCTAGTAGCCATTCACAATCATTCGGCCACTAGCGTCCGTCGCCGTCCATCTACTCAGGGAATCAGAACACCGATGGTCACCCGCGCCCTAACCGTTGTGGTAATTCTTGCCGCCTTGCAATTGACCGGCTGCGCCGTGTTTCGCAGCTACGACAGCGAGCTTCAGGAAACCAACCAGCAATTGACTGCTGGCAACGTCGACGCCGCCTTGGAGCTGCTGGAAAGCAACAACAAAGGCGAAAGCAAAGACCTGCTCTACTACTTCGAAAAAGGTGAGCTGCTGCGCTCCAAGGGCGACCTGCAAGGTAGCCAACAAGCCTGGCGCGCCGCCGATGGCGTGGTGTTGGGCTGGGAGGAGTCAGTCAAGCTCGACACCGAGAAGTACCTGAGCCAATTCGGCAGCTTCCTGGTCAACGACAAGGTTCGCCGCTACGAAGGCTATGACTACGAGAAGGTCATGCTGACCACGCAAATGGCCCTCAACCTGCTGGCCATGAACGATTTCGACGGTGCCCGCACCGAGATCAAGAAGACCCACGAACGCGAAGCGGTGATCGCCGAGCTACGTGACCGGCAATACCTCAAGCGCGAGGAGCAGGCCGAACAGCAAGGGGTGAAGACCGAGCTCAAGGACCTGCACGGCTACCCGGTGGCCAGCCTCGACGCACCCGAGGTGGTCAGTCTGAAAAACAGCTACCAAAGCGCCTTCAGCCATTATTTGGCCGGCTTCGTCTATGAAGCCCTCGGCGAGAAAGGCCTGGCAGCACCGGGTTACCGCAAGGCCGCCGAGCTGCGGCCAAACACGCCGTTGCTGGAGCAAGCCCTGCTCGACCTGGACAAGAACGGCGCCAGCAGCGCTGAAAGCGATGTGCTGATCGTGGTGCAAAGCGGTCTGGCCCCCGCGCGTGGCTCGATCAATATCCCGCTGCCGCTGGTGATCAAGGACAACCTGGTGATCACTCCGCTGTCGTTCCCAGTGGTCAAGGAGGACACCTCCACCACCTACTTCAGCCAAATCACCCTCAACGACCAGGCCGTGCCACTGACCGCCCTCAACAGCACCAGCGCGATGTCGCGCCGGGCCTTGCGCGACGACATGCCGGGGATCATCCTGCGCACCAGCGTGCGCGCCGCCAGCCGGGTGGTCGCACAAAAGGAATTGAACGAAACCAACCCCCTGGCCGGCCTGATCGTGGGCATCCTCTCGGCGGTGACCGAGAGCGCCGACACTCGCACCTGGCGCACCCTGCCCAATGAAACCCAAGTGGCGCGGGTTCGCCTGGCGCCGGGCGAGCATCGTTTGAACTTGCCAGCGGGCCTCGGCGCCAGCCAGGTCATGGTCAAGATCGACCGCCCCTACCAGGTGGTCAGCCTGCGCGTGCTTGGCCGCCAGGTGTTTGCCAGCGGCCCCGCCGCACACGTTGTCCCCCTGGCCCAGCCGCAGGCGCTCGCCAGCCTCAAGTAACCTCAAGGATCGAACATGCGCTTTACCTGTATCGCCCTGCTCGCCGCCGCGCTGCTCGCCGGCTGCACATCGACTCCCGACCCCAACAGCGCCGCCAGCAAGGTGGTGACCATGGGCCAGCTCGATGATTTCGACCTCGGCCCGATGCGCGTCGCCCGCGAAAACGGCTTCCTCACCGTCAAGGTCGGCGTCAACAACACCAGCCGCAGCAACCAGACCCTGTACTACCGCTTCGCCTGGTTGGGCGACGACGGCTTCCCGGTGGCCGACGCGGAAAGCTGGAAGACCCTCACCCTGTATGGCAAGCAGGCCAGCGTACTACCAGCCATCGCCCCGCTTCCCCAGGCGACGGACTTTCGCCTCGAAGTCCACACCCGGTAATTTTTCTCAGGAGCAGTTTTGATGTTTGCACGTATTACCCTCGCCGCCCTCGCCATCGCCCTGGTCAGCGGCTGCAGTACTCCGTCGCCCGTCCTCGGTGGCAAGAACATCAGCTACGGCGACAGCAAGGCCGTGGAACTGATCACCAACGAATTCGGCTCCACCGACTTGCAGATGATCGCCGAGAGCATGACCCGTTCGCTGGCCCAGTCCGGCGTGCTGCATGGCCGCCCGGTGGTGCAGGTGTATGACGTGAAGAACAAGACCAGCGAGTACATCGATACTCGCGAGATCACCACCACGATCAAGACCCAGCTGCTGAAAACCGGCGTGGCGCGCTTCGCCAGCGACAACACCGACATGCAAAGCCAGGTCGATCAGCTCAAGCTGCAAAACCAGAGCGGTCTGTACAAGAAAAACACCGTGGCCAAGACCGGCAACATGATCGCCGCCAAGTACCGTCTGGAAGGCTCGATCAGCTCGATCGTCAAGCGCAGCAGCGACTACAAGGACGTGTTCTACAAGTTCAGCCTGCAACTGGTCGACGTCGAAAGCGGCCTGGCTGAATGGATGGACGAAAAAGAAATCCGCAAGACCACGGAGCGCTAAGCGATGCGTACATGGATGGCAGTCATCGGCCTGGCTTGCGCGGTTTGCGCGCAAGCGGCCCCCAAGGTCGCGGTCACCGACCTCGCCTACCAGGCGCAGGTGGAGGAGTACATCCACAGCGTCAACGCTCACAACAGCGGCCAGTCGAGCCCGTACAACGCTAGTCACTCGTCGAGCTACAGCGAGTACCAAAGCAACAAGAGCTACATCGAACAGAGCGAGCTGCGTAGCTTTGGTGGCGACATCAAGGGCGAGATTCTCAAGGGCGGGATGCTCCAGCTGGTCCAGGGCAAGCCCTACACGGCCTCGTCCAGCGAAGACGTGTACGACGTGATCGAGCGCATCAAGAACGGCGCGTTCCCCGGCGCCGACTATGTGCTGTTCGGCACCTTGTCGGATATCGACTTCCAGCGTGACGTCACTGCGCTGGACCATACCGACAGCTACTCGGCGGTGCTTGGTTTGAGCGTGGTGGCTGATTTCAGCCTGATCAACACCAGCACCTATGAGATCACGTCGGCGTTCACCGCCATGGGTGAGGGGCAGGACACCAAGCTGGTGAAAAGCCAGGATGCGCGCGTGACCCTCAACCGCCCACGGGTGGTGCGTGAGGTGTCCAAGGCGCTGGGGATGGACGTGGCGCAACAGCTGGCTGAGCAGCTAGGGGCTGAAGTACCTGGGCAGCCAGAGCGGCCGGTGGGTCAAAGCCATTTGCCGGCGGATGAGCCGGCGCGGATTTTGCGCTGACTTGAGATTGCCGGGGCCGCTGTGCGGCCCTTCGCAGCGATTCGGCGCCCCGCCCCCCAGGTACCGCATGTCCCTGTAGGAGCGGGCTTGCACGCGAAGGGCCGCAACGCGGCCCCAGTATCTCACTGTCTGGTCGCAGTATCCTTCCAACCACCACCCAAGGCCAGGAACACACCAATCTGCCCCATCGCCACCTGGCTATTGGCCGCCGCCAACTGTGCGCGCATGTCGGTATAGGCGCGGGTCGCCTGCAAGTCCGCCAGGAATGACTCTCGCCCTGCCTGGAAATACCGGTGGGTCTGGTCCGCAGCTTCTTTCGCCGAACGCTCAGCCTCTTGCAAGGCGTCGCGCCGATCGAGTAAAGCGCTGTACTGGGCCAGGCGAGTCTGGGTCTCGCGAATAGCGTTGAGCACCACGCCATCGAAATGCGCCAAGGCCGCCTGGGTCGACGCCTCGGTCTCGCGGATCCGTGCCCGGGTGCCGTTGGTGGGAATGGTCCAGCTGACCAACGGGCCGAAGCCCCAGCGGTTGGTCGAAGGTTCGCCGAGGTTTTCCAGGATGCCGATAGTGCCCACTTGGGCGCCAATGCTGATATTCGGGTACAGCGCGCCGGTGGCCACGCCAATCGACGCAGTGGCGGCCGCCAGCTGACGCTCGGCTTGACGCACATCCGGCCGGCGCTTGAGCAGCGCGGCGCCATCGCCAACCGGAATCAGCTGCGCCAGGTGCGGCAGCTCGGCGCAATCGGCAGTGCCAGCGGGCAACTGCTCGACTGGCTTGGCGAGCAACGCCGCGAGCGTATACAGACCGGCCTCGCGCTCTGCCTTGAAGCGCGGCAGCTCAGCGCGCAGCGACTTGAACTGGGTCTGCGAACGAGTGACCTGGGTCTCATCGCCCCGCCCCGCATCACGCAAGCGCTGGTTGAGCTGTACGCTCTGCTCCTGCAAGTCCAGCGACTCGCGGGCAATGTGGTATTCCTCGTTGGCCGAGCACACCTGGGTATAGGCCTTGACTACATCGGCCACCAGGGTGATGCGGGCGGTGTCGGCAGCAGCCTGTACGGCATCGGCGTTGGCCTGGGCCGCCTCGGTGCCGCGCTTGAAGGTGCCCCACAGGTCGAACTGATAGGAGGCGCTGAGGATCGCCTCGCCGATGTTGGCCACCGGCACTTTCTCCGGCAACAAGAACGCTTCACCCGACTCTTGCAGACGCTGGGCAGCCACCTTGGCGCCGCCACTGAAGCCGCCTTGCGCCTCGGCCACCTCGAGCTGGGCGCGGGCCTTGGCGATGTTGGCGGCCGCCACGCGCAGCTCGGTGTTGGCGCCCAGGGCCTGGCGCACCAGTTGATTGAGGCGCTGATCCTGGTACAGCTGCCACCAGTCCTCAGGGACCGGCGCCGACACCACGCTATCGGCATCCTGACGCAGCGGGCCGTTCAGATCGCTGCGCTGCACGGCGGCGTCCTTGGGCACCTCGTAGTTCGGGCCGACCATCATGCAGGCACTGAGGGACAGGCTCAGGCCCGCCAGGATCAGCTGTTTCATGGCCGCTGGCCCTCGATGATCGATACCGTGGCGGTACGCCCGGCGATCATGCGGAAGTCTTGCGGCACTTC
Source organism: Pseudomonas sp. xss_2 (assembly GCF_043104195.1). Taxonomy (NCBI): domain Bacteria; kingdom Pseudomonadati; phylum Pseudomonadota; class Gammaproteobacteria; order Pseudomonadales; family Pseudomonadaceae; genus Pseudomonas; species Pseudomonas sp. xss_2. Next base: position 57,017 of record NZ_JBICKL010000038.1, read on the forward strand.
GTCGAAGGCGATCCGCACCGGAATCCGCTGAGCCAGGCGCACCCAGCTGAACGCCGGGTTGACGTTGGGCAGCAGGTTGGCGCCGCTACTGCGGTCGCGGTCTTCGATACCGGCAGCGAGGCTCTGCACGTGGCCGCGCAGGCGGGTGTCGTCGCCCATTACGCGGATGTCCACGGCGTCGCCGATATGGATGCCGCCAAGCTTGGTTTCCTCGAAATAGCCATCGACGTGGTACGAAGCGCTGTCGACCACCGACAGCACCGGCCGGCCGGCCGTGACGAACTCGTGCGCACGCGGCGCGCGGTCGTTGAGGTAGCCGTCGACCGGGCTGCGTACCACCGAGCGGTCGAGGTTGAGCTGGGCGCTGTCGACTGCGACCTGGGCTTCGTTGACCGCCGAGCGGGCGCGGGCCTCGCGGGACTGGCTCTCTTCCAGCTGCTCGGCAGCCACCAGGTTGCCCAGCTGCTTGTTACGCCGGGCCTCACGGGCGGCCTGGGCGAGGGTTTCCTGGCGCTCGCTCAAGGTCGCCTGGGCGTGGCGCAGGGCCAGGGTGAAGCGGTCCTGGTCGATGGTGAACAGCACATCGCCACGCTTGATCACCTGGTTGTCGCGCACCTCGACCTGCTGGATCAGCCCGGACACGTCCGGAGCGATCTGGATCACGTCGGCGCGGATATGGCCGTCGCGGGTCCAGGGGGCGAACATGTAGTACACGACCATCTGCCAGACCAATACGGCCGCGAAGGTCACCACCAACAGGGTCAGGACCACACGGCCCAAGGTCAACAAAGGTTTTTTCATGGCAGCATCAGGCTTCGGCAAAAGTGATCCACCGCACCAAGCAGCACGGCATACAGGGCAACGTTGAACAATGCCCGGTGCCAGACCAGGCGGTAGAAATGCAGGCGCACCAATACGGCGTGCACGCCCAGAAACAGCAGGTAGGTGCAGAACATCATCACCAGTAGCGTGGGCAGGAACACCCCGCTGATATCCAGTTCACCGATCACAGCGGGGCTCCGTCGATCCCTTGGGGCAGTTGCGGTTGTTCGCTCGGTTCAAGCATCACCTCGACCCCCGGCAGCAGCGCCAGGCGCAGGCCGCTCAAGGCGTGCAGCAAGTGCACGCGGGCGTCGCCCCGGTCGTGCAGCTCGTCCAGGGCCAGGCTCTGGCGGGCCCGCTCCATGTTGCGCAGCAGCGCAGCCGGGGCGTGCAAGCGCTCACCGGCGCGCAGGCATTGGCCGTAGTGGGCGCCCACTTCCTCGATCACCGTTTGCAGGCGCTCACGGGCTTGCTGGCCAACGCGCGGCATGTAGGCGAGCAGGTCGAGCAGGTTCAGCCCCACGCGCAGATCGCGCAGGGCCACGCCGCTGTCCTGGCCGGTTTGCGACAGGCGCGGCAGGTGTTGCATCAGGCGGTCGAGCATCTGCACGCCGACCTGACGCTGCTCGGCCAAGGTCGCCGGCTGAGTCATTTCGACGATGTCGCGCCAGGCAAAGCGGGTCATGCGCTTGGCCGCCAGTTCCACGCCAAACGGGCGCAGCAGCAAGGTCCAGATGAAAGCGAACAACAGCCCCACCGGGCCTGCCAGGTTGGCGTTGAGGAAGGTGAAGAAGTCCGCGTCGTAGGCACCTTGGATGCTGATGAACGTCGCGGTGTTGACGATGGTCAGCAAGGTGCCGAGGTAGAAGCGTGGCTGCACGGTGAGGGTGCCGACGCAAATGAACGGTATGGCGAACGCCAGCACCAGCATCGGGAAGTCGTGCAGATTGGGCAGTACCAGGAACAGATAGACGCTGGAGAAAATCACCGACATCAGCGTCCAGAAGAAGAACCGGTAGATCTGCGGCGCAGGGTCGTCCATTGCGGCGAAGAAGCTGCACGCCACGGCAGCGAGGATCACCGCACTGGCGCCGTCGTTCCAGCCCAGGCCGATCCACAGGCCGCAGGCGACGATGATCGCGGTGACCGTGGAGAACACCGAGTAGAGCATCAGGCCACGGTCGAAGAACGGCGTCAGGCGCCCCAGGCGCCAATGCCGGTAGGCGGCGCGCCAGGGCGTGGCGTCGTCGTTGCGCAGGGCATGCTGCAAGGTGCAGCAGTCTTGCCAGAGATCGACCCACTCGGTGAGGCGATACAAGGCGTTGGACAGCAGCAGTTCCGGGCGCTGATCGAGCGCGGCGGCGCTGGGCTGAAGGCGTTCGAGCTTGTCGCGCAGTGCGCTCCAGCGGCTGGCCGAGGCGTCTTCGGCGCTGGCTTGCAGCCATTGGCGCGCCTCGGCCAGCAGCGGCTGGATCTGGGCGAACTGGGCGGGTGCGCGGCCTTCGAGCGCTACCAGGGCGTCGTCCAGGGCATCGATCACGGGTAGCAGGTGAATCATCCGTCCACGCAGTTCGCGGGCGTTCTTCAAGGTATGCGGCCCGGCGCCTTCGTGGCCGAGCTGGCCGATCATCAACTCCAGGCTGTTGAAGGTGGCGACCATCGAGGCGCGCATGCCGCCGATCTTGTCAGCAGCCACTTCGCGGGCGAGGTAGGTATCGCTGTAACGGATCGCTTCGTTGAACCAGCTGCCCATCGAGCCGACCACCACCGGCGCCAGCCGGCGCGGCCAGAAAATCGCCCCGACCACTGCCGCGCAGACGATCCCCAGGCAGATCTCCTGAGCCCGCGACGATGCCACGTCGAACACCGCCAGCGGGTTATCCACCACCGCCAGGGCGATCATCGGCAGGGTGTAGCCGGCGAGCATCAGCACGTAGTTGTTGGCTGTGCGCAGGTTCAGCGAGAGGAACAGCAAGGTGCCGGTCCACAGGGCGATGGCGACCGACAGCAACAGCGGCGATTGCACCAGCGGCGGCACCAGCAAGATCGCACCACCGGCGCCGAGCAAGGTGCCCAGGGCACGGTACAGCGCCTTGGAACTGGTCGGGCCAACGAACGGGCTGGAGACGATGTACACCGTGGCCATCGCCCAGTACGGGCGCGGCAGCTGCATGAGCAGGGCGATGTACAGGGCGATCATCGAGGCGGCGAAGGTCCGCACGCCATAGAACCAGTCGCGCGCGGGGGGCATCGAGCTGAAGAAGCCGTTCATGCAAAGCCGCCCGGGGTGACCTGGCCGGCTGCTTCGAAGGCTTGGATAACGCGCAAGGTGGCTTCCAGATCGGCCTGGCTGATGCCGTGCAAGACCTCGCGACGCAGGCGCACCAGCTCGGCTTCGATGGATTCGGCAAGGATCCGCCCATCAGCGGTCAGGCTCAAGGCCTTGGCGCGGCGGTCGAGTGGGTCTTCACTGCGGCAGACCAGGCCAGCCTTGCACAGCTGGTCGAGCAGGCGTACCAGCGACGGGCTCTCCAGGCCGGCAGCGTTGGCCACCGCCACCTGATGCACGCCATCACCCAGGCGGACGATCATCAACAGCGGCACCGCGCAGGCTTCGGAGATGCCGTAGCCAGTCAAGGCGGCATGGCAGATGCGCCGCCAATGGCGCGCAGCCACGACCATGCCGCTGCTGACTTTCAGGTGCAGTGCATCAAGCGTCATGTGAGGAACCGAGGATATTCATAGTTTGCTAACTATCAATATACGCCCTGCCCTCCCCCTGTCGTCAACCGCGGGCGATGAAGTGCCGGGATGAAATGTTGTTCATGTGAGCGGCCCCGACTACCTCAAGGCTGAATCTGATCTTCCAGCTTCATGGTCAAAGCCAAGTTACTGCCCATCAAGATCGCCTGATCCCGCCAGTCCAGATAACGCGCCGCATCCCGGCTGCTGTAATGCACCGCCAGCTCTTCAGCCGCCTGCATCACCCCAGCGGCAGCAGCCAACTCCAGCCAATACAGCCCAGCCTTGCTATCGCTCTGAACATACAGGCCATGTAAAAACCGATACCCCACTTCAAACCGACACCGCGCTTCACCGCGTTTCGCGCCCTTCATGAACCAGCGCAACGCCTCGACCAAGTCAACCTGCCAGTCCTGCTCGGCATCACAGATCTCTTCTTCGTACAGATCGCCCAAGGCCGCCGCCGCATGCAGCATCCCACGCTCGAAGGCCTGGCGATAACACTCGGCAGCCTGCTCGTAGGACACCTCGACACCCTTGCCGAAATAGTGCTGCTGACCCAGGTTGAACCACGCCGCAGCGCTCCCCTGCAACGCCGCCATGCGCAGCAAGTGCCCGGCCAACTGGGTATCGGCGATCCAGTACTTGCCATTGAGCCAGATCCAGCCCAGGTCATTGAGCGCCGCCACATTGCCCTCCAGGGCCAGGCGCCGCAGGTCGCTGTACACCGCTTGCAGGTCGACCGCTTCATCGAGGCGACTGACCAGGCCAAAGCGCTCGCCCAACGGCGCCCGCTGGCTGGGCATGCCCACCCCGGCGAACAGCCGTTGGCGCTGGCGCGGCCGGGCCGGCACAGGGGCGATCCGCGCCGGCAGAAGACGCGCGAGCAGCGAATGGATATTGCTGGCAGCAGACATGTTCATCCTCATTGAACGACACACAGCCCCGACCGCAGCCGTGTTGAGGCGTGATTCTGCGCGATGCCACGACGAAACCTGTCGCGAACGATCTAATTGAAGGCAACCAAATGCATCTTCCTTGATCTGAGCACGGTGTGGCGAATTGCCATACCCCGCTCGTGCCGCCATCCTATTGCGGCAAGCCTAGACAAGGACGTTACCTTTTGCCGTTCGCCACCACCCGCGCCACCCTCAGCCGTCAATGGGCGCTGCTGCGCCAATTGCCCAGCCGCTCCCCTGGCGTTACCAGTGCCGAACTGGTCTGGCGCCTGCGCGACGTTGGCTTTAGCGTCAGCAAGCGCACGGTCGAGCGTGACCTCAATGAGCTGTCGCTGATCTTTCCGCTTGAGCGCAACGACAAGAGCATTCCGTTTGGCTGGCACTGGTCGGCCACCGCCGTCGGCGAGCTGCGCGGCAACTTCGATTTGCAGGGATTCTTGCGTGATGATGCGCTGCAACCCGTGCAGGGCGCAGGGGTGCAGATCCAGGCGTGGGTCAGCGATGGGCTCGCGCGCCAGCTGCGCGAGGCGCCGTTGAGCGCGGATATGCAGCTGACGGCGCTCGAACAAGGGCACCGGATGCGCGCCACAGTCACCGATGGCTGGCCGCTGCGCTGGTGGCTGTTGAGCCAGGGCGATGGCTTGGTGGTGGAGCAGCCGCAGACGCTGCGTGAAGAGATCGGGCGGACCTTGAGCAGTGCAGCTGCCCAGTACCAGGCCTGAGAGCTGCATCACTCGTGCGCACCTCATCGCGGGGCAAGCCCGCACGCCGATTTCATCAAGCGCTGAGAGCGGCGAGGGAGCGGGCTTGCCCCGCGATAAAGACCTGACTAGCGCTGCATCCCCCAACGCCGAACGGTCACCCGCTCCAGGGTATTGAACACCAGCCCTTCCACCAACAGGCCGATCAAGATCACCACCGCCAAGCCGGCGAACACCTTGTCGGTGTACAGCTCGTTACGGTTCTGGAAGATGTACCAGCCCAGCCCGCCCTTGCCGCTGCTGGCACCAAACACCAGTTCGGCAGCGATCAGCGTGCGCCAGGCAAACGCCCAGCCGATTTTCAAACCCGACAAGATCGACGGCAGAGCCGCCGGCACCAGGATGTGCAGCACCAGGCGCAAACCCTTCAGGCCATAGTTTCGCCCAGCCATGCGCAGGGTCTCGGACACACCCAGAAAACCTGCATAGGTATTCAGCGCCAGCGCCCACAGCACCGAGTGCACCAGAACGAAGATCAGGCTGTTATCGCCCAGGCCAAACCAGAGCAGCGCCAGCGGCAGCAAGGCAATCGCCGGCAATGGGTTGAACATCGAGGTCAAGGTGCCGAGCAAGTCCCGGCCAAATTGGGTCGACACCGCCAGGCTAGTGAGGCCGAAGGCCAGCACGATGCCCAGCACGTAGCCCTTGAGCAGCACGATCAGCGAAACGCCGACCTTGGCCGGTAGCTCGCCGCTGAGCATGCCGTCCCACAGGGCAACAGCGGTTTGTAGAAAGCTGGGCAGCAGCAGGTCGTTATCGGTGTAGCGCGCTGCAATCTCCCACAGCAGCGCCAACACAATCAGGATCACCGTCTTGCGCAGCCAACCTTGCTGCCACAGGCGCTGGACCAGCGGCAGTTGGCGTTCCAGAGGCACACTGAGCAGCGGCTGCAGCTGCACCTCGTATTCCTGACGTGCAGGGGTAGCGGTCATGGCTCAAGCTCCTGTCAGTAGGCGATGCGGATATCGTTGAAACCCAGGTCTGCGGCTTGTGCAGGCTCCTGGGCTTCATCGAACAGCAAACGGTGGATACGTCGAGCGCTGGCCTGGAAATCACTGGCGCCCAGGCTGCCCAGATCGTACTGGTGGCTATGCACCTCGGCGCGCACCCGCCCAGGGTGGGGCGAGAGCAGCAGGATGCGGTTGCCGACCACCAACGCCTCTTCGATGGAGTGAGTGACGAACAACAGGGTGAAACGCACCTCTTCCCACAACAGCAGCAGTTCTTCCTGCATCTTGCGCCGGGTCAGGGCATCGAGCGCGGCGAACGGTTCGTCCATCAACAGGATCTTCGGCTGGGTGGCCAGCGCCCGGGCAATCGCCACGCGCGCCTTCATGCCACCAGACAAGGTGTGCGGATAGGCATCGGCAAACGCCGCCAGGCCGACCTTGTCCAGGTAATGCAAGGCGCGCTCCTCGGCTTCGGCGCGCTTGAGCTGGCCAGATACCAGCAGCGGGAACATGACGTTCTGCATGACCGTCTTCCACGGCGGCAGCTGGTCGAACTCCTGGAACACCACGATACGGTCAGGACCAGGGCCTCTGATCGGCTGGCCCTGCAGCAGGATCTGCCCTTCGGTGGGCTCGATAAAACCGGCCACGGCCTTGAGCAAGGTCGACTTGCCGCAACCGGACGGGCCAAGCAGGACGAAACGGTCAGCACGATCGACTTCGAAGCTGACCTGGTGAGTGGCGCGCACCACGCGTTGCGCGGTGCGGTATTCGAGGCTCAAGTTATCCACAGCGAGCAGCGCTGGCGTGGCGACACGGCTCAGGTTGCTGGCCGTGTGGCCTGGCAATGGGGCGGTCATTGGCAATCAGCTCCCCTGCAGTGGGCGTTGGTCCTGGAAGAAGTAGTCCTTCCACGATTCAGGCTTGTTCTTGATCGCGCCGACCCGGTAGAGGAACTCGGCCAGCGGGTAGGTGTTCTTCGGGGTGACGGTGAACTCGTACTGCGGGTTGTCGATCAGGCGGATCAGCGCGTCGCGGTCGATCTTGGCCTTGGTCACGCGGATGTAGGTGTCGGCCGCTGCAGCTTTGTCGTTCTGGGCGAACTCAGCCGCCTCGGCCAAGGCATCGACGAAGGCCTTGTAGGTCTTGGGGTTGTCCTTGCGGAATTTCTCGGTGGCGAACAGCAGGGTCGGCGAGTTGGGCCCGAGCAGGTCATAGCTGTTGAGCACCACGTGCACGTTCTTGTTGACCAGCACCTGATCCTGGAACGGCGGATTGGAGAAGTGCCCGTTCAGCTCGGTACCGCCAGCCAGCAGTGCGGCGGTGGCATCCGGATGGGGGACGGCCAGGGTGTATTTGTCGAGGCGGTTGTATTCCTTGTCGCCCCACTGCTTGGCAGCGGCGTACTGGAGGAAGCGCGACTGCACCGACACGCCCACCGCCGGCACGGCGATGCGGTCTTTCTCGGACAGGTCGGCAATGGTCTTCACGTTAGGGTTGCTGCTGACCAGGTAGTACGGGAAGTTGCCCAGCGAGGCCACCGCCTTGACGTTCTGCCGGCCCTTGGTGCGATCCCAGACGGTGAGCAGTGGGCCGACACCCGCACCGGCGATATCTACCGAGCCCGACAGCAGCGCGTCGTTGATCGCCGCGCCACCGGACAACTGCGCCCAGTCGACTTCGATGTCGATGCCCTCGGCCTTGCCGTGTTTCTCGATCAGGTTCTGATCGCGGACCACGTTGAGCAGCAGGTAGACGATGCCGAACTGCTCGGCAATGCGGATCTTGCCTTCGGCCTGGGCCGCAGTGGGTGCGGCCAAGGTACCGATGACCAGGCTGGCGCCCAGGCCGATGCTTGCCGCCAGGCGGCTGATGGATCTACGCATGATGAATTTCCTCAGTCGTCAGAACGGGGCATCGCCCTGGATAGTGGTACGGAACAACTTGCGCCGCAGGTGCGCGGGGCAGCCGGTGGCAAGGTGGATCAACGAGCGGTTATCCCAGAACACCAGGTCGTGCGGCTGCCACTGGTGGCGGTAGATGTTCTGCTCGAGCACGCTCAACGCGTACAACTGCTGCAGCACATCGCGGCTCTCGTCTTGCGGCAGGCCGACGATGCGGGTGGTGAAGCCTTCGCTGACGAACAGTGCCTTGCGGCCGTTTTCCGGGTGGGTGCGCACCACGGGGTGAATCACTTCCTGGACCTGCGCGAGCTGTTCGGCGGTCAGGGTCGGGCGCCAGTTGCCCTCGAATTTGGTTTCTGAGTAGCGTGCGGTGTAGGAATGCGCGGCGCCGCGGCCTTCGACCACCTTGCGCAGGGCTTCGGGCACTGCGTCCCAGGCTTTGTGCATGTCGGCGAACAGGGTGTCGCCGCCTTCACTGGGCAGCTCCTGGGCATGCAGCATCGAGCCCAGGCTTGGCAGTTCTTTATAGGACAGGTCCGAATGCCAGAACTTGCCGGCATCGCCCAGGCCGACGTTGCGACCGTCTTCGATGATGTTGGAGACGATCAGAATCTCGGGATGGCCCTGCAGCAGGAACTGCTTGAGCACATGGATTTGCAGCTCGCCAAAGCGGCGGCTGAAGGCAATCTGCTGGTCGGGGGTGATGCGCTGGTCACGGAACACCAATACGTGGTGATCCAGGTGGGCGCGGTGAATACGGCTGAAGTCCTCGGCGTTGACCGGTTGGGCCAGGTCCAGGCCGATGATCTCGGCGCCGACGGCACCGGAGAACGGGCGAATTTCAAAGGATTGCGGCTGTGCGCTGTCGATGGCCGACAAGGCGTTAGAGGCGGCTGGCATTTCTCACTCCCACGTAGTGCGCGGCATTCAGGGCGCGCATCGATCAGAAACGCACGGGGGACTCCCGTGTGGGTTCAAGTCGTGCGGCGCGCCGATTGGTCGGCAGGTACGCAGTGGGAGCAACTATAAAGGCATAAGAAAAATAATTTAAATACCTTTAAGAAATATAGATATGACTGGCCCAGCGTGTGTACGTCCAGCGGAAATGTCAGAAAAATCGCCGCACATCTGATAGCGTGCTGGCCATTTGAAATCTCACGTGGAGCGCTCCAGATGAAGGTGTTGTCGCTGTTCGGAACCCGGCCAGAAGCCATTAAAATGGCGCCATTGGTACAAACGCTCGCGGCGACCGAAGGCGTGCAAAGCATCGTTTGCAGCACCGGCCAGCACCGGCAGATGCTGGATCAGGTGCTGCAACTGTTCGAAGTGCCCGTCGACCACGATCTGGATGTGATGGTGCCTGGGCAGACCCTCAATGGCCTGTTCGCCCGGCTGATGACGCGTATCGACAGTTTGCTCGATGACGTCCAGCCCGACTGCGTGCTGGTGCATGGCGATACCTCAACCGCTGCCGCTTGCTGCCTGGCGGCATTTCAGCGCGGCATCGCCATCGGCCACGTCGAAGCGGGCCTGCGCACCGGCAACATGAGCCAACCCTTCCCGGAAGAGATGAACCGCCGGGTGGTCGATGTGATGGGCCGCTGGCTGTTCGCGCCGACGGTCACCTCTCGCGACAACCTGCTCAAGGAAAACCTTCACGGCGAGATCTTCGTCACCGGTAACACGGTGATCGACGCTCTTGAGCTGACCGTGCAAAAGCTGGAACGCCAGCCGGCCATCGGCGAAGGCTTCGCCAGCCGCTACCCATGGCTGGATGCCAGCCGACACCTGGTGCTGGTTACCGGCCATCGGCGAGAGAGTTTTGGCGAAGGCTTCCGCCAGATCTGCGCAGCCTTGGCCGAGCTTGCCGAGCGCGACGACATTCAGATCGTCTATCCGGTGCACCTCAACCCGCAGGTGCGCGGGGTAGTCATGCAGACCTTGGCCGACAAGCCCAACGTGCACTTGATCGAGCCGTTGGATTATCTCGAGTTCGTCTGGTTCATGCGCCGCGCGCACTTGATCCTGACCGACTCGGGGGGCGTTCAGGAAGAAGCACCGCACCTGGGTAAACCGGTACTGGTGATGCGTGACACCACTGAACGGCCGGAGGCGGTCGATGCCGGCACCGTGAGCCTGGTCGGCACCCGCAGCGAGCGCATCACCGCAGCGGTCAAGCGCTTCCTCGACGATGACCAGCTCTACCAGCAGGTAGCGCGCAGCGTGAACCCCTACGGTGATGGTCAAGCAAGCGGACGAATTGTCAATGCACTGACAGGTCGGCCATTTAAGCCGTTTTTGCCCCAGTGAACGTCAGTAAGTTATGACTCGTAGCGTCATAAAAATGACATATCTTGGGCGAATCTTGACTTGCGTCGGATTCGCCCTACAAAACACAACAAAATATTGACATGGGCATTTTGATATTAGAGAGTTGCGCCCCGCTGCATGAAGGCCCGCCGTCGATGTGAATCAGGGACCTGCAACACACTCCTGTCCTCCGATTGAATCTCTTCCTCCAGCACTGCCGGGCGGCTTGCCGCGCCGCGCGCGTACGCCATCGCGTACACCCTTTGGCCGACGCCAGAGGTTCTTGTGGACTTTTGCAGAGATAGATCGTTGATTCACATTCCTCGCCGCATGAAAAATACCCTGTGGATTGCCGCACTGAGCTCGCCGCTGGTCGCCCAAGCGACACCGGTCAGCGATGCCCTGCAAACGATTGCCGGCCAGGACCTGGTCAGCCGCAGCGTTTCGCTGGCAGACCTGGGTATCACCAATCCAGTGGTGCTGGATCAGGCTGACAATCGCCAAGCGTTCTTCCTGCCGGTACCCAAGGGCGTGGCCATCAGCGATGCGCGGCTGGAAATCAAAGGCGAGTTCATTCGCGGCGAGCAGCAACCTGCCACCCTGCGCATGTCGGTAGACGGTCTGCCACAAGTTGCTGAGCGGGTCACCCTCGGCTCTGGCGAGATCAGCCGCAGCCTGCGCGTAGACAGCGGTCGTCACGCCAACGGTTTCGTTAACCTCAGCCTCGACTGGAGCTCGCCGGTATCGGTGGATTTCTGCGCCCCGCCGCGGCCAACCGCCAACATTCTTACCCTGTCGCCAGAGACGCGCCTGAATTACCGCTTCTCGATGGCATCGCTGAACAGCCTGGCCGATGCCTGGAGCACCCTGCCCGCTGAGCCGGTGATCCTGATCGCCAGTGGCGCCCTTGAGCGCAACAGCTTCGACAGCGCCTGGCGGATGGGCGTAGCCCTGGAGCGCAGTGCGCGCCGGGCCAAGGTACGCGCCCTGCCCCAGGTGGGTGAACACGTCAGCCTGGAAGGTGTGCAGATTCCGGCCGGCCTGGGCCAGGTCCCGGCGTTCGCCGCGCTGGCCGGCAAACCTCAGCACACGCTAGGCTCGCCAGCCGAGTTGGGCGCCCTGCTGATGCTCGATGGTCAGGCCACCCACGCCGACATCGCCATTGCCGACTCCGCGCTGGTCAATCAAATCAATGCCGCGCTCGATGCCTTGGCCGCACAGCTGCAAGGCGATAACGAGGCCCTGGCCGCCCTGCAGCAATGGCGTAAGCAACGCGCCAGCCTCGCGGCCGGTGCAGTGCCAAGCCAACAGCTGCAACTGGCAAGCCTTGGCCGCCAGGCGCTGGTTGCGGTAGCCGCCGATGCCGGCGCCAAGGCCGCTGGCGTGCTCGACGCGCACTGGCGCAACGTACTGGTTTCGCCCTCGGCACACATCACCCGTGTAGGCGAGCCTCTGCGCAATGACAGCGGCAAACTGCGCCTGAGCACCTTGGGCGGCAACTACAGCAACTTCGACGTGGTCAGCCGTGGCGAATGGACGGCAACCTTCCCGCTCAGCGCAGTGTCGGTCGATGGTCGCATGCCTGGCGAGCTGACCTTCGACCTGGCCGCCGCACCGGGCGCCTCGCGCACCGCGCCAGTGGCCTCGGTGATGTGGAACAACGTTTTGCTCAACGCCATGCAGATGGATGCCGATGGCCAGCCCGAGCGCCTCACCGCGCGCGTTCCAGGCTATGCCTTGGGCGTGACCAACACCGTCCAAGTGCGCTTCCAGCGCCAACCGGTTTCGCCTGAGTGCGCCGAGATCCCGCAAGGCTATCCGGTCAACGTATTGCCAACCAGCTACCTGACCTCGGCCGCTGCCGAGCCCGATGGCACCTTCATCGGTTTGCTGCCATTGCTGGCTGGCAAGTCGCAGCTGATCACCGACAAGACCGCCCTGCAAACGCCGGTAGCGAGCCTGGGCAAGCTGATCCGCCTGGCCAGTGCCGCTTCGCTGTCGGCGGTTCAGGCTGAACTGGTCCTGGCCGAAGGCGGCGCCGTAACGCCAGCCAAACCGTTCCTGGCGGTTGACGTCGAACTGCCTGGGGCCAAGCCGCTGCTGGGCGTCGAGGAGCTCAAGCGCCTGCAAGCCCAGGGTGCTGAGCAACCCGCACTGGACCTGCAAGGCCCGCAACCTCTGGGCACGCTGTCGGTGGTCGACTCCAAAGGCCAGCACGGCGTGCTGTGGAGCAGCCTGGGCGACCGTTCGATGGTGCCGCAGGTGCCGTTCCTGCTGACCCAAGGCAATGCCGTGGTGGTTGGCGAGCAAGGCCCGCTGACCTGGGTGGACACCACCGATCCTGAGCTCAACCTCAACGGCACGCCGTTCCATCAGTGGCGCAAGCAGCTGGTGTGGGCGCTGCCGACCCTGGCTGGGGTCCTGTTGGTACTGTTGCTGCTCGGTGTACTGGCACGTCACTTGCGCCTGAAGAACAAAGGCAAGTAACGGTAGGCGCGCGCAGACATGTCCTCTCTCTACTGGCCCTACCTGCTGGCTGACTACTACCACGTGCTGGAAGTAGTCACTGCCGCAGTCGGGATCCTGATCCTGCTGTCCAGCCTCGATGACCTGTTCATCGACGCCTGGTACTGGGTGCGCCAGCTCTATCGCAAGCTGCTGATCCGGCGCAAACGCTATCAGCCGCTGACCGTCGAGCAACTGCGCGCCAAGCCCGAGCAACCACTGGCGATCATGATCCCGGCGTGGCTGGAGTACGACGTGATCGCGCCGATGCTGGAGAACATGGTCGGCTCGCTCGACTACAAGAACTACTACATTTTCGTCGGCACCTACTGCAACGACCAGCGCACCATCGACGAAGTCGAGCGCATGCGCCGCCGCTATCGCCAGTTGGTGCGGGTAGAAGTGCCGCACGACGGCCCAACCTGCAAAGCCGACTGCCTGAACTGGATCATCCAGGCGATCTTCGCCCAGGATGCACGCATGCCCGAGCCGTTTGCCGGGGTGATCCTGCATGACAGCGAAGACGTGCTGCACCGCCTGGAACTGCACTACTTCAACTACCTGTTGCCGCGCATCGACTTCATCCAGCTGCCGGTCACCTCGCTTGAGCGCGACTGGTACGAATTGGTCGCGGGCACCTACATGGATGAGTTCGCCGAGTGGCACACCAAGGACTTGGTGGTGCGCGAGAGCATGTCGCGGATGGTGCCGTCTGCTGGCGTCGGCACCTGTTTCTCGCGCAAGGCGCTGCTGGAGCTGTCGGCAGAAACCAACAACCAGCCGTTCAACACCGACACCCTGACCGAGGACTACGACATCGGCGCGCGCCTGGCGCGGCGCGGGATGAAGCAGATCTTCGGCAAGTTTCCGGTCGACTATGTGGCCAAGCGCACCACCTGGTTCGGTAACGGCAAGGACAAGATGGTAGCGATCCACATGCCACTGGGCGTGCGGGAGTACTTCCCTGACACCTTCCGCACCGCCTACCGGCAAAAGGCGCGCTGGACCCTGGGCATCGGCCTGCAGGGTTGGAGCCAGGTTGGCTGGGCCGGCTCGCTGGCCACCAAGTACCTGTTGTTCCGTGATCGCAAGGGTTTGATCACCTCGTTCATCGCCATCCTGGCCTACGTGCTGCTCGCCCAGCATTTGGTGTTCCTGGCGATCAGCGCCACCGGCCATTGGGACGTGTTCTTCCCCTCTGCCTTCTCGCCCAACAGCGGCCTGCTCGACCTGATGTGGGCCAACACCCTGGCGCTGAGCCTGCGCTTGCTACAGCGCGCCTACTTCGTCGGCCGCCTGTACGGCTGGGAACATGCGCTGCTGTCCGGGCCACGGATGATCATCGGCAACTTCATCAACGCCATGGCCGCTGCCCGGGCCTGGCGTCTGTACCTGGGGCATCTGTTCCTGGGCAAGGCGCTGGTCTGGGACAAGACCATGCACGACTTCCCCTCCTCCGACCAGCTGCAACAACAGCGCCTGCGTCTGGGCGAGCTGTTGCTGTCGTGGCGCGCCATCGACGACACCATTCTGGCCAAGGCCCTGCAAGCCCAGGCCGATGAACACAAGCCGCTGGGGCAGATTCTGCTCGAACACGGCTATCTGGACGAAGACACCCTCAACGAGGCGATCCTGTTCCAGCGCGAGACCGGCGAGCCCGAACCCATCAACGACTCACCGGCGCCGGCGCCAACTGCGAAGAAACAGGTCCTCGAACCGTCATGAATTCTGCTCGTCCTGCCTTCGCGCTGTTCAGCGCCCTGCTCTGCTGCGCCAGTATCTCGCCGGCTGCGGCCGCACCCGAGGTGCCGCTGCAAGGAGTGGCCTGGGAACAGGCCGACCAGGCCTATCGCAGTTATCAGGGCGGGCGCTATCGCGACGCCTTGCAACAGGTCGATGCGGCGCTGGCGCTGCGCCCAGACGTAGCCCGGCTGAACCTGCTCAAGGTCTATACCCTGCAGAAGCTAGGGCGGCGCAATGAAGCCCGACAGGCCGCGCAGCGCGCACTCAAGCGCGGCGTGCGCGACCCTGGCCTGCAAGCGGCGGTGGTCAATCTGCAGAGCAACCCGGCTGCCGGCAACGGCCCAGCTACCTCAGCCGCTTACCAGAAGGGCTTCCCGCTCGCGACCAAGGCCTATGCAGCCTACAACGCGGGCGACATGCCTGCCGCCGAGCGCGATGCCGAACGGGCCTTTCGTACCGATCCAAGCCAAGGCCCCTGGGCGTTGCTCTGGCTGGACAGCCTGGAAGCCCAGCAGCGCTGGCCGCAAGCCGCCGAGGCGGCGGGCACCGCCATCGCCTTGGGCGCACCCAATACCAGCGACCTTGAAGCCCGCCGCCAGACCCTCAAGCGGCGCATGGCTGTGCGCCCGGCCGAGCAGGCCTACCAGGCCCTGATTGCCAACCGCCCAGGTGACGCCGTACCGCTGGCGCGTGAAGCCGTCAGCCTGGCACCGGACATCTCCAGCCACCGCCTGTTGCTGGTCACCGTGCTGCTGCTCGACAACCAGCCGGCCGCTGCCGAACAGGCTGCCGACGATGCCCTTGAAGTCGATGACGAAAGCACTGTGATGCTGGTCATGCGCGCTTACCTGCGTCAGTTCCAGGGCAAGGCGCAAGTGGCCAACGACGACTTCGACGCTGCCATGG
Organism: Pseudomonas sp. xss_2; assembly: GCF_043104195.1. NCBI lineage: Bacteria > Pseudomonadati > Pseudomonadota > Gammaproteobacteria > Pseudomonadales > Pseudomonadaceae > Pseudomonas > Pseudomonas sp. xss_2. Next base: position 72,619 of record NZ_JBICKL010000038.1, read on the forward strand.
CCCAGGACTGGCTCGACGAAGAGCAGCTGCGCAACGTGAGGCTGATCGCCATCGACGCGGCACTGGCCGCCGGTGACTCGGCCCGCGCCCAGGGCCTGCTGACGCCGCTGGATGCCAACGACGAAGCGGTGGCCCGGCGCTTACAAACGTTGCACGACGACCGCCGCCCTAGCGCCGCATTGAACCTGAGCAACTACCCGGCGCCACGCCAGTCCTGCCAGGACACCCCTTACGGCACCCAGTGCGAGCTGCTCCCGGCCGATGCCGGCGGCGCCGCTGGGCCAGCCAGCGAAGCCTACGCGGCCTATGCGCGGCAGGATTACCAGGAAGCGATCCGCCAGGCACGCAAGGCCACTGAACAAGACCCGGACAACCTGGAATTTCAACGCCTGCTGACCACCGCCCTGGCAGCGGGCAACGACCAGCAAGCCGCGGAAGCTGAACAGCGCCTGAGCGATGCAATTGCGCGCACCCCAAGCGATGCCGAGCTACTGATGCAGCGTGGCTACTTGCGCATGCGCACCGCCCAGCCGGCCCGCGCCCGGGAAGACTTCCGCGCCGCGCGCGACACTGGCAAGGCACCCAAAACGGTCATCCTCGACGAGGCCTATGCGTTGTCATCGATGGGCGACAAGCCCGCCGCCGTGCGCAAGCTCAAGCACGCCATCGACATGGATGACCACGGCACGCTCGATCTGAACGATGAGCAGCGCTACAACACCCGTAGCGCCATCACTGGCTTCGACCGCGAATGGGGCGCCACGGTGACCACCAGCTACCGTGGCGCGCGACCCAGCACCACCATTGCCAACGCCGGGCAGAGTTCGGCGGGTGATTCGGTCGTCAGCACTGCCGAGCTGTATTGGCGGCCTAGCCAGTTCAATGACCAGAACGGGGTTCTGGAAGTTTACGGGCGGCTGTCCAATACCCTGTGGGACGAAGGCGGCAAGTTCAAATCGCAAGGCGCGATCGACCCGTGCAGCAAGGCTTCGTTGCCCGATGGCGGCTCCAGTGACTCGAAATCGGTCAGTGGATTCCCCAGCACCATTGGCTCGCTAGGCGTTCGCTACCTGCTTTCCGATACTGGCTTTACCTTCGGCCTGGAGCGGCGTTTCCTGATTGGTTCTGCGACCCGGGAAGGCACGGCTAACCCGGCCAAGAACAGTGACCGTTGCGAGGTTCAACGTGCTATTGAACGTGCCAATGCTCAGCGTCTCGTTGACTCAGTCGCTCCAATCAACGGCGCCTTGCTGAACTACAAACTCAAGGACGGCGCTGGTGGTTGGCTGGCCTACGCCACCTACGGCTTCTACCGTGGCACCGACCTGCGCATGAACGAGACCAGTTGGTGGACAGTGGACGCCTACTCACAGCTGGGCTACTCGCTGGAAGACAACTCCGCGAGCTACACCCTGTACGACGTCGACAACCAAGGCTCGAAGACCGACAAACTGGCCGAAGCCAACGGGCGCCTGAAGCGTGAGCAGCTGTTCCTCAGCAATGAAATCCGCCTTGGCCGGAGTTTCCGCGTCGCCGGACTTTCTCCACACTTTGTGGTGTTCCCGCACATTGTCGGTGCCGCCGACGTGATCTGGCAAAAGGACCAGGCCACTGACCTGCATGGCGCCAGCGGTGAGCTGGCCTCTGTACTGGAAAACAAACGCTACTCCCTGACCCGCGACCAAGGCTCCTGGTCGATGGCCGCAGGCCCCGGCATCGGTCTGCGCTACTGGTTCCGCGAAGACCATTACCACACACCCCGCTCCTATCTCGATTGGACGGCCCAGTACCGCTTCGCCATCGGCGGCGGTGCCACCGAACGGGCTGAAGGCCTGTTCATGAACCTGACATTGTCATATTGAGGACCCCACACATGCTGTCGCTTCCTCTGTTCACTGTTTCATGCAAACGCCTGGCTAGCGCCTTGCTCGCCGTCAGCCTCGGCTGCGCCGCGATCAACGCCCAGGCCGATGACTCTTCCATCGTCATCCAAGGCAAGGATGGCTGGTTGTTCCCTGGCTGGGGTAGCCTTACCGAAGTCGACAGCCGAGGCATCGAAGCCTCCACCGCGTTGATCAAGGATGCCCAGCAGGCGCTGGCCGCGCGTGGCGTGCACTTGCAAGTGCTGGTACTGCCGGACAAGACCCGCTTCTACCAGGACAAGCTGCCCGCAGGCAAAACCCTCAGCGCGCAAGTCCAACAGCGGTATCAGAGCATTCTCGCCAGCCTGCACAAGGCCGGCATCAGTGCCCTGGACGACGCAGCGGTACTCGAGCAGGTGCGCCAGGGCGGCAAGGACGTGTTCTACCGCACCGACCAGCACTGGACCCAAGTGGCCGCCGACGCCACCGCCCAGGCCACCGCCGAGCAAATCAAGCGCGATGTGCCTGCGCTCAAGGGCAGCGCTGGCAGCGGCATGACCCTGGGTAGCGAGTTCAAGGAACGCCGTTTTGGTGACCTGGCCGAACGCTTCCTCACCCCCGAACAGCGCAAGCAAACTGGCCGGGAGACCTTCACCGTGCGCCGCCAAGCGGCGGCCACCGGCCTGCTCGACAGCGCCCCGGCGCCAGTGCATGTCACCGGCCACAGCATGGTCCAGCCGTACTTCGGTTTCCCGCAAAAGCTCTCCAACAGTGTCGATCGACCGGTTTCGGTGAACTGGAAGCCGGGCAACGTCGGCCAGTGGATCATGCTCCTGGAGTACCTGGAGTCGGCCGACTTCAAGAACAACCCGCCGCAAGTGCTGGTCTGGCAGATGTTCGAGCCGACCTACGCGCAAGGCCCGCAGGCCAGCGGCCTGTGGGACAACGCCTCGATCATGAGCGCCGACGCCTGGCGCCAGCGCCTGCGCAGCGCCCTCGGACGTTGATGCATGGCTGAGCGCGACCCGGCCGCTGCGCCCTCGCACCGCCGCTATGCCGCTGCGGTGATCGCCTTGCTGCTGCTCGCCCAGGCTTGCGGCTTGTGGCTGCTGTACAACGGCAAGCTCGACCCTGCGCGGCTGAAACCCTCGGCATGGTTGGACGGTGACGCCGGCAAGGCGCTCGGCGAAGCGCTGCAACCGAAGTTGCAGGACAACGCCGATACCTTGAGCGCCGCCGTGCGCTATCGCCTGCTGGGCGATCTTGGCGCGCAGGTGGTACAGGGCTGCCCGGGCTGGCTGTTCTATCGCGACGGCCTGCGCGCGCAACCGGGTGTACGCGGGGCCTACGAGGCGCGCCTGCGCCTGATGCGTCATTGGAGCGGGCAGTTGCGTGAACAGGGCCTGCAGGTGCTGCTGGTGGCAGTGCCAGACAAGGCGCGGATCGAAACCCACGCCCTGTGTGGCCTGCAGCAGTCGGCACAGATGCAGGCGCGATTGGGCCAATGGCAGGCCAGCCTGGCCGAAGCCGGTGTGGCCTATGTCGACCTCGCTACGGCACTGGCCGCAGGCGCCGAGCAGGCGCCGCGGTTCTTCCGCACCGATGTCCACCTCAATGCCGTCGGCGCCCAGGCCGCTGCCGATGCCGTAGCCGCCGCTGCCCTGCCGCTGCTTGGCGGCAAACGCGAGCAACAGTTCGACAGCAGCGGCGCCGGCCCAGCCCAACCACGCATGGGCGACCTGATCACCTTGGCCGGCCTGGAGCACGCTGCGGCGGCCTGGCGGCCAGCACTGGACCAGGAACAGCCCGAGCAGATCGTGCCGCGCCGTGGCGGTGGCCTGCTCGACGACACGCCAGCGGTGCAAGTGCTCCTGGTCGGCAGCTCGAATGGCCGGCGCAGCGCCTTTGGCGAGCGCCTGGGCCGCAACCTTGGCCAACAGGTGTGGAACCAGAGCCTGGATGGCGGGCAGTTCTGCGGCGCCTTGCTGGCTGCACTGCACAAGCGTGAGCGTTGGCCGCGCACGCTCAAGCTGGTGATCTGGGAGTTTTCCGAGAGCGCCCTGTCGCTGCCGCTAACCGCCGATGAACGCGCCGTGCTGGCCACGCTACCGGCTACCGAGGCTGAGCATGCTCTTTAACTCATACCTGTTCTTGCTGTTGTTCCTGCCGCTGACCTTGGCTGCGCACTACCTGATCGCCGCTCGCAGCCTGCGCGGCGCCGCGTTGTGGCTGTGCTTCACCTCGATCGTGTTCTATGGCTGGTGGAACCCGCAGTTCGTGTTGCTGTTGATCGGCTCGATCGCCTTCAACTACCTGGTCAGCCTGGCGATCCTCGGCGCAGCTGGGCGCACCCGCCTGCAACTGCTGATCACCACCCTAGGGGTCGGCGCGGACCTGGCCTTGCTGTTCCACTACAAGTACTTCGTCACCCTGGTCAACTTCGCCCAGGACTGGGGCTTGGCTGGCACGCGCCTGGACGACATCATCCTGCCGCTGGGGATTTCGTTCTTCACCTTCACCCAGATCGGCTACCTGCTCGACTGTCGTGCCGGCATCGTCAAGGAGCGCAGTCTGCTCAGCTACGTGCTGTTCGTGACCTTCTTCCCGCACCTGATCGCCGGGCCGATCCTCCATCACAAGGAGATGATGCCGCAGTTCGCCAAGCCGGATAACTACCGCTTCCGCGCCGAAAACCTCAGTGTCGGCGGCATGCTGTTCATCATCGGCCTGGCCAAGAAAGTGCTGCTCGCCGACCCCATCGCGCCCTATGCCGATGCCGGTTTTGCCGAGCCTGGCACGCTGGGTTTGTGGGCCGCCTGGGGCACCGGGATCGCCTACGCGCTGCAGCTGTATTTCGATTTTTCCGGATACTCCGACATGGCCCTGGGCCTGGCCAAGATGTTCGGCATCCGCTTCCCGCTGAACTTCAATTCGCCATACAAGGCCAGCAACATCATCGACTTCTGGTCGCGCTGGCACATGACCCTGACCCGCTACCTGACCGCCTACCTGTACTACCCGGTGGCCATGGCCGTGTCCGACTGGCGCAGCAAGCGGGGGCTGCCGGTCGGCACCCAGGGCGCGGCCACCGCAGGCGGCTTTGCCGCTGCCATCGTGCTGCCGACCGCCTTCACCATGGGCCTGGCTGGCATCTGGCACGGCGCCGGTTTGCAGTTCCTGATCTTTGGCCTGCTGCATGCCGCTTACCTGTCGATCAACCATGCCTGGCGGATTTTCGTGGTGGGCCGCAACAAGGCCAGCAAGAGCCGCTTGAAGACTGCGGGCTGCGTACTGCTGACCTTCGCCGCAGTCATCGTCGCCCAGGCTTTCTTCCGCGCCGAGTCGACTCACGACGCTGTGCTACTGGTCGAAGGCATGTTCGGCCTGCGTGGCCTGGGCAGCCTGCCAGAGGCCGTGTATCCGACTGCAATCGCCTGGGGCGATGCCTGGCGCATGCTGCTCGGCCGCCACCTGGAGGCGCTGCATATCCTCGCGGTGCTGGCAGTGGCGTGGTTCCTGCCCAACTCACAGCAGATCATGGGCGGTTTCTCGCCGTCGCTGGCCCGCGTACAACTGGATGGCCCCGCCGCATTGCGTTGGGCACCGAATCTCAAATGGCTGGTGATCATGGCGCTGCTGCTGGTGCTGTGCCTGATCAACCTGCACAAGGAAGCGCGCTTCCTGTACTTCCAATTCTGACTTTCCCGGAGTGATCGACATGAGCGACGAAACCCTCAAGCAGCAACTGGCACAGATCATTGAAAACGTCATCGGCACCGCCGTCGAGCACGACGACCTGCTAATCGAGTCGGGCCTGGTCGACTCGATGACCGCCGTCGATATCGTCATGGCGGTGAAGAATGAGTTCGGCTGCAAGGTGCCGCCGACCGAGATCGACGAGCACCTGGAGTCGATCGACGCGCTGGCCGCGTTCATCCAGGCCAGCCGCGGCTAAGCCCGATCAGCGTGTAGCCAGGAGCGCCGCCAGATGCATTTCGATTTCGACCGCTGTCAATTCGCCGACCTTGAACACAACGCCGACGCCCCGGCGCTGCGTGACGCCAGCCGGGTGTTGGACTGGGCCGGCTTGCAGCTGGCCGTCGAAGCCTGGCAGCTGCGCGCCAGCGCAGCGGGCATCATGCCGGGCACAGCGCTGGTGATCAGCGGCCACAAGCAGATCGAATTCGTCGTGGCCATGCTCGGTTGCCTGCGCCTGGGCGTCACCTACGTGCCGCTGGACAGCATCAACCCGCCACAGCGACTGCAACGGATCATCGAGCTGGTCGGCGCAGGACACTACTACGATGCAGCAACCGACCGCTTCGAGGCCGGTGTAGCCCAGGCGACACCGCTGGCCGAAGCAGACCTTGCCTACATCATGTTCACCTCCGGCAGCACCGGCGATCCGAAAGGGGTGCAGATCGGCCGCGACAGCGTGGCACTGTTCGCTGGCTGGATCCGCGACTGCCTGGGGCTCGGCGCGCGGCCGACGTTCATGAACCAGATGCTGTTCAGCTTCGACTTTTCGCTGTTCGACCTGTGCGGCGCGCTGGCCTTAGGTGGCCAGTGCGTGCTGTGCCCGCGTGAGGTGATCGCAGCGCCCCTGGACTTCGTTGGCTACTTGGCCGACAGCCAGGTGCAGGTGTGGGCATCGACACCCTCGTTCGTCCGCCAGCAGTTGCTCAATGATGAATTCGACGCCGCCCACCTACCGCACCTGCAAGTATTCGTGTTTGGCGCCGAGTCGCTGACCCCAACCCTGGCCAACCAGCTCTGGGCGCGCTTCCCCAAGGCACGCATCATCAATTCCTACGGCCCAACCGAGGCGACCTGCTCGACCACCTGGATCGAGATTCTGCCGCCACTCGACGCGGGCACCCAGCCGCTATCGATCGGCCGCGCCAAGCCGTATGCCGAGCTGTTCCTGGAGGACGGTGAGCTGTGCATTGCCGGTGACCACGTCATGCGTGGCTACCTCAATCGTCCAGACCTGAGCGCTGCGGTGCTGTTCGAACACAACGGCAAACGCGCCTACCGCAGTGGCGACCTGGCCGAGATCGACGAGTACGGCCGGGTGTTCTTCCATGGCCGGCGCGACGACCAGATCAAGCTGCACGGCTACCGCATCGAGCTGGGCGAAGTGGATGCGGGCCTGGCCAGTCTGCCGGGCATCGGCGCTGCGGCAACGGTGGCTTTGCGCCGCCCCGACGGCACCCTGGTGCGGATGATTGGTTTTGTCGAAACGCTCGAGCTGCCAGCTGCGACTCTCGGCCCACTGCCTACGGCGTTGGCCGACTGGAAGCAACACCTGGCCAGTCGCCTGCCTGCCTATATGATTCCCTCGGAACTGCTCGCCTGTGGCCGCTTCCCCGGTACGCTGTCGGACAAGGTCGACCGCAAGCGCCTCGCCGCGCTATACCAGGAAACCCGCCTGAAACGCCCCAAGGAGACCCAATGAAACTGTCCGCCCTGCTCGCCACTGCCCTGCTGCTCGGGAGTGGCCTGCCTACCCTGGTGCATGCCGAAGGCAAGCTGGCGCAGCTGTATGCACCGCGCCCACCGGCAGGCTCGGCCTTCGTTCGGGTATTGCAACCAACAGCGGATAGCGTCGAAGTGCAGCTGGGCCAGAACCCGCCGCAGCGCCTTGGCGACGAACGCCTGGCCAGCAGCTACAACGTGATCAAGGGCGGCGAACCCTTCGCGGTACGCATTGCCGGCAAGACCGTCGGCACTCTTACGGTCGCCGCCGACAGCTACCAGAGCCTGGTGCTGCACGACGGCAAGCTACTGGTACTGGACGACAGCGCTGCCAGCGACGATGCATTGAAGGCCGAGCTGCGCTTCTACAACCTGGCCAGTGACTGCCCAGCCGGCCAGTTGCAGGTCGACGGTGGCGGCCCAACGCTGTTCGCCGAGGTCAAGCCTAACGCCACCCAGGCCCGCGCGATCAATCCGGTAAGCGCTAGCCTGAGCGCCGGTTGCGGCGCGGTGCAGGCCAAGGCGCTGGCCTTGCCGCAGTTGCAGCCGGGTGATCACTACGCACTGTTTCTCACCGGCAGCGCCCAGCAGCCGGTGCTGCGCGGTGAACTCAGCAGCACTGCTGCATTTGCCCGGTAATCGGCCATGCGTAGCCTTTTTCGCGACGACCATGAGCTGTTCCGTGACCAGGTCCGACGCTTTATCGACGAGCTCATCCTGCCGCATTACGACAGCTGGGAACGTGCCGGGGTGACGCCCCCTGAGCTCTGGCGCGAAGCCGGCGCCCAAGGCTTGCTGTGCTCGGCCCTGCCCACGCCCTATGGTGCCGGTGGCGACTTTGGCCACGCCATGGTGGTGATCGAAGAATTGGCCCGCGCCAACTGCCTGGGCATCGGTTTTTCGATCCACTCCGACATGGTCGCGCCATACCTGCTCAGCCTCGGCAGCCAGGCGCAGAAAGACCGCTGGCTGCCAGCGATGGCCGCTGGTGAACTGATCGGCGCCATCGCCATGACCGAGCCGGGTGCTGGCAGCGACCTGAAAGCGATCCGTTGCCGCGCCGAGCGCGACGGTGAGCACTATGTGCTCAATGGCCAGAAAACGTTCATTACCAACGGCGTCAATGCGGGCCTGATCATTGTCGTCGCCAGCACCGAGCCAGACCTGGGTGCGCGCGGGCTGTCGCTGTTCTGTGTCGAGGCCGGTTTACCAGGGCTGAGCAAAGGCAACCCCATGGCCAAGATTGGCCAGCATGCCCAGGACACCTGCGAGCTGTTCTTCGACGCGCTACGGGTACCGGCAGACTGCCTGCTGGGCGAGGAGAATGCTGGGTTCGAGTACCTGGGTCGGGAGCTGGCCCGCGAGCGCCTGGCGATTGCCCTGCGGGCTGCGGCGCATGTCGAGGGGATGTTGGAGCAGACCTTGGCTTATACCCGTGAGCGCAAAGTCTTTGGCAAGCGAGTCAGCGACCATCAGCACAACCGCTTTATCCTTGCCGATGCGCGAGCGCGATTGACCATGCTGCGGGTGTTCCTCGATGACTGTGCGCGGCAATTGATCGACGGCAGCCTGGACCCGGTGGTCGCGGCCATGGCCAAGCTCAATGCGACAGAGCTGCAGGGGCAGATTCTTGATCAGCTGCTGCAGCTGCATGGTGGCTATGGCTATAGCAGCGAGTATGGCATCGGCCGCGCTTGGGCCGATGCGCGGGCGCTGAGGATCTTTGGCGGGACCAGTGAAGTGATGCGCGAGATCATTGGCCGTTCACTTTGACGACCTTGCCACCGTGGGAGCGGGCTTGCCCCGCGATAGCATTGTCTCAGACGGCAAATCGTTGACTGACGACCGTTAGCTGATCAGCCGTGCCCGCGCAACCAGTCCTGGTGCAGGCGCCGCGCTCGCGGATCATCACCCAGCGCCCAAGGATCCAGGGCAAACGCTACCACCTGCTCGGCACCGGTGGTCTTGGCCCACTCCAACTGGCGGCGCACGCGGGTGTAATCCGCCGAACGTGCCTTGAAGTCGCTGCCATCGTTTTTTTCTGAGGGCAGTTGCTCGAACAGCTCCACCACCACATCGAACGGCACCTGGCGCCGACGCAGCTCCAGCAGCAATGGCTCGATCGCTTGCAGGTTGGCCCAGCCAGCCACGCCGACGCCATCCTGCACCACCGGGCGCAGCGCAGTGCTATCAAGCAGGGTGCGCCACAGCTGCAGCAATGAGCCATCGGTCTGCAGCACGCTGTAGTAGGTAGAAATCGACGGCACGCGGCCACTGCTGTGGCGAGCGTTGTCGGCCAGCGCGCCGAGCCATTGCGCCAGACGCTGCTGGCGTTCGGCGGTATCCCAGTGATACTGCTCAAGCTCATACGGGATGTACCAGCCGGCAAACGCCGGATGATTTGGCCACGGCGAGCTGCTCATATAGCGTCGAGCGTCTTCCAGGGATTTGGCAAAGAACGCCGCCTGCTCTTGTGGCTGCGCCCCCAGGGCTTGCCACCAAGCATTGTCGAACGGCAAACCGACCTGCACCTGCATGCCTTCTTCGCGGGCCAGGTCGAATACGGTTTGCAGCATCGGCTCAGGGATCATCCACGGCGACTCGCCGCCCACCAGGCCGACCCACTGCAGGGTGAGCGTACGACAGCCCATGTCGGCCATCGCCGCCATGCGCCGTTGCCATTGCTTGCGATCGAGCTCGGCGTGACTTTTCCACAGTTGCAGAAAGCTGCCCTGGACTCCGGTTGAGCGGCTGCAGCCGGACAGGCTGGTCAGGCCAAAGACCACGGGCGCGGCAGTCAGCAGGCACAGAACATGGCGACGGTTTAACGATGGCGTGGAAATGAGCAGATCCTTTCGATGGCATTGCACACGAATGGATCAAGGTTACCTCAAAGGCCTGATGCAGCCTATCGCCAGGCCCGCCGGCGCTAGGCTGCTCGATCACCTTTCGCGCAAGGCCTCGCTCCGTGCCTTGATGATCGGCTTGAGCAGATAGCTCATGATGGTCTTCTTGCCGGTCATGATGTCCACTGTCGCCACCATGCCAGGAATGATCAGCAACGGTTTTTCGTCAGTGCCCAGGTGACTACGGTCGGTGCGCAGGCGGATCAGGTAGTAGGTGGTCTTCTTGTCTTCATCGGTGATGGTGTCGGCGCCGATTTGTTCGAGCTTGGCCTTCAACCCGCCGTAAATGGTGTAGTCGTAGGCGGTGAACTTGACCGTGGCTTCCTGGCCGGGGTGCAGGAAGGCGATGTCCTTGGGCAAGATTTTCGCTTCGATGACCAGGCTGTCATTGAGCGGGACGATCTCGACGATGTCGTCACCCGGCTGGATCACCCCGCCGATGGTGTTGACCAGTAGCTGCTTGACCACGCCGCGCACCGGTGAGGTCACCAGGGTGCGGTTGACCCTATCATCCAGCGCTTTGCTGGTGGCGGTGGCTTTGCTCAGCTCGGTGCGCGCCTCGTTGAGCTGGGTCAGGGCGTCGCTGCGGAACTTGCCGCGGGTCTCTTCGATCTTGCTCTGGATCTCTTTGACCGCCGCCTCGGCACGGGGGATGGCCAGGGCGGTGGCATCCATCTGGCCACGGTTCTCCACCTCGGAACGGCGCAGGCGGAGGATCTCGACCTGGGAGATCGCGCCCTTGGCCACCAACGGCTCGGACATGGCGATCTCCTGGCGCAGCAGCTGCAAGCCGCTGGCGTACTGGGCGCGTTTGGAGTTGTACTCGCGCAGCTCCTGCTGGCGCTGGACCAACTGCTGCTCCAGGCCGCCGATCTCGTCATGCAATTGCTGGCGCCGGCTCTGGTACAGCGACTCCTCGCTGGCGGCCTGGTTAGGCGAGCTCTCGCGCAACTTATCGTCGATCTTCAATGGCACGTCTTCGACTTCTGCACTGAGACGCTCCACCCGCAGGGCCATGGCCACCCGATCGGCTTCAGTTTCGCCTTTGTTGGAGGCAAAGCGGGTTTCATCCAAGCGCAGCAGTGGCTGGCCAACTTCGACGACCTCCCCTTCCTTGGCGAAAATCTCGGCGACGATGCCGCCTTCGAGGTTCTGGATCTTCTGCACCTTGGACGACGGAATCGCCTTGCCTTCGCCACGGGTGACTTCATCGATCGGGGCGAAACAGGCCCAGACGATCAGGAACAGGAAGAACGCGATCACTCCCCAGATAGTCATGCGCACCACCCGCGGGGCATCTTCGATCAGTGCCTTGTTGACCTCGGGCAGGGGTTGCCCGCTGAGCGACTCCGACCCCTTGAAGTAGCGGCGCAGGTTGTCCTTGAGCTGGCCCATATCAAGCTTATGCAACACTGATCTGCCCCTTCTTCAGCGCTTCCATGACGGCCGCTTTCGGGCCGTCGGCGACCACTTGGCCGCGATCGATGACGATCAGCCGGTCTACCAGCGACAGCAGCGAGGCGCGGTGGGTCACCAGCAGCACGGTCTTGCCTTCGATTACGGCCTGCAAGCGCTGCTTGAGGCGCTCTTCGCCGGTGTTGTCCATGGCGCTGGTCGGCTCATCGAGCAGCAGGATCTGTGGGTTGAGCAGCAAGGCGCGACCAAGGGCGACGTTCTGCCGCTGGCCGCCGGAAAGGTTCTGTCCTCGCTCGCCGACCTGCAGCTCGTATCCGTCCGGGTGTAGCCGGGCGAATTCGTGCACGCCGGACAGCTCGGCGGCCTGCAGGATCATTTCGTCCTCGATGTAGCGGGCGCCACTGACCAGGTTGTCACGCAGGGTGCCTGCCAGCAGTTGGATATCCTGGGGGACGTAGCCGATGTTGTGGCGCAGCTCGCTGACATCGATCTGGCGAATGTCCACGCCATCGACCAGCAACGAGCCATTGTCCGCTTCGTAGAGACCGACGATCAGCTTGGCCAGCGAGCTCTTGCCTGAGCCGCTGCGGCCAATGATGCCGACCTTCTCGCCCGGGCGGACACTCAAGTTGATACCTTTGAGCGCCTGGTTCTGCTGGTTCGGATAGGTAAAGTCGACACCACGAAATTCGATGGCGCCCTGCAGGACCTGGCGGCTTAGCGGGCGCTCCTCGAAGTTGCGCTCTTGCGGCAGCTCCATCATCTGGTCGGTCGCGGCCATGGTCACCTTGGCCTGTTGATACCGGGCCAACAGCCCGTTGAGCTGGCCGAGCGGGCCGAGCGCGCGGCCGCTAAGCATGTAACAGGCAACCAGGCCGCCCATGCTCAGGTGGCCATCGATGATCAGGTAGACCCCCACACATATCATCGCCACGCCCGCCAGTTGCTGGATCAGCAGGGTGATGTTCATCGCCAGCCCCGAGAGCACCTTGACCCGCAGCTCGAGTCGACTGAGGGTGCCGAGGGTCTGCTCCCACATGTACTGGCGTTCGCTCTCGGCATTGTTGACCTTCACCGCGTCGAGCCCGGCCAGGGTTTCGATCAGGCTGGACTGGCGCTCGGAGGCCAGGGCCATGGTCCGCTCCATGGTCGACATCAACGGCTTCTGCAAGGCGTAGCCGATGCCCAGCGCCAGCGGGAAGGCGATCACCGGAATCCACACCAGGTGGCCACCGATGATGGCGATGACGATCAGGATCAGGAGGGTAAAGGGCAGGTCGATCAGGCTGGTCAGGGTCAGTGAGGCGAGGAAGTCCCGCAACCCTTGGAACTCGTGGATGTTCTGCGCATAGCTACCGACCCGTGCCGGGCGGTACTTCATGGCCATGCCGACGATGCGCTCGAACAACGTGGCTGAGATGATCAGGTCGGTTTTCTTTCCGGCAAGGTCCAGACACAGGCTGCGCAGACCCTTGAGGATCAGATCGAAAATGTAGGCCCCGGTGATGCCCACAGCCAGCACCCAGAGCGTCGAGGTGGCTTGGTTGGGCACCACCCGGTCGTAGACGTTCATGACGAACAGCGGCGCGGCCAAGGCGATCAGGTTGATCACCAGGCTGGCGGCAATGGCGTCGATGTACAGCCATTTGCTGCGCAGCAGGGTGTCGCGAAACCAGGAACGCGCACGTGGGATCAGGTTGCCGTGATTGACGTCGTACTTGTGCTGCGGCTGGGCAAAGAACACCTTGCCGCTGTAGTCGCCCAGCAGGGCCTCGCGGCTGACCAGCACCTCACCGCCGTCGCTTTCACTGAGCAGCAGCCGCGCGGTGTCGGCGTTCTCCCAGCCGAGCAAGACGGCACTGCGGCCTTCCTTGAGCAGCAACATGGCCGGCATGGCGATGCTTGGGATCTGCTCCAGCTTGCGTTGCAGCAAGCGACCTTGCAAACCGGCACGGGCCGCCGCACGGGGCAGCAATTCAGGGCTCAGGCGCTGGGCCGGCAACGGCAGGCCGGTGGTGAGCATGGCCCGGCTGGCGGGCTTCTGGTGCAGGACACACAGGGTCAGCAGGCTATCCAGCAACGGGTCATCGTGCTGACTACGTGGATCGTGACTGAGTTGGACTCGACTGACTTCGGATTCCACGCGGCGCTCTCTTCATCCTGGCGGTAGATGGGGTAGGTGCGCACTTCAGGCATTGCCTGGGGAGGCTCACCCAGGTCCAAGCCATTAACCCGCTAACGGCTATTTGCAATCAAACCTGGTATTGCATAGCACTTGTTGGGCCGAGGCTGGTGGCCAAGTAACCCACAACTGTTTCTAACCCTGACGTTGCTCTGCGCTGAGAGTTTCATTTCTCAGGCACTGGCAACCTGGCAACTTGGTAGCTCTTCGCCACACTATTAATCGGACCCTTTTACCAAGCCTAACTCGTGCTTGATTCGATGCAAGGCCCGGCTGTGAATTCTGCACCCCAACCCACGACAATCTTCTGTAGCGCCCGATATTGAGCCTTTCAAGATGATTCAACAAGCCTTCCAGGAGTCGCTGCTTTGAAGATTTTTGGAACATATGATCGCAGGTTCATAGCTAAACCTAGAGTAGGCATTGGCCTGAAGCCTCAAGCACGGCGATGACTAATACAAAAGTAAGAGTTGGCAATTGTACAACTCTCGATGTGACATGACTTGCAGCCCCTCGTAAGTATCGAGTGTTCACAGCCATCATCCAAACATCGGCATCATAGTCGGAAAGTTATAACCAGTAAGTGAGTGCGTTCAACGTAAAACAACTTTGAATTATTCCGTCTGCTCGCCGCATTCTCTCGCTGGCTGGGCATGGAAGCTACCGATCGGGTAACCCGGAGAGTCTCATGAGCACTGTCGTAGCCATCGTTAAAAGCATTGTTGGCCAAGTCGTCGCAGTATCCCCAGAAGGCATCCGGCGAGTTCTCATCGAAGGCGATCGACTGTTTGCCGGAGATCAGGTGCTCACCGGCCCCGGTGGCGCAGTGACGTTGCAGTTAGCCGACGGCCGCTTGCTCGACCTGGGCCGGGAAACCCAGTGGAGTGCCGAGACGCCCGCCAGCAGCACCGACTTGAGCCAGGCCAGCGCCCAGGCGGCGCCCTCGGTCGAAGAGCTGCAACAGGCGATCCAGGCCGGCGCCGACCCGACCACCGATCTTGAAGCGACAGCAGCAGGCCCGACCCCAGCAGGCGGCGACGGCTCGGTTGGCGGCGGGCATACCTTTGTCATACTCGAGGAGACTGCCGGGGTGGTCGACCCGTCGGTGGGCTACCCCACCGGGCCGCTGAATTTCTCCGAAGCGCTGCGCTTCGAGCAAACCGCCGGGCTCGATACCACCCGCGACAGCGTCGCGACACCGCCCGCCGCTGGCGCCGCAACTGCCGTGGCACTGAGTGCGACACCGACCCTTACCGAGGCGGGTGGGGTGATCACCTACACCGCGACTGTCGGCCAAGCACCCACCACTGACCTCAGTGTGAGCTTGTCCAACGGGGCAGTGATCGTCATCGCTGCCGGTCAGACCAGCGGCTCGATCAACGTCGGCGTGACGCCCAGCGAAGATGTTTACCTCGATAGCGGGCACGTCTCGGCGAACATCACCGGCACCAGCGGTGGCGGCCTGAGCGTCAACATCGACGCTACCCCAGCGACGACCCAGATCGTCGACACCATCGACCTCACCACCGCTACCCTCACTGCAACACCGAGCGTGACCGAGGGCGGCGTGATCACCTATACGGTGACCCTGAGTAACCCGGCGCAGACGCCTGTTACCGTTACCCTGTCCAATGGCCAGACACTTGCCATTGCCGCCGGACAGAGCAGCGCCAGCTTCAATGTGCAAACGGCGGCCAATGACGTTTACAAGAACGGCAGCAGCGTTGCCCTGAGTATCGACAAGGCCGTAGGTGGCAATTTCGAGAGCCTGGTCGCCGACAAGACGCCAGCGACAACCGTGGTCAGCGATTCGCTCGATACCTCGACCGTAACCCTGACTGCCACGCCGTCGGTGGCCGAAGGCGGCAGCATCGTCTACACCGCCTCGATCAATGCACCGGTCACCGGCAGCCCAGTGCTGGTGACCCTGGCCAACGGCCAGACCATCACCATCGGCGTCGGCCAGAGCTCTGCCTCGGTCACTACGCCTGTGAGCAACGATGCCTATCAGGGGCCCGCTGCTGTCAGCAACAGCATCACCCAGGTCAGTGGCGGCAATTACGAGAACCTGGTGGCGAACAAGGCGCCGGTCAGCACCAGCGTGGCCGATGTGCAAGACAGCACCAGTGTGACCCTGAGCGCCACCCCGAGCGTGGCCGAGGGCGGGCAGATCATCTATACCGCGACCCTTAGCAACCCTGCCGGCACTCCAGTTACCGTCACCCTGAGCAATGGCCAAACCATCACCATCGGCGCCAACCAGAGCAGCGCCAGCATTAGCGTGGCCGCGCCTGCGGATGATCCGTATCGCGATGGTGGGCAGGTCAACGCACACATTACCCAAGCAACCGGGGGCAACTTCGAGCATCTGGTGATTAACCAGGGCGAGGTTTCAACCCGTGTCAGCGATACCCAGGACATCACCCGGGTAACCCTGACCGCCACCCCCAGCATCGCTGAAGGTGGCTCGATCCTGTACACGGCATCGGTCGGCGCACCGGTCACCGGTAGCCCGCTGGTAGTGACCTTGGCCAACGGCCAGATCATCACCATCGCGGTGGGTCAAAGTGCGGGGACAGTCAGCTCGCCGGTCAGCAACGATGTCTATCAGGGGCATGGGTCGGTCAGCAACAACATCACTCAGGTCAGTGGGGGTAACTACGAGAATCTGCTGCCAGACCAGACACCGGTCAGCACCACTGTGACCGACACCCAAGACACCACTAGCGTGACGCTTGTCGCCACCTCGTCGGTGGCTGAAGGCGGCACTATCGTCTACACCGCCTCGGTCACCGCGCCGGTTACCGGCAGCCCTGTGGTAGTCACTCTGGCCAACGGTCAGACCATCACTATCCCGGTCGGCGCCAGCGCGGCTTCGGTCAATGCGCCGGCCGGTAATGACGTATACCTGGGACATGAATCGGTCAGCAATCACATCACCCAAGTCACAGGGGGCAGTTACGAACACCTGGTCGGCAACCCGGCGCCAGTGACCACTACGATCACCGACAGCCCTGACACCACCACCGTCACCCTGACCGCCACACCGACCGTTGCCGAGGGTGGCAGCATCGTCTACACCGCCTCCGTCGGCGCACCGGTGACCGGTGCACCTGTGGTGGTGACCCTGACCAATGGCCAGACCATCACCATTGCCGTCGGGCAAAGCGTCGGCAGTGTATCCACGCCTGTGAGTAACGATGGGTACCTGGGCCATGCACCGGTAAGCACCAGCATTGGCGCGGTCAGTGGCGGCAGTTTCGAGAACCTGGTGGCCAATACCTCACCTGTCAGCACCACGGTAAGTGACGTCCAGGACACTACCAGCGTGACCTTGACCGCTACCCCATCGGTCACAGAAGGCGGGACCATCGTCTACACCGCGTCCGTGAGCGCGCCGGTTACCGGCAGCCCCGTTCTGGTGACACTGGCCAACGGCCAGACCATCAGCATTCCGGTCGGGGCCAGTTCAGCTTCAGTAAGCGCTGCCGTTGGCAACGATGTGTATCAGGGTCATGACTCGGTTTCCAACCACATCATTGCTGTCGGCGGAGGAAGCTACGAGCAACTGGTTGGTAACCCAGCGCCGGTTTCTACCACTGTCACCGATGTCCAGGACACCACCGCGGTCACCCTCACTGCCACGCCCTCGGTCGCTGAAGGTGGCAGCATCATCTACACCGCTTCGGTCAATGCACCGGTCACCGGCACGCCAGTCGTGGTGACCTTGGCCAATGGCCAGACCATCACCATCCCGGTTGGCCAGAGCTCCAGTACCGTCAGCACCCCGGTGAGCAACGACGTCTATCAGGGCCACGCTCCAGTAACCACAAACATCACCAACGTCAGCGGTGGCAACTACGAGAATCTGGTTGGCAACCCAGCGCCGGTTTCTACCACTGTCACCGATGTCCAGGACACCACCACTGTCACCCTCACTGCCACGCCCTCAGTGGCGGAAGGCGGTAGTATCGTTTACACCGCAAGCGTCAATGCGCCGGTCACCGGCACGCCGGTGGTCGTGACCTTGGCCAACGGCCAAACCATCACCATCCCGGTCGGCCAGAGCTCCAGCACTGTCAGCACTCCGGTGAGCAATGATGTCTATCAAGGCCATGCACCAGTAACCACGAACATCACGGGAGTGAGTGGCGGCAACTACGAGAATCTGGTCGGCAACCCAGCGCCGGTTTCTACCACTGTCACCGATGTCCAGGACTCCTCCACGGTCACCCTGACCGCCACACCCTCGGTCGCGGAAGGTGGCAGCATCGTCTACACCGCTTCGGTCAATGCGCCCGTCACCGGCAGCCCGGTGATCGTAACCTTGGCCAATGGCCAAACCATCACCATCCCGGTTGGCCAAAGCTCCAGCACTGTCACTAAGCCTGTGA
>NZ_JBICKL010000039.1:0-3518 GCF_043104195.1 Pseudomonas sp. xss_2
CCGGAGGTGGTCGGCGCGGTCATGAGCGGGACTGCGGCTGGTGACTGGACCTTGTCCTGCGTGCGCGGCCAGGTCGAGTCGATCACCTTTGTCTTCAGCGACGGCACCGTGCGCACGGTGCCGCAGCCGCAGAAGGTGGTCAGTCGCAACCGCAGCAGTACCCAGACTTCGGACACCGAGAAGATCCGCGGCGGCTTGGGCTACATCTCCGACCCTTACGGCATCCCCTGCATCGCCGGTGAGCGTCGCTCCAACGCCCAGCAGTACCTGGGCAGTCAGAGCCTGATCACCGCGGCCGGCGCCGGCTTCGCTGCAGCGCTAGGCAGCGAACAGACCAATACGTCATTCATCAACTCGGCCAGCGGCAGCCTGGGGCTGTCACAGAACAGTGGCAACAGCGCGCTGAACTCGGTCATCAGCGGTGGCATCGGCGACATTCGTGACTGGATCAACAAGCTCTACGGCGAAGCCTTCGCCGCCATCTACGTCCCGCCGGGGGCCAAGGTGGCGTTGCACCTGGATCACGAAATCAGCATCGACTACGAACCCAAAGGCCGGAGAGTGAACCATGAACGCCCATCCGTTTCGGTACTGGACCTGGATTAGCCTGCTGCTGTGCCTGCACCTGGCAGGCTGCACCACCAGCAAGGACGAAATGCTGCCCCATGGCGATCACACCATGCTGGACATCTGGAACAGCGGTGGCGCGGTCGGCACGCAGCAGCAGTTGCAGACGGCTCGCGGTGAGCTACGCCGGCCGGTGCTCGATCCCGAGCGCCTGATCAAGGACCAAAGTGCCTACACCCGTACGGCCGCCAACGAGATCCGCGCCCAGTTCCCGCGGCTGCCCAATCCTGACCTGGTGATGTACGTCTACCCGCACCTGGCCGGCACCCAACAGGCACCCGTGCCTGGCTACTCGACCGTGTTTCCGCTGTACGAGAAGGTCCAGTACGCGCTGCCCGGCGAACGCCTGGATGACCTGTGATGGACAATGATAGCGACCGCGCCTCGCCGCGCTGGCAGCCCTGGCGAGCGGCGCAGCGTCGGCGTGCAACGCGCGCGGATGAAGCCGCCCAGTACGCCCGCAACCCCAGCCTCACCGACCACTTGCCCTGGGTCGAATACCTCGAGGAAGAGCAGTGCTTTCTGCTCGACGACAACCGCTCAGTGGGCGCCGTGTTCGAGTTGCAGCCGATCGGCACCGAGGGCCGTGAGCCCGAATGGCTGATGGCGGCGCGCGATGCGTTGGAAGATGCGCTGCAGGACAGTTTCGACGAGCTTGATCAGGCCCCCTGGGTGGTGCAGTTCTTCTGCCAGGACGACAGTGATTTTTCCCCGTACCTGGAACGCCTGGCACAGTACGTCACACCGCGAGCGACAGGCACCCCCTTCACCTCCGCTTTCCTCGCGTCGATGCAACACCACCTCGATGCCATTGCCAAGCCAGGCGGATTGTTCGACGACCCTGTCGTGTCGCACCTGCCTTGGCGCGGCAGCAATCGACGGATTCGGCTGGTGGTCTATCGCTGGCTCGCTGACCAAGCCGACGACGAAGGGCAAAAACCCGCTCAGTTGCTGGGAAGGACCTGTGACCGCCTGATGGCCTCGTTGCAGGCCTGCGGGGTCAACCCTCGTCGGCTGAACGGGCGTGACTTCTACGCCTGGTTGCTGCCCTGGTTCAACCCAGCCCCCACCGTCACGGGCGAATCACCGGCGGCATTCTATCGACGCGTGCCCTACCCGGAGACCGGTGACGGCGATGGGCTGTCGCTACCGTTCGACCACGACTTTGCCGAGCGACTGTTCTTTCAGGAGCCACGCTCGGACAGCGAACAGGGGCTGTGGTATTTCGATCAACAGCCGCACGCGGTAATGGTGGTCGACAAACTGCGCAGGCCACCCCATATCGGCCAGCTGACCGGCGAGACCCGCAAGGGCGAGGCGCTCAACGCCCTGTTTGACCAGTTGCCCGAGCAGGCCATCCTGAGCCTGACCTTGGTGATTACGCCCCAGGATGTGCTCGAGGAGCAGCTCAACCGCCTGGCGCGCAAAGCCATCGGCGAAAACCTGGCCTCGACCCAGGCCCGCCAGGACGTGGAAGAGGCACGCGCGCTAATCGGCCGCCAGCATAAGCTGTACCGCGGTACCTTGGCGCTGTACCTGCGCGGCGCCGATGTACAGCAACTGCGCCAGCGCTCGATCCAGGCGGCCAATGTGCTGCTCGGTGCCGGCCTGCAGCCGGTGCGCGAGGGCGATGAAGTCGCCGCCTGCAACAGCTACCTGCGCTGGCTGCCAATGGTCTACAACCCCGCGCGTGACACACGCAACTGGTACACCCGGCTGCTGTTTGCTCAGCATGTCGCCAACCTGCTGCCGCTGTGGGGACGCAGCATCGGTACCGGCAATCCAGGCATTACCTTTTTCAACCGAGGTGGCGCGCCCCTGTCGTTCGATCCCCTGTCACGCTTCGACCGCTCCATGAATGGCCACCTGCTGTTGTTCGGCCCGACCGGCGCCGGCAAGTCGGCCACCCTGGTCTCAATCCTGATGCAGGTCATGGCCGTGTACCGGCCGCGGCTGTTCATTGTCGAAGCCGGCAATTCCTTCGGCCTGCAGGGCGACTACTTCGCCACCCTCGGATTGACCGTCAACAAGGTTCAGCTCAAACCGGGCAGCGGCTTGAGCCTGGCCCCCTTCGCCGATGCCCGCCGACTGATCGAGCGCCCCGACCAGGTCGCCAGTCTGTCGACCGAGGACCTGGATGAAGACACTTCGGGCAGTGACGAGCAACGCGATGTGCTGGGCGAGTTGGAGATCGCCGCCCGCCTGATGATCACCGGCGGCGAAGCCAAGGAAGAGGCACGCCTCACGCGCGCGGACCGCAGCCTGATTCGCGAGTGCATCCTCGACGCCGCGAGGCACTGTGCGGCCACCGACCAGCAGGTCATGACGCGGCATGTCCGTGATGCCCTTCGAACGGTGGCCAGCGACGCCCACCTGCCCGACAAGCGTCGCGAGCGGGCCCAGGAAATGGCCGAGTCCATCGACCTGTTCTGCCAGGGCTTCGAGGGTGCGCTGTTTGACCGACCGGGCACGCCCTGGCCGGAAAGCGATGTCACAATCGTCGACCTGGCCACCTATGCCCGCGAGGGCTATGAAGCGCAGATGTCGATCAGCTACATCAGCCTGATGAACACGGTGAACAACCTTGCCGAACGCGACCAGTACCTCGGTCGGCCGATCATCATGGTGACTGACGAAGGCCACATCATCACCAAGAACCCGCTGCTGGCGCCCTTCGTGGTCAAGGGCACCAAGATGTGGCGCAAGCTCGGTGCCTGGTTCTGGCTGGCGACGCAGAACCTGGCCGACTTCCCCGATGCGGCGCAGTCCATGCTCAACATGATCGAATGGTGGATCTGTCTGAACATGCCGCCGGCTGAGATCGAGGAAATCGCGCGCTTCAAGAAGCTCACGCCGGCACAGAAGACCCTGCTGCTGTCAGCGAGCAAAGC
>NZ_JBICKL010000003.1:0-7930 GCF_043104195.1 Pseudomonas sp. xss_2
AAAGGGAGAAATTGGCGGCGACCGCAAGGAGACGGTGCTGATCACCACCCAGACCATCACTGGCTTTGACGACACCCGCAAGACGCTCACCCATGAGCATTCGCTGAACCATGGCCAGCCCTTGCTCAGCGAGGACGACAACGGGGTGCAGATCCGCTACGAGTACGATGCATTGCAGCGGGTCACCAAAGAGATCGTGGCGCCGAACCTGGAGGCCTTCAGGGCCGCGCGCGAGTACAGTTATGCCCTGTGTGCCACCGACAAAGATCAAGCGTCCCAGACCCTGGTCAACGCCCGGGGCATCAGCACCGTGACCCAACTAGACGGGCTGGCGCGCGGCATACTGGAAACCCGCGACCATATCGATGAGCGCAGTCCCGGGCAGCCCTACACGCTGCAAACCCTGGACTACACCGCCGAGGGTGAGATTGCCAAGCGCGAGCAACGCGATTATCTCCCTGACGCCACCACCGGCGCACTTGAACCTTACCCACTGATCAGTTCCTTCGCCTATGACGACTGGGGCCAGTTGAGCTGCACGACCCGGCCAGATCAGGTGCAAGAACATACCGTCTTCGACCCGATCGGAGACAGCCGCCACAAGGGTGTCAAACTGACGACCTGGACCCAGGCGCACGGCACCAGCGCAACCAAGAGCAGGCAACGGGAAACCTGGCTGGACGCCTTCGAACGTACCGTGCGGGTACGCAGGCTGTCCGCCACAGGGGCACTCGAGAGCGAACAAAGTCGCGTCCAGGACGGGTTGGGCAACTGCACCCAATACACCAATGAACGACGAGGCAAGACGACCTATGCGTACGATGCCTGGATGCGCCTGAGCAGCACTACGCTCCCTAACAACAATGAGATCAAGCGCTATTTTGCCCCCCACAGCCCCGACGAACTGGTCGCCAAGGTCGAGATGATCGACAAGCCAGGCACCGCCGCATGGAGCCTCGGCATACAGGCCTACGACCATATGGGCAGGCTCACCGAGGTGAACGTTGCAGGCCGGGTACAGACCCACGTCTACGAGGGGGGGCAACGCTTCCCCAGTAGCACGAAAACTGCCGACGGCAAGTCCCTGACCTACGACTATGACCTGGCCCTGTCGGATGCGCCCAAAGGCGTAACCAGCGAAGAGCCTCTCGACAGTGCCAGCTTCGAGTTCAACCCCAACAGCGCACTGCTGACCAAAGCCGTCAATCGCCATGGGGCTCGGGAGTACGACTACGCCCCTGACAACCAACTCACCTGCGAAACCTGGAGGGATGCCAATGGCAGCGTTGTGGAAACCCACCTGCAGCACTCGCCAATGGGGCGCCTGATTTCTCGCACCCACACCAGCACGCTTGCTGCGGGCAAGGCCGTGCAGACCCTGAGCAGCCAATTCTCCTATAACAAACGCGGGCAACTGGTAGGGATCGAACAAGACAAGTTCACCTCGACCTTCACCTATGACACCCACGGCCGCCTGCAGACCCTGCTCAGCCTCGATGGCAGCGGAAAGCAGGCAAAAGTGACGATCACTTACGACGACCACGACCGGGAAAAGCTGCGCACGCTGGCAAGCACGGGCCAGTCCAACCTGACCCTGAGCCAGGAGTGGGGCCTGGACGGCCTGCTGATGCAACGGGTATTGAAAACAGGCACGAGCACGCCGGTGCTGCAGGAAGATTTCACCTATGATGCGAACGGGCGAATCCACACCATCCGCTACAGCGGCAACCAACTACCCCGCGACGACCAGAAACGTGCGATCACCAAACAGACGTTCGCATTCGATGAACTGGCCAACATGAACAGTTGCGAAAGCGAGTTTTCCGGGGGCGTCAAGGAAACGGCGACGTTCCACTACGACGCGGTCGACCGCTTCCAGTTGCTCAACATCAGCTACGTGCCCAAGCGCCAGCTGCAAGCCGCCGATATCCAGTACGACGGCAACGGCTGCCAAACCACCGACCTGGCGGGGCGACTGTATCGCTATGACAGCCTGGGCCGGTTGTTGTCGATCACCAGCCCCGCCAGCAAAACCACGACCTACCGCTACGATGCCAACGGCCACCTGGTGGCACGCGCGCAAGACGACGACGAGACCCTCTTCAGCCATGAAGGCAACCGCCTGAGCCTTGCGGTAAAAGGGGCGGTGATGACAGCGTTGGTCTACCACGGCACCCAGCCGATTGCCCAGCAATCGACAGATTCGAGCCTGCCAATCCTGCTGCACACCAACGCCAGCCATAGCGTGATCGCCGAATACCAGGGCGGCCAGCAGCACCCGTTCGTCTATGACGCCTATGGTGCACATGACGGCGATGATCTGCGCATGAGCCTACTGGGTTACAACGGCGAATACCTTGACCCTGAACATGCCTGCTACCCACTGGGCCGCGGCTTGCGCTTCTATTTCCCTGGGGATCGGCGCTTCCGTCAGGCCGACCCCGTCGGCCTGACGAACGCCGTTGAATTCGCCCGTTACGGTTATTGCAAAGGTAATCCGGTGATGCTCCTGGACCCTAGCGGGCGCACGGCTACCCCCCTCTTTGGCAGCCTCGAACAGAACCGTATGGCCTATCAGAGCCTGGAGATGACCCCCCACGAGGAAGAAGTGTGGGGGTTGGAAATCGAACAGCGCAGGCTTGAGCGAGAACAAAAGAAAAAGATCACCGGCAGCATGTGGGCGGCCATCGGGATCGGCGCGCTATTCACTGTGCTGGCCGTCGTTTCTGCCGGGGCGGCCGTGGTCGGCGCTGTCGGCGCTGCCGCCGCGGCTACAGCGGGAACCGCGACGGCGGCAGCCGCGACCAAGGCGATGATTGTGGCAGGTATATCGGTGGTGGTCGCAGCAGCAGCCGCTGTGTCTTTCGTTGCAGATACCACCGCCGCTGCGACCAAAGAGCCGTGGGCTGTGAAGTTCTCGCAAATTGCAGGCTACTTCAGCGCCGGCGTTTCGCTTTTCGATGGCCTTGCTGTCAAGTACCTGGCCGACATAGCCCTGAAGCAGTCCATGCGCCAGTCCCTGCGTCGAGGAGTACGGGCCCTTGTAGCAAGCTCCGCCAAGGCCGGCACTTTGAACTATTCGACGCAAGAGCCGGGAGCCCCCCGCAGCTAAGAGGAAACCCTTACATTCGCGCAAGACGCACAGACAAACGCCCGGGGCATAACCCCGGGCGTTTGTCTGCTAACCTTCGTTACTTGCCTGCGTCGGTCAGGCGCTTCGAACACGCCAGCCACTTGCGCTGTTGCAGCTCGAACTGTGCCTTATTGACGTCGGCAAATGCGTTGAAGGGCAGCAGCAAGAGCAGATGCCCGACCAGCGTCTCCTCGCCAAAAGCCGCCTCAGCCCTGATCAGCACGAATGCACCGGGTGCGGCAGGATCGATGTGATACAGGCCCGTTTCCCGCTCGATACGGCCAGGCCCCTCCAGCGGCAGCCACCAGGTTATCTGGTTGTAGGGCTCATCCCAGCCAGGGGGCTTGCCGAGCAACTGGAGCTGGGTGTCATTGGAGTTGGCTTCATCCCAATAGAGGAAAAGCGTCTGATCCTTGAAAAGACTGAACATCACGCCACTGGCCTCAGCCTTCCCTGAAGGCAACCTGGCGACCAACCTGTCGACCGAGCAATAAGCGTCAGGGCTGGCTAGGGTGGGGGTATAGGTGGCTTTGTCACCAGTCGGGGTCATCGTGCCAGCCAAGCCACCCTCGACATTCTGAAGCTCCCAGGTCACGCTGTCCGTATCCATCTTGAACGATTCGTACTCGAAAGCTCTCTTGTCGGTCGGAAAACGAATGAAAATCTCGGGGGATACCGATACACGCGTGGTCACCACAGTGACCTGCGCGGTATAGCTACGCTGAGCCTGCCGATCGGTAGCGACGATTCTGACACGGTGAGTGGCGCCCTCGTAACCTTGCATGCCTGGCGCAGTATAAAGCCCATTCTGGTCAATATCGCCGGGGGCCCACGGGTGCTCTGGCAGCGGCTCGCACGCCCATTCAATGCCCGAGCGAGTCTGACTCAGGGAGAATTGTTGCCGCTCACCGGCAGCGAGCCTGATGTTCTGCTCTTTGATCCTGGGGGTCAGTTCGCTGAATTGGTAAGTGCCGACCATCGCCAGATTACCCTGGATGCTTGTGCTCACTTCAGGGCGCAACCTAGTCTGGCCTTCCAATGTCAAACTGGCCAGTAAAGGCGCCGACAGGCGGGCGTCGAGGTGCTTGAACAGCGTGTTGATAAACCCTCGGCGTATGGCGTAGGCAGCCAAAGGTGCGTGCTCCGCTGCCAAGGTGGAAGAAAGGCTGGAAGCCAGGACGCTCGAGGCAAAAGATCTCACCTCAAGCGTGCCTGCTTCACTCCTGTTCGGATCAATCTTGTAAGTGAACCACAGATCTGGCTTGAAGCGGATAGTGGCTGCCGTCCAACCTCCCATGCCTGCGGTGCGATAGCGATAGTCGAGGGTAACGACCGGCGCCCAGGTCTGCACGACCTTGTCGGCCTGGAAAGTGATGCGAAGCCCCTCAGTTTCCGGTTGGACCGGCACTTCGCACACTACGCTTTCGATTTCGAGCGTGCCGTGGGAAACCCGCCCAGCGGGTATTCGTAAGATACCCGCCTTGGCAACCATGGCGCTCAGTGGCTTGCCCTCTGCCCGCTCATAGCTGAATTCGGCCCCCTCCAGCGCCCCCAATATCCCCAGGCCATAGGCCGTGCGCTGCTGCAATTGGCGTGACAGGACCACCGTGCTCGAAAAGTCGGCGTGCGCTTGAGGCACCAGCATGGGCGGGAACGCCTTATCACCGTTATCATCCGGATCAAAGCCTCGCGCACCGTGCCTGTGGGTCATGAACAACAGCAACGCCTGTTGCCCGCCGATCGCCTGGCTGCGGGGAACAATCTCGCTGAGCATACGCAATTCACTCGACGCACTGGGGACGACCCGCGCCAGATCGAGCGTAGCTTTCGAGGGCTCTGCATTCTTGAGCATCGTACTGATCAGCAGAGGGCCCTGCCTGCCGAGAAACCCGCTGCCCAGGTCCATGGCATATTTATTGGCGCTGGCAGTGTCCATGCATAACTTGCCGTCCTCGTAGAGGATGTCCAGTTGCAGTTCCGGATGAAGCATATTCACCGCGTTGTTGGTCCTGATCGAAGCGATCTCGCCGCTGATGGCGTATTCCAACTGTGTACCTTCCTCCATTGCCATGGTCAGCTTGAATGTGGCCCGTTGATAAGAAGCTTTCAGCAAGGTCAGTGTGGGCGATGAAACGCGGTAGTTGGCCAGCTGATGAGTAATCTGGGTATCTGTATCCGTCACCCTGGCTCCCAGCCCCTTGAGCGCCAGACCATTGGCCAGGCGCCGAAGGTGGTCCTGATCGACCAGATACTGCACCAGCTCCATGGGCCATGCGACCATGATGTCCCAACCCAGCATGTCAGGTACTCGCTCCAGCCAGCCTGCAAGCTGTTGCGGAATCGTGGTTTTTTTCATGGGGTCACCTCTTCTGAGTCAGGCAGCATCAGTTTCGAATAGATCGTCGGGTATTCCAACAACGGCAACGGCAACACGATGAACCCCACCCCGGAGGGATCACTGCCCGGCGTGGCGACGCTCGCCTTGATCACTGCAACGCGCTCGGTGCCAGCCTGATTGACGCTGAACAGCACCTTGGCCTGATCCTCGGCGTGCGCGTTCACGGCGCCCCCGCCAAACTCCACACTCCACGCCAGTTGCTTGCCGGGCTGCACCGGCATCGTCATGTGCAACATGACCTCGCCCTTGTCCGAGTCCATCTCCACGATCCGCACTTTCAGGGTGTTCACCTGCGTCTTCGCCAGGGTGATCACACAGGCTTCCCGCGCCACAGCGCCAACCGAGACTTGCACACGGGTGAAGGTCGGATAGCTCTGAGGTTCTCCTGCGGTGAACAGGATTTGCGCACCCGTCGGATTGCCTGCTGCGGGCCTGCCATCGACCTTCCATTGGAACGTGGGGGATGCATCGCTGCTGCCGGCGTCCAACAGCATGCTTCCACTGGGGCTGAGCACCTGTACCAGTGGCGCGATGCTCAGGGTGTCGTGGGCGATGGTGACCATCGAATAGCCACAGGCTTTACTTTGCGTGTCCTCCGCTCGGATTCGCTCGCGAACGAACCCCGACAACCGTGCATTGGCTGGGACCGTATAGCGGCCCGTGGCGTCGATGCTCCCTACTGGCATCTGCTTCGGATTCAGCGCTTCGACGTGCCAGTTGACCGGGCGGCTGGTATTGGCGACCTCGAACTGCACGTGCCCGCCCACCGGAACATTTGGCCAGCGGGGCTGGATATCAGGGATACCGTCAACCTTGCCCAGCATGTTGAAGGTAATGATTTCATGACGGGTATGGCCCTCACCTGCAATGAGGGTCTCGCCAAAGTGTAACTTCAAGACATTACGTAGCAGCCCCCCGCCGCCCTCCTGCTGAATTTCGTTTAACCTCTCATCTATGGAAGTCCGCACACTATCCACAAGCGCAGTTCTAAACATCCGCATAAGTAGCGCCCTAATAAGTTCCACGAGACCTCCAATCAAGTCGGCCCTACCTCTACCATCGTAGATACGGAGATCAAAACTAATCAGCTCAAACCCAAGTGTGGCGCCTGCTGAAGAAAGGCGATAACGATTTGTCATCTTAAACGCCACCGGGCGAACAAACGAATTTACGAGGTTACTTATGCCCTCCCAAGTCATCTCTATCTCTAGCTCATTCGGTAGGTATTTGATCTCTAAACCCCGACCTATGGAAGTAACTGAAATGTACAGTCTTATGGGCGGCCATCCATACAGCGTCAGTAGTTCATCGCTGCTCATATACTCCGTTACTTCAGATACATCATAGACCATCATCATGCCGGCAGCCGGGATTGAGCAGGTAAAACCATCAATAATCGGTGGATAATAAAAATCGAGTAAACCCAATATAGTCTGGACAAATACTGGATAAACAAAAAAGTCGGGGCGGAACAAGACGGTGGCCGAGCACGTCGGCAGATCATTCGGGATCAGGAAGCGAAAATCACTGTTCTCGCCCGGCGGTGTGCCGCCGAAATTCTCGTCTTTGCTCATAAAGACAAGCACCGCCCCGTCATCCGCCCGGCCTGAGTCCTTGTTGGCTTGAGTTCTCAACTTGAACAGGCGCAGCTTGGGAAAGTACTTATCACCGGTTACAAACTGGCCAAGTTCAAATACCTTGTCGGCAGCTGGGATTTTTTCGAACAACGCCTCGAATGCCTCGCCCCCCAGACGCTGAACATTGGCGTCACCGCGGAAGTCGAGTATGAACTCGGTGACATTATTCAGGTCGAGCTTCAGCGAACCGTCGGCCTCGATGCTGCCCGGCGTGTTTTCCAGCTCCAACACCATCCTCAACACAGGCCCGTGCATTGGCTGGATCCACTCCAGGCGGGACACTTCCCAGTGCACCCCATGCTGTAACACCACATCGCTACCGCCGACGACAGCCATACTCAAATTGGCCCTGGAGTCGATCAGCCCCGTGTTATCAAAGCTCAGGCGAGGCGGGCCGAGGATGAAGTCCTGCAGGTAGCGTTCCGATGCCCCATCGCCCACCCTTGCCGTGAACGGCTTGCCAAAACTGGTTGCATTGAATCGCTCTAGGAAAGCCTGTTCGAGCAGCCGGTTCAGATCATCGCGGCGCAGTGCAACGATGATGTCCCAGGCTCTCATCTGGGGTTCGACAGCAAACCAATCAAGCAATGCGTTCTTGTCAGGCATCTCTCCCACCCTCGTCGTCACAGCATGAGTCTGTGGTTATACCGAGCCGAGAACAGCGCCGAAACTGGCAAAAATATCAGGCAGGCCATTGCCAGAGGCGTTTTCAGCCTCCGCGAACGCAAAAAAAAACGCCACTTCTAACGAAGTGGCGTTTCT
>NZ_JBICKL010000040.1:0-6487 GCF_043104195.1 Pseudomonas sp. xss_2
CCTTCCTCCACGTAGCCCGTCTTCCAGCCCAACCCTGCCTGGGTTTCTCGCAGGCATAAAAAAGGGCCGTCGAAACGGCCCGAAGATCCCTGCTTGGCTAAGAGCAATGCAACGAGGAATAGCTTAACGATTCGGTTGTGGTGTCAGACGCAGGTAGGGCTTCACGGCACGGTAGCCTTTGGGGAAGCGCTGCTTGATCTCGTCTTCGTCCTTGAGCGACGGCACGATCACCACTTCGTCGCCGTCCTGCCAGTTACCTGGGGTGGCGACCTTGTAGTTGTCGGTCAGCTGCAACGAGTCGATCACCCGCAGGATCTCGTTGAAGTTGCGCCCGGTGCTGGCTGGATAGGTAATGGTCAGGCGCACTTTCTTGTTCGGATCGATCACGAACAGCGAGCGCACCGTCAGGGTGTCGTTGGCGTTGGGGTGGATCAGGTCGTACAGGTCGGAAACCTTGCGATCGGCGTCGGCGATGATCGGGAAGTTGACCACGGTGTTCTGCGTTTCGTTGATGTCATCGATCCACTTGTGGTGCGAGTCGACCGGGTCGACCGACAGGGCGATGGCCTTGACCCCACGCTGGGCGAAGTCATCCTTGAGCTTGGCGGTCAGGCCCAGCTCGGTGGTGCACACCGGGGTGAAATCGGCAGGGTGCGAGAACAGCACGCCCCAGCTATTGCCCAACCACTCGTGGAAGCGAATCTTGCCAGCGCTGGAATCCTGTTCGAAATCGGGGGCGATGTCGCCGAGTTTGAGGCTCATGGGGTGGGGCTCCTTAGATCTGCGTTAGGGCGCGGTATGGGTTCAATGTGCCTGCATTCGATGCAAAACAAAAAGAATAAATATCGATTTATTTATAACTAGAATGCATACGAAATCTTGGGCACAAAAAAGCCTCGCACTAGGCGAGGCTCTTTTTGTGCAACTACGACTTACATGAAGTTGTAAGTGTAGTTGACGATCAGACGGGTCTGATCCTGATCGGCTGGCGACTCACCTTCACCACGGTAGATGCCGTGGCGCAGGCTAGCGCCCAAGCCTTTGAAGGTGCCTTCCTGGATCACGTAGTCGATACGAGCATCACGCTCCCACTCGCTGTAGGTGCCGTGGCCAGAATCATTACGGATATCAGTACCACGCAGGTAAGCGACGGATGCCTTCAGACCTGGCACACCAACGCGTGCAAAGTCATAGCTGTACTGGCCGAACGTGGTGTTAGTACCAGCACGTGCGAACTGGTTGATCATGCTATCGGTGAACAGGTAGAAGCTTGCGCCACCAGCACCCTCGGCACGGCCATTACCATCGGTTACCGAACCTTGGTTCAGCCAGACAAAACCACCATCATCGCTAACTTGCTGGTGACCCAGCATCAGCGCATGGCCACCCAAGGTGTACGTGAACATCGCCGACCAGGTCTTGTTGTCGACCTTGCCTTCGTTTTTCTCGTAGCCACCATTGTTGTTGAAATCATAGTTGCCGCCGTCGCCGTTCTTGCCATCGCTGCT
The DNA here is from genome assembly GCF_043104195.1 of Pseudomonas sp. xss_2. Taxonomy (NCBI): domain Bacteria; kingdom Pseudomonadati; phylum Pseudomonadota; class Gammaproteobacteria; order Pseudomonadales; family Pseudomonadaceae; genus Pseudomonas; species Pseudomonas sp. xss_2. Next base: position 1,509 of record NZ_JBICKL010000040.1, read on the forward strand.
GCTATCGAAATAGCGCAGGTCGGTTTTGAACGATTGGTCATCGGCAATTTTGAAGACGTGGGTCGCACCCAGGAAGTGCTGCTTGTAGAAGTCTTCCAGGTTCGAGTAGTAGTACTGCAGGGTCAGGTCTGGAGTGAGCTTGTAGTCCAGGCCGCCGTAGCGGAACTTGTTGCTGTCAGCGCTGGCACCGTTGACCGACAGGCCGGTACGGTTGCTCGAAGCACGACCCATGGCGTGGGTCAGCTGACCCGCGTTGATGGTCAGGTTGTCGATTTCTTTCGAGGTGATGGTGCCACCCTCGAAGGTCTGCGGGAGGACACGACCGTCGTTGGCAACCAGGATCGGAAGGTTCGGCGCAAGCGCGCTACCGAAATGCGCTTCAGTCTTCGAGAAGCGAGCCTTGGCGTTGGCACCGAAACGAGCCCACTGATTTACCGAAGAGCCGTTGCTAGCGTCAGGCATGAAGCCGCTTTTATGGTAACCACGACCACCGTCCAGGTGGATACCCCACAGCGCTTGAGCATCGATACCGAAGCCTACAGTGCCTTCGGTGAAGCCCGAAATGTAGTCAAGCTTGAAGCCTTGGCCTGTCTCACGCTGATCCGGACGCTTACCGGCAGGGCGAGTCGCAGTAGCTGCGGTAGCGTGAGCTTCACGGTTATCGTTGTCGTAGTACATGGTGCGCGAGCTCAGGGACAGCTTGCTGTCCTCAACGAAACCAGCAGCGCCTGCTTGTTGGGCGAGAACCCCCAGTGCCACGGCCAGAGCCAGGCTGGACTTGTACATGTTTTGCTCCTCTACGTTCTAATTTTTGTGTATCTCAGGCGGCGGGATCTGCTGCCCCGCTCTGCCGTGGATGGGCGATTTAGTCCCAAAGTGTGACCGTGAAGTCAATCATTTCTAATCGTTTCACGACTTTGGTCTAAGACGCCACCTGCGCTACAGGATAATGACAATCCTATAAATCCAAAATGACTGTTTTATGAATCTGTAAGACTTTTGCGGAATATCCTAGGAACCTTTACTACCAAAAGTTGTATCGGCGACCCCGTATAGAGCTTTAGGTTATTTGCAAACGTTTGCTCATAACCTTATTCCACTTTGATCTGAGGGGTCGCGAAAGGCTAGCAGGCGATCCTGGTTTTTCCAGGCAAGCAGGTTGTTAGTGCGAGCCTCATCGCGGGCAAGCCCGTTCCCACGCAGAGCCCACAATCGTCAGGACGACCCAGATTGCGTGGGAGCGGGCTTGCCCCGCGATGAGGCCCGCAGGCTTAAAGCATTTGGCTCCTAAGCTAATGCTAAAAAGTTATTTATTTCCGATTTCTTAGATCATCTAGTCTTCTCGCCATAATCATCCCGATTGCCTGACGAGGAGTTCAACCATGATCCCGCACAATCCGCTGCGCCTGTTCGCCGCCCTGACCCTCGCCAGCACCAGCTGGTTCGCCCAGGCAGCCGACTTGACCGTCGCCTACCAGACCACCGTCGACCCAGCCAAGGTGGCCCAGGTCGATGGCGACTATGAAAAAGCCAGCAAGGCCAGCATCGACTGGCGCAAATTCGACAACGGCGCCGACGTGATCACCGCCGTCGCCTCGGGCGATGTGCAAATCGGCTACCTCGGCTCCAGCCCGCTGGCCGCCGCTGCCACCCGCAAGCTGCCAGTGGAAACCTTTCTGATCGCCACCCAGATCGGCGCCGGTGAAGCGCTGGTCGCCCGCGACAGCATCAAGACCCCGCAAGACCTGATCGGCAAGAAAGTCGCGGTGCCGTTCGTTTCCACCGGCCACTACAGCCTGCTCGCCGCACTGAAGGCGTGGAACATCGACCCCTCCAAAGTGCAGATCCTCAACCTCGCGCCACCGGCAATCATCGCGGCCTGGAAGCGCGGCGACATCGACGCCACCTACGTGTGGGACCCAGCCCTGGGCGTGGCCAAGGAAAACGGCAAGGTACTGATCACCTCCGGTGAACTGGCGCACAAAGGCGCACCGACTTTCGACGCCTGGATCGTGCGCAAGGACTTCGCCGACAAGCACCCAGAAGTGGTCAAGGCCTTCGCCAAAGTGACCCTCGACGCCTACGCCGACTACCGCAAAGACCCCAAAGCCTGGCTGGCCAACCCTGACAACGTGGCCAAGCTGGCCAAGCTCTCGGGCGCCAAGTCCACGGACATCCCGGTCCTGCTGCAAGGCAACGTCTATCCGCTGGCCGCCGACCAGGCCAATGCCCTCGGTGCTCCAACCACCCAGGCGCTGACCGACACCGCCACCTTCCTCAAGCAACAAGGCAAGGTCGATGCGGTACTGCCGGACTATTCGCCCTACGTCAGCGCCAAATACCTCCCCAACTGATCCGGAGCCTGTCATGGCCTTGCTTGAACTGGAGCGCATCAGCGCACAGTACCCCGGCGCCGCCACCCCGGTGCTGGCCGACATCAACCTGAGCCTGGGTCCACGCCAGCTGCTGGTGGCCCTGGGGCCATCGGGCAGCGGCAAGACCTCGCTGCTCAACCTGATCGCCGGCTTCGTCGCCCCCAGCGGCGGACGCATCACCCTTGACGGCGTACCGGTGCAAGGCCCCGGCGCCGAACGTGGGGTGGTGTTCCAGGACGACGCCCTGCTGCCTTGGCAGGATGTGCTCGGCAACGTTGCCTTTGGCCTGGAACTGGCCGGCGTAGCGCGCGCCGAGCGCGAGGCGAAAGCCCGCGAAATGCTCGCGCTGGTCGACCTGGCAGACTTTGCCGAACGGCGTATCTGGCAGCTTTCCGGTGGTCAGAAACAACGCGTGGGCCTGGCCCGGGCACTGGCGGCCAACCCCCGCGTGCTGCTGATGGACGAGCCGTTTGGCGCACTCGACGCCTTTACCCGCGAACAGATGCAAGAGCTGTTGTTGCAGGTCTGGCAGCGCACTGCCAAGCCGGTGTTCCTGATCACCCACGATATTGAAGAAGCGGTTTTCCTCGCCAGCGAACTGGTGTTGCTGGCGCCCAATCCCGGTCGCGTGGTCGAGCGCCTGCAACTGGACTTCGGCCAGCGCTACGCCGCCGGTGAATCGGCGCGGGCGATCAAGTCCGATCCACGTTTCATCGAAACCCGCGAGCATGTGCTGGCGCGGGTGTTCTCGCAACGCGAATCCACCCGCCGGGAGGCGTCCCTATGAGCAGCCTTGAATTGCCCGTCGCCGGCAAACCCACCCGCCAGAGCAAGCCCGTGATCAAGCTGCGTCGTTCACTGCCGACCCGCTGGATCAGTGCCCTTACCCTGACCGCCCTGCTCGCACTGTGGTGGCTGGTGACCGCAGCGGGCTGGGTCGAGCCGTTGTTCCTGCCGTCCCCCGCCGACATCCTGGCCAAGGCCTGGGTACTGCTGACCCAGGGCTACATGGACGCCAGCCTGTGGCAGCACCTGGGCGCGAGCCTGGGGCGGATCGGCCTGGCACTGGCGGCGGCGACCCTGACCGCGATCCCGGTGGGCATCGCCATCGGCTACAACCGCATCGCCCGCGGCATTCTCGATCCGCTGATCGAGTTCTACCGGCCGATCCCACCGCTGGCCTACCTGCCGCTGATCGTGATCTGGTGCGGCATTGGCGAGTTGTCCAAGGTGCTGCTGATCTACCTGGCGATCTTCGCCCCGATCGCCATCGCCACCGCCACCGGGGTGCGCACCGTCGACCCGGCCAAACTGCGCGCCGCGCAGTCGTTGGGGGCGAGTAAAGCGCAGCTGATCCGCCATGTGATCCTGCCCAGCGCCCTGCCCGACATCCTCACCGGTATCCGTATCGGCCTGGGCGTCGGCTGGTCGACCCTGGTCGCCGCCGAGCTGATCGCCGCCACCAGTGGCTTGGGCTTCATGGTGCAGTCGGCGTCGCAGTTCCTCGTCACCGACGTAGTGGTGCTGGGCATTTTGTTGATTGCCCTGATCGCCTTCGCCCTGGAGATGGGCCTGCGCGCCCTGCAACGCAAGCTGGTGCCCTGGCACGGACAAAGCCACTGATGCTGACTGACCACGCCGGCAGCCCGGCGCACGCTTACCAGAAGAGACCGACATGAGCCTGACCATCACCCCTCTCAGCCCGGCGCTCGGCGCCCAGATCAGCGGCGTGGACATCAGCCGCGAGATTACCCAAGAGCAGCGCGACGCTATCGAACAAGCGCTGCTCAAGCATCAGGTGCTGTTCTTCCGCGACCAGCCACTGAACCCGGCCCAGCAGGCTAACTTTGCCGCGCACTTTGGTGATCTGCATATTCATCCGATCTACCCCAACGTGCCGGATACCCCGCAGGTGCTGATCCTCGACACGGCAGTCACCGACGTGCGTGACAACGCCGTGTGGCACACCGACGTGACCTTCCTGCCGACCCCGGCGCTGGGCGCGGTACTCAGTGCCAAGCAGTTGCCGGCTTACGGTGGCGACACGCTGTGGGCCAGTGGCATTGCGGCGTTCGAAGCGCTGTCGGCGCCGCTGCGCACAATGCTTGAAGGGCTGACGGCGACCCATGACTTCACCAAGTCGTTCCCGCTGGAGCGCTTCGGCACCACGGCGCAAGACCTCGAACGCTGGGAAGCGACCCGGCGCAACAATCCGCCGCTGTCGCACCCGGTGGTGCGCACCCATCCGGTGAGTGGGCGCAAGGCGCTGTTCGTCAATGAGGGGTTCACTACGCGGATCAACGAGCTGAGCGAGCAAGAGAGCGAGGCGCTGCTCAAACTACTGTTCGCCCATGCGACGCGGCCGGAGTTCAGCATTCGCTGGCGCTGGCAGGAGAACGACGTGGCGTTCTGGGATAACCGCGTGACCCAGCATTACGCGGTGGATGACTATCGGCCGCAGCGGCGGGTGATGCATCGGGCGACCATCCTTGGGGATGCGCCGTTCTAGAGGGCGTCCGGATGGCAGGGAGATACGAGCAATACGGTGTAGCGTGAGAGCTGGGAACGTGGGGCTGGGAGCGTGGGAGCGGGCTTGCCCCGCGA
>NZ_JBICKL010000041.1:0-135332 GCF_043104195.1 Pseudomonas sp. xss_2
CGAAGGGGCGCAAAGCGGCCCCAACAGCCGAGAATGAGCCGAATCACCAGGCCCTCAGACAAACAGACTTTTCCTACATATCAAACCCTCGATTCGAGCTATCAATGTCCCCGTTTAGGCCTACGGAAAAGTGATGGTGGGTCGCCAGCTATCGCCGACCCTGCCCTCCCCGGTCATCTGAGCAGTCTCTGTCCGCAACGCGTCCAGGCCTCACGCGTCTTTGTCCCAAGCGGCGTCGAATCAGGAGAACCCCCATGCCCCAAGCCAACGCCAAGCAACGTGTAGCCTGCTATCAGTTCGCCCCCAAAATCGCCGACCCAAGCTTCAACCTTGAGCAATCGCTCAAGGCAATGGCAGAAGCTGCCGAGCGTCAGGCGAAATTGCTGGTGTTGCCGGAGTTGGCCTTGAGCGGTAATGCGTTACGCGACCGGGAAGAAGCCTTCGTCTGCTCGATGTCACGCGACGGCACTCGCCTAAACGCACTGGCAGAGCAGGCTCGAGCGCTTGATCTGATCGTGATAGTAGGATTTTGCGAACGCCTGGAAGCCGGCCATGTGGCCAATACCTCGGTGATGATTCAGCCAAACGGCCAGCGCACCTTCTACCGCAAAGCACACCTGTGGAACCGAGAAACGCTGATCTTTACCCCGGGCGACTGCGCCCCGCCCGTGGTTCAGACGAGCTTAGGACGGCTGGCGATGATGCTCAGTTACGATTTGGAATTCCCCGAGTGGGTTCGCCTGGCTGCGCTCGGCGGCACACAACTGCTGTGCGCGCCGGTCAATTGGCCCGCAGCGCCTCGACCGAAACTGCAGCGCCCAGTTGAAGTGACCCGGGTACAAGCCAATGCAGCGGTCAATCACATGTTCATCCTGGCCTGCGACCGCTGCGGCCATGAGCGCGGCATGGACTGGGTTGCAGGCTCCACCCTGGTCGGTGCCGACGGCTATCTGCTGGCCGGCGGGATCAGCCTGGATCGGCCCCAATTACTGGTGGCCGACATCAAATTGCGCACAGCCTCAGACAAGCGCATTCCGCCCTACAACGACATCCTCGCCGACCGCCGCCCCCAGCTCTACGGCAAGCTCTGCCAAGCCTAGTAGTCGATACGCACATCACCCTTGGGCACACTGCAGCACGACAGGATGTAACCCTCGGCTTCATCTTCCTCGGTGATGCCGCCGTTGTGCTCCATCTCCACGTCGCCACCGAGCTTGAGCACCTTGCAGGTGCCGCAGATGCCCATGCCGCAGGCCTTGGGAATCATCAAGCCAACCTTGGCCGCTGCCGCATGCACGGTTTCGCCGGGGGCTACGCGAATGCTCTTGTCGCTGCCGACGAACTCCACCAGGTTCAGATCCGACAGGTCCAGTTCCGGGGCGTCGGCGGCCTGTTCGGCATGCTCGACCGCGTCGGCCTTGGCTTCTGCTGGCGTCGCGCCGAACGATTCCTCGTGGTAGTTCTTCATGTCGAAACCAACCGCTTCGAGCATGCGCTTGACCGCCGTCATGTACGGCGTCGGCCCGCAGCAGAACACCGTGCGCTCCATGTAGTCGGGGGCGATCAGCTCCATCAGCCGCTGGTTCAGGTAACCGCGATAACCCGCCCACGGCTCGCCCAAGCCATGCTTCTCGCAAATGATGTGCAGGCTGAAATTGGGAATGCGCGAAGCCATCTGCTCCAGCTCGCGATGGTAGATGATGTCTTTCGGTGAGCGGGCGCTGTGCACGAAGACCATGTCGACATTGGCATTGGTGTCATAGAACCAGCGGGCCATCGACATCACCGGGGTGATGCCCACGCCACCGCTCAGGTACAGCACCTTGCCGGCCGGAAAATCAATCGCGTTGAACAGCCCCACCGGCCCGTGCACCGGCAGCTCGGCGCCCTCGTGCATGGTGTCGTGCAGGTAGTTGGAAACATGCCCGCCCGGCACCCGCTTGACCGTGATCGAGAAGCTGTACGGCACCGATGGGGAGCTGGAGATGGTGTACGAACGCATCACCTGCTTGCCTTCGATCTCAAGCTCCAAGGTGACGAACTGACCCGGCTTGAAGAAGAACATGATTGGCTGGTCGGCCATGAAGCAGAAGGTGCGCACATCCCAGGTTTCCTGGATGACCTTGACGCAGCGCACGATGTGGCGGCCGTTGGCCCAGGTCTGGGTAGTGACCGGGTTGAGGAAGGTATCGGACATGGTGTTCTCCAGCGGCCGACTACCGGCCTTTTATGGCTCCGATAATGCTCAAGGCGCAGGCGGCGTACATTCCTGCCAGCGACATCGGCGTGCTTATCGCGACCAGCCCCGACCTACAAGGGTTTACGCGTCGGAATTCGAATCGGCCATGTCGCCCATGGATACGGCTCAAGGCGTATCTGATCGCACACTCCACGGCAAATAGACCTGATGTTTTTTGCAAGCAGCCTTGCGGCACCACAATAACGATTAGCCACCTTTCGCCGGCCCTTATCGGCCTTGAGGATAAAACGATGGACGTCACCGCAACCCTGAGCCTGGGCGATCCACTGGAAGCAGCACGCAAGGCCACCGCCGAGATGCTGCAGACCCGCGAGCGCACCTACTCGCTGCCCCAGCCGTTCTACACCGACGAGCGTCTGTTTCAGATCGACATGCAGGAGATCTTCCACAAGGAGTGGCTGATCGCTGGCATGACTTGCGAGATCCCGACCAAGGGTAACTTCCTCACCCTGCAGATCGGCAAGAACCCGGTCATCGTGATCCGCGGCGCCGAAGGCAAGGTGCATGCCTTCCACAACGTCTGCCGCCATCGCGGCTCACGGCTGTGCACCAGCGACAAGGGCAAGGTGGCCAAGCTGGTCTGCCCGTACCACCAGTGGACCTACGAGCTCGACGGCCGCCTGCTGTTCGCCGGCACCGAGATGGGCGCCGACTTCGACATGAAGCAGTACGGCCTCAAGCCGATCAACGTCAAAACCGCAGGCGGCTACATCTTCATCAGCCTGGCCGAGAACCCTCCGGCCATCGACGAGTTCCTCGAAACCCTCGAGCACTACATGGAACCGTACGACATGGAGAACACCAAGGTGGCGGTGCAAACCACCTTGATGGAAAAGGCCAACTGGAAGCTGGTGCTGGAAAACAACCGCGAGTGCTACCACTGCAACGGCTCGCATCCAGAGTTGCTGAAAACCCTGCTGGAATGGGACGACACCGAAGACCCCCGCGCCGACCAGGCCTTCAAGGACCACGTCGCCGCCTCGGCCGCTGCCTGGGAAGCCGAGAAGATTCCTTATCTGCACAAAAGCCACGGCCTGCGTAACCGCATCGTACGCATGCCGCTGCTCAAGGGCACTGTGTCGATGACCATGGACGGCAAGCAGGCCTGCCAGAAGCTGATGGGCCGGATCAAGAACCCCGACCTCGGCTCGATGCGCATCCTGCACCTGCCGCACTCGTGGAACCACTGCATGGGCGATCACATCATCGTCTTCACCGTGTGGCCGATCAGCGCGCAAGAGACCATGGTCACCACCAAGTGGTTGGTGCACAAGGATGCGGTGGAGGGAGTGGATTACAACCCCGATGACATGCGCAAGGTGTGGGATGCCACCAACGATCAGGATCGGCGCTTGGCGGAGGAGAATCAGCGGGGGATCAACTCTACCGCATATCAGCCGGGGCCTTATTCGAAGACTTACGAATTCGGCGTTGTAAACTTCATTGATTGGTACAGCCAGCGGGTACTGGAGAATCTGGGGGCTGAGCCAGCCACCTATCTCAAAGAGGTGACCGCTCAATAATAATTTTACTGACTGCCTTTACAAACCTCGCGAGGCAGTGAGGGCAGTCAGGCACCGCTACAGAGAAACCGAATCAACCCGATTCATCTAAACGATCTAGGTCAATTCTTGAGCTAGAGCCTCGTCTTATAGTTGCCATATTTTGAGGGTTAAGGTGGATAAGCTCACCTCTCTCCGTACGATTAGGCATGTCATTTGCGAAAAAGACATGCGGTGGGTTAGGATCCACGGGCGTAAAAAGCCTTGTGAGGGACTCTAAGCTCCGCCACAATCCGTTAGTTTGCCCCCCCTGAAGACCAGCCCGCCGGTCGCGACTCGCGCGATAGGCTGCACCCACCTTCTGCCCTAACTTATAGGTCAAATTTGTTCCCAACCACGCCGCGGTTGCAATTGTTAAAGCATTAGCAAAACCGTCCGCACCTTTTTGTCCCTTGCCTTGTTCCACTGCAGTTGCTGCGCCGACCAATCCAAACAAAACTTCCCCAACCGTGAACACCCCATCCGTCGTAGTGCCTTGCTTTGGATCGCGTATCATACTGTAAAAATTGACTCCAGCTGCGAGTGTTGATACGCCCGCTGACGCTGCGGTAGGTGTCCATGATGGGATATCGTCTAGGTTAAAAAATGACATCTTTCTAACTGCTTCCCCGAATTTTCCAGAAGGATCCCTGAAACCGACGGGGTCTCCCTCACAGTAGGCATAAGCATTGATTCCACCTCTACCGAAAGGACTATATCGATCAGGCGAATGAAAACGCATCAACACCGGATTGTAGGCGCGGTAGCCATTACCAAGCAGATACCAACCCAGCTCCCGCTCGTGCAGCTGCCCGGTAAACCCTAGCAAGGGGGATGGGGATTGTGCAGGGCGGTATCCGTAGGGGGTGTAGGCACTCCGCAACTGGCCGCCTGTACCCAGCAGCGAGAGCGGGGTTTGGAGTTGGTCTGTTGCCAGAATGTTCAGTGTCGACATACCACCCTCCTAATCGTGTAGACCCCTGTCCCGACAATGCTCAAACTTCAGTTTCCGCAATTGAAAGGAATGACTCGCTACGGGTTAGTGTATTAACCTGAGCCACGCTATAAGTCGAGTCAACACCAGATGAACTATCAGACTGTGGGATAACAGCTTCAGGAACAGTCTGTTGCGCGGCAGGCCTGCCATCACTTCCAAATGCAGAAAGCGGCAACCCCGTATTCGGGCCCATGGGGGTCATATTTTGTGCAATGCTCAAAGCCCTAGAGGATTGCTCACTCAAATTTCGACTTTGATAGCTGGTGGCTTCTGAAACAGCTACAGTGACGGAGTTGACAGCCGCTAAAGAAACCGGTTGATCGTCAATTCCCAGCCCAGTAACCCCCATCACAAGCGTAGCAAAGCTACTTAACCAAGATGCCCCTGCAGACGAAAACTGAGTGGCGTTAAATTTTGCTGGCAACTCATTAGCTGATACACCGCGGCTTCTGGCTTTGTTGATTTGCAAATTGCTTCTGATCATCCGATACAGTGTCTTCGTATCCTCCACTACGCGCGCCCCTGCAAGCATGCCCACACCTGCAGTTACATCTCTCCACATTATCTGATTAACAATGCTCTCTCCACTACGATCATGAAAATTAATAGGGTCTCCATGGCAATATGCGTAAGCGTTAAATCCACCTGCACCAAACGGACTTAACCGATCCGCAGAATGAAAACGCATCAGCACTGGATTGTAAGTTCGGTGACCGTTGCCAAGCAGATACCACCCTAATTCACGCTCAGGCAGTTGCCCGGTAAACCCCAAAGAAGGAGCGGTATCTTGCGCAGGTCGATAGCCGTATGGGGTGTAAGCATTCCTGGAACGGCCGCTTGCACCAAGCGCCATAAGCGGGCTTAGAAGGCGATCTGTCGCTAGCAGCTGCTGGGTAGCCATTCTGGAATCTCCAGGTTCGGAATCTTGCCAGTAGGCTATCAGTGCAATGTAGTTGGCGAACCTATCAAAAATGCCAGGTCGATGGACCGGGCCGGAGTGGGCGGCGCTATCAAAAAGCGCCCAGTTCAACATTGAAGGCGCTGGTTAAAAAACAGACAAAACCCTCTAGCCCATGAACGGCACTGGCTCCAGCACTAACCCAACACCTTATCCACAGAGCAACCAACAGAGTTTGTAGACAACTGTTGCCACGACCAAACGGTGCTGTGGATAACAGGGATAAGCACCTATTTCCTATTGGTATCCAGCCCGTTAGATAGCGACTGATCAATTAATGAGCAATCACGCGCACACGCTGATAGCCGGGGGCTGTAGGGATCATCGAACAGTTTATCCACAAGGGCGCTAACAGTGTTTGTGGGTAATTTCAGGCGAACGCAGTTGAGCGCAAAAAACTAGGGCGGGTAACTGGGGCTGCTTTGCAGCCCAATCGCAGGCTGCGCCAGCTCCTACAGAACGCTGGGTCAACCACACGAAAGGGGTATGCAGAAACCTGTGGGAGCTGGCGCAGCCTGCGATGGGCCGCGCAGCGGACCCATTGGCCGTAACTGACAGGCCTTATTTGATCATTTTTTGATCAATCCCCTGAAGGCCCCATGCTCAGAGGGTTTGAGCAATGCGCAAACATTTTATCCACAGAGGGGCCAACAGGCTTTGTGCACAACCCTTCAGCGTAAGACCCCCTCCTCCACCAGCAGCTTGAGAATAGCCTCGGCCCCTTCCTGTGGAGAAACATCCTTGAGCACCTTGCCGCCGCCACCACTGGCCTTGGCTGTGGCGGCCTTCATGCGGTCTGCACCGCTCTTGGCCTTGATCACCTTGAGCCGCTTGGGCCGAGGTCTAGCGGGCTGCAGCTCGGCATCGGTTAGCAGCTCATCCTCGACCACAGCCACGTTACGCGCAGCCAGCACACCCCGTCGCGCCGGGCCAAAAGCACTCTGTCGCGGCTTTGGCGCAGCGTTATCCACAGTTGCCAGCAACGGCAGGCGCACTTTCAGACGACGGCGTTGGCCCCGCGGCAAGGCTTGCAGCACCTGCGCGGTGCCATTGTCGATCGACTCTACTTCTGCCAGACCCACGATCAGCGGCCAACCGAGCTTCTCCGCCAACAAGAACGGCAACATCCCCGAGCCTTCGCCGGTTTCCGCCTGGCTGCCGGTGAGCACTAACTGGGCGCCAGCATCACGCAGGTAATCCCCGAGCACGCCCAGCACATCGGCCCCAGCGGGTTGCTCCAGCACATCCAAGTGGTCCAACCCCATGCCCAGATAGGCGCGCAGTGCCTCTTCCCGAGGGTCGCCGGCATGCACGACCTGCAAGTTATCCCCAGCCAGTTGCAACCCCAGCTCCACGGCACGCGCGTCCTGTTCGGCGCGGCGGGTGCGGCCGGAGCTTGGGTGGGCGCCGATGGAGACCAGGCTGATGACTTTCGTACTCATGCTCATGCCCTTATGCCGCGTCGCGCTGGCCGGTGCTGCGGAAGTTGTCCACAGCCTCGATCAGTGCCTGAAGAATCGCCGCGCTGTCGCCAATTACCGACAGGTCAGCCCGTTTGATCATGTCACAGCCGGGGTCCATGTTGATCGCCACCACCTTGTCGCAGGCGCCGATGCCCTGCAGGTGCTGGATCGCGCCAGAGATACCCACAGCCACGTAGACCCGCGCAGTAACCCAGGTACCGGTAGCACCGACCTGGCGGTTACGCGGCATGAAGCCGTCGTCGACCGCCACCCGCGAGGCGCCTTCGGTGGCGCCGAGGGCGGCTGTGGCCCTGTGGAAAAGCGCCCAATCCTTGACGCCGTTGCCGCCAGAGACGATGAACTCGGATTCGGCCATGGCGATCGCAGCAGGGTCGACCGCCACCGGGCCAAGGTCTTCGATACGCGACAGACTCCGCGCAACGCTTGTGGACAACTCGACCGGCAGGGCTTCGTGGCGGGTGTCGTTGACCGGTTCGGCGCATTCGGCGCCAGCCAGGATCAAGCGGGCGATGCCGCGTTGCAGGTCCTGCTGGCCGGAGCCGGCGCGGCCGATGCACTGGCCATCCTTGACCTGCCAAACCCGCGTCGCCGGGCGCTCGCCCAGGGCCGCGCCGAGGCGCCGACCCAATTCGCCGCCACCGGTACGGCTGTCGGGCAGCAGCCAATGGCGCGGGGTGAACTGGTTATCCACAGCGCGCAGGCCTTGCACCAGTTGCTCAGGGGCATAGCCCTGGAACGCTTCACCGTCGATGACCAGCAGACGATCAACCCCGGCTGTGGAAAAGTTGTTTTCCTTGTGTTCGCCAAAGACGATGGCCAGCACCGCCCCCTCGCTGCCCGCCAGGCTGTGGGCTAAGCCCAGCAAGTCGCGGTCGTGGCTGCCGAGGCGACCACCGACCATGTCCGGCACTACGGCGATGTAGAAGGCAGGGTCGGCCACCTGATGCAGCGGCAGCTGCACTTCGGCCGCCGCGCTGCGCCGCCCGCCCACACCTGTGCCCTGCTGGGCACCGCTGCGGTCGAGCCGCTTGAGGCCGCTGGGGCCGATGAACCCTGCGGCAATCGCGTGAGGGTTCTTGCGCAGGATGCCGTTAGGCCCCATCCAGCTGGTCGGTTGCGTCTGCATCGCCGCATGCAGCGGGTGCAGGCGGTTGCGGGCGATCCACTCAGCGCGTGGGTCGCGGCGGATGATGTCGCTCATCAGTGCACCTCCGCAGGTTCACGTTTGGCTACTGGGGGCTTTGCGGCGGGGTCGTCGTCTTCGATCAGCACGTCAGCCACCAATTCGGCGAGATCCTTGATTTGTGGACGCGGCTCGACCACGCCTTCGAGCATTGCCGTGCACTGTGGACAACCCACGGCCACCAGCTCCGCCTCGGTCTCGCGGATATCGTCCATGCGCATGTCTGGGATCCGTTGCTTGCCCGGAATGTCAGTGATCGGCGCGCCGCCGCCACCGCCACAGCAGCGTGAACGGAAGCCCGAGCGTTGCATCTCGCGCACCTCGATGCCGAGCGCCTTGAGCACTGCGCGGGGTGCTTCGTACTCGCCGTTGTAGCGGCCCAGGTAGCACGGGTCGTGATAGGTCACGCTTCCGCCTTTGTGCTGACCGAGATTGAGTTTGTTGGCGGCAATCAACTCGGCGATATAGGTGCTGTGGTGCTGCACCTGGTAGTCACCACCAAGGGCGCCGTACTCGTTTTTCAGCACATGGAAGCTGTGCGGGTCGCAAGTGACGATGCGCTGGAAGCGGTACTTGGCAAGCGTCTGGATATTGCGCTTGGCCAGCAGCTGGAAGGTTGCTTCATCGCCCAGACGACGGGCCACATCGCCACTGTCGCGCTCTTCCAGGCCGAGCACGGCAAAGTCCACACCGGAGGCCTTGAGTACTTTGACGAAGGCGCGCAGGGTGCGTTGATTGCGCATGTCGAAGGCGCCATCGCCAACCCAGAACAGCACGTCGGTACTCTGCACATCCGACAGCAATTGCATGTTCAGGTCGGCGGCCCAGTTCATCCGCCCGCCCGGGTTGAAGCCGCCAGGGTTGTCGGTGGCGATCAGGTTGTCGAGCACCTCGGCGCCTTTGTTCGGGGTCGCGCCCTTCTCCAGGGTCAGGTGACGACGCATGTCGACGATGGCATCGACGTGCTCGATCATCATCGGGCACTCCTCGACGCAGGCACGGCAGGTGGTGCACGACCACAGGGTTTCGGCGTCGACCAGGCCATTGACGATCGGCTGGTGCGGATGGCCGCCATGCTCGCCAATGGGCTTGCCTGGATACGGGCTGCCCGCGAACGTGGCATCGGTGCCGCCGGCCAGGCCAATGACCATGTCCTGGATGAGTTTTTTCGGGTTCAGCGGCTGGCCTGCGGCAAACGCCGGGCACATGGCCTCACACTTACCGCACTGCACGCAAGCGTCGAAACCGAGCAGTTGGTTCCAGGTGAAATCGACTGGTTTTTCGACCCCCAGCGGTGCGTTGGGGTCTTCCAGATCGAGCGGCTTCAGGCCAGTGGAACGGCCACCGCCGAAACGCTCGGCGCGCCGGTGCCAGGCCAGGTGCAGGGCGCCAGCGAAGGCGTGCTTCATCGGCCCGCCCCAGGTCATGCCGAAAAACAGCTCCGACACACCCCACAGCACACCCAGGCCAAGCACGCCGACCATCACCCAGCCGCCGGTGCCGGCAGGCAGGATGCCGGCAACCGGCAAGGTGGCGATGAAGAAGCTGGCGGCGAACACCAGCAGGCTCTTGGGCAAGCGCATCCACGGGCCCTTGGACAGGCGCGCAGGTGGATTGAGACGACGTTTGAAGACGAAGATGGCGCCAGTGAACATGATTACCGTGGCCACCAGCAGCCCGTAGCCGAGGATCTTGCTCTGCAGGCCAAAGCCGTGCACCAGGATCGCCAACGCCGCCGACAGGACAAAGCCGCCGGCCGTGGCCACGTGGGTCTTGGACATGTACTTGTCGCGCTCGACCACGTGGTGCAAATCGACCAGGTAACGGCGCGGCATGGCCAGCAACCCGCCGAGCAGGTTGACCTTGGACGGTCGCCCGCGGCGCCACATGCGCACTCGGCGCACGGCGCCGAGCACCGCCAGCGCAAGGGCAGCGAACAGCAGGATGGGTAGAAGGGTGTTCAACATGGGAGGCTCCCACAACAGCTGAATGCTTGCGCCAATTCTCATGATGGGCGCGGACCCTGTGGGAGCGGGCTTGCCCGCGAATGCGTCAGATCAGACAACACTGTTGTTCATGCTGACGCTTTCGCGGGCAAGCCCGCTCCCACAGGGGGCCAGTCCCGCCCCGACAGGAGCGGTGTTCATGCCGCCAGGATCAGAAATCCTTGCACAGGCGCAAGGCGTCGTAGATCGCCGCATGCACGTTGCGTTGGGCCACGCAGTCGCCGATGCGGTACAGCAAGTAGCCTTCGCCCGGCTGGCTGAGGATCGGCTGCGGCTTGATGGCGAACAGCGCCTCCACGTCGATCTGGCCCTTGTTGCGCGAGTCTTCCTTGAGCGCGTAGTACAGCGCCTCGTCAGGCCGCACGCCGTTCTCGATCACGACCTGGTCGACCACCCGCTCCTCTTTGGCGCCGGTGTACTCGTTCTCCAGCACTGCCACCAGCTTGTCGCCCTCGCGGTAGACCTTGTCCAGCATCAGGTCGCCGGTCATGATCACTTCCTTGGGGTACATGCTGCGGTAGTAGGTCGGGAAGCTGGTGCCGCCGATGGCCACGCCCGGCTTGATGTCGTCGGTGACGATCTCGACCTGAGAACCTTTGTCCGCCAGGAAGTCCGCTGTCGACATACCGGTGAATTCGCAGATGGTGTCGTACACCAGCACGTTCTTGCCCGGCGCAACCTTGCCGTCGAGCACGTCCCAACTGCTGACCACCAGCCCTTCGGCAGCGCCCCAGTGCTCGTTCTGCTCGACGAACGGATGACCGCCCACCGCCAACACGATCACATCCGGACGCAGGTCCTGGATAGCCGCCACGTCTGCTGCCGTGCCCAAGCGCAGGTCGATCTTCAAGCGGGCGAACTCCAGCTGATACCAGCGGGTGATACCGGCGATCTGATCGCGCTGCGGAGCCTTGGCGGCAATGGTGATCTGCCCGCCGATCTGTTCTTTCTTCTCGAACACGGTGACGTCATGTCCACGCTCGGCAGCCACCCTTGCGGCCTCCATACCCGCAGGACCGGCGCCAACCACCACCACCTTGCGTTTAGGCCCGGTGGATTTTTCGATAATGTGCGGCACGCCCATGTATTCACGGGAGGTCGCGGCGTTCTGGATGCACAGCACATCCAGGCCTTGGTACTGCCGGTCGATGCAGTAGTTGGCACCGACGCACTGCTTGATCTGGTCGACCTGCCCCATCTTGATCTTGGCGATCAGGTGCGGGTCGGCGATGTGCGCACGGGTCATGCCGACCATGTCGACATAGCCGCCTTCGAGGATGCGCGTTGCCTGGTTGGGGTCCTTGATATTCTGCGCGTGCAGTACCGGGACCTTGACCACCTCTTTGATGCCAGCCGCAAGGTGCAGGAACGGCTCCGGCGGATAGCTCATGTTGGGGATGACGTTGGCCAGGGTGTTGTGGGTGTCGCAGCCCGAACCGATCACGCCGAAGAAGTCGAGCATGCCGGTGGCGTCGTAATACGCGGCGATCTGCTTCATGTCCTCGTGGCTGAGGCCATCGGGGTGGAACTCGTCACCGCAGATACGCATACCCACGCAGAAGTCGTCACCAACCTCGGCGCGCACCGCCTTGAGCACTTCCAGGCCAAATTTCATCCGGCCTTCGAAGCTGCCGCCCCATTCGTCGGTACGCTTGTTGACCCGTGGGCTCCAGAACTGGTCGATCATGTGCTGGTGCACGGCCGACAGTTCAACGCCATCCAGGCCGCCTTCTTTGGCACGACGCGCAGCTTGCGCGTAGTTGCCGATCACCCGCCAGATCTCTTCCGGTTCGATGGTCTTGCAGGTGGCGCGGTGTACCGGTTCACGGATGCCCGACGGCGACATCAGGGTCGGCCAGTTGAAGCCATCCCAGCGCGAGCGACGGCCCATGTGGGTAATCTGGATCATGATCTTGGCGCCATGCTTGTGCATGGCGTCGGCCAGGTTCTGGAAGTGCGGAATAATGCGGTCGGTCGACAGGTTGACCGATGACCACCATTCTTGTGGGCTGTCGATGGCCACCACCGACGAGCCGCCGCAGATGGCCAGGCCGATGCCGCCCTTGGCCTTCTCTTCGTAGTATTTGACGTAGCGGTCGGTGGTCATGCCACCATCAGTGGCATACACCTCGGCGTGCGCGGTGCTCAGCACACGGTTGCGGATGGTCAGTTTGCCGATCTGGATCGGCTGGAACATTGCTTCGAAGGCCATGACGCTCTCTCCGGCTTACAACGGTCTTGTAACGAACAGGCCATCTTCGTGGCCCTCTTCCGAACCGCCATAGACCTGCTCGGCCACAGTGCGGATCGAGCTGCCGCGGGCAGCGAGAATCTGGTCCATGGCGCCGGCAAACCAGCCAGTGAACATGTAGTCGACCTTGCGCCCGACCTTGCCGTACACGTAGACGAACGCCGAGTGCTTGAGCTTGACGCTGCAGGTGCCCTTGTCCAGGTCGATGTCCTGGATCTCGAACAGGCCCCAGCCGCGTTGCGACAGACGCTTCATGTAGTGCTCGAACACCGCCACACCTTCCAGGCCATGGCATTCGGCTTCCTTTTCACACCAGTGCCAGGCCGACTTGTAGCCCGCCTTGTAGAGGATCTCGGCGTAGGCGTCGGCGCCCAGCACTTCCTCGATGCCCATATGGTTGTTGACGAAGAAATGCCGTGGCACGTACAGCATCGGCAGGGCGTCGCTGGTCCAGACACCGGTCTCGCTGTCGACTTCGATAGGCAATTGCGGGGCGATCTTAGCCATGGAAACTTAACTCCATAAAAAATGTTCGATTCGATCAAAAGCCGCGTTGGCTCTTGCTTTTATAAACAGCCGCTGTGAGTGCTGCTGGGTCGCAGCGATCGGCGCGCGCAGTAGGCCCCAGCAGTGCTCACTCGCCCCAGACGTCCTTGAGGACATTGACCCAGTTCTCGCCCATGATCTTGCGCACCACGCGCTCGGGGTGGCCGCGCTTGAGCAAGGTCTCGGTGAGGTTGGGGAACTCGCCCACAGTGCGAATGCCCAGCGGGTTGATGATCTTGCCGAAGTTGGTCAGGCGACGGGCGTAGCCCTTGTCGTGGGTCAGGTACTCGAAGAAGTCCTGGCCGTGACCCTGGGTGAAGTCGGTGCCAATGCCGATGGCGTCTTCACCGACGATGTTCATGGTGTACTCGATGGCCTCGGCGTAGTCGTCGATGGTCGAATCGATGCCCTTGGCCAGGAACGGCGCGAACATGGTCACGCCAACGAAGCCGCCGTGGTCGGCGATGAACTTCAGTTCTTCATCGGACTTGTTGCGCGGGTGTTCTTTGAGGCCCGAAGGCAGGCAGTGCGAGTAGCAGACGGGCTTTTTCGATTCGAGGATGACCTCTTCAGAGGTCTTGGAACCGACGTGGGACAGGTCGCACATGATGCCGACGCGGTTCATCTCAGCGACGATCTCGCGGCCAAAGCCCGACAGGCCGCCATCGCGTTCGTAGCAACCGGTGCCGACCAGGTTCTGGGTGTTGTAGCACATCTGCACGATGCCCACGCCCAGCTGCTTGAACACGTCGACGTAGGCGATCTGGTCTTCGAAAGCGTGGGCGTTCTGGAAGCCGAAGAGGATGCCGGTCTTGCCCAGCTCCTTGGCCTTGCGGATGTCGGCGGTGGTGCGTACTGGCATCACCAGGTCGCTGTTGTCGCGAATCAGCTTCTGACTGGAGGCGATGTTGTCGACGGTGGCCTTGAACCCTTCCCAAACCGACACCGTGCAGTTGGCTGCGGTCAGGCCGCCTTTGCGCATGTCTTCGAACAGCTCGCGGTTCCACTTGGCGATGATCAGGCCATCGATGACGATGCTGTCGGCGTGTAATTCGGCTGGGCTCATCAGGCTGTCCCCTTTTATTGACTTGGTCTGCGCCGAACGTTGTGTCGGCGCTTTGGGGCCAGCATATGCCTGCACGACCGGGGAGCCGGATGCAAAAACGACAGGGGGTTTGCCGAAAGCGTCAATCCGCGACAAGTGCCCTGCGCCGCACCCTGCGGTGTTGAGAGCGACTCTCGATAAGGGCATTTTCTGAACTTGATGAACATTTCGTCAGAGAGCTATCGTCCGCGGCCGGGCTGAGCGAGAATCAGCCCCGATTGCTCAGCCGGGTGAGGAGAAAACCGATGAAATCAATGGCATGGCTGGTTCTGACGGCCGTTGCGCTGGGCGCCCACGCCGGCGAGGAAGAAAGCACACCTTGCGATAATGTCGACAGCGACCAGCAAGGTTATGCCTGTGCGGCCTATAACAAGCAGACCGCCGAGCGTGAACTGAAAGCGGCGTTCGACGATTTGATCCAGCGCATTCGCGACCAGTATCCAGATGAAGGCGAGAAGGTCGAGGCGTTGTCGGCCCGTTTCCAAGCTGCCGAGACCCTGTGGACGCAAGTGCGTGATGCCGACTGCAAGGTCGAGACCTATGCCGAGAAACAGGGCACCAAGGCATTCCAGGCGGCTTGGGATACCTGTGTGGCGCAGCGTAGCGATGATCGCTCCGAGTATCTGCAGTCTATTGGTCAGCAGTAGGCTGCGCTGACGCTATCGCGGGGCAAGCCCGCTCCCACGTACTACCGACCCTGCGTGGGAGCGGGCTTGCCCCGCGATAGCGTCAGTGCAGACCACGGGTATCTCATGACACCGCACTGAGCTGCCGATCCTCGCGCGGACAGCGGGCAAACCTGGCCCGATAACAACGGGTGAAATACGACGCCGATTCAAACCCACAGGCAATGCTCACCTCCAGCACGCTCATGTCGGTCTGGCGCAACAACTGCCTGGCCTTGTCCAAGCGCAGGCGCAGGTAAAACCCGCTCGGGGTGTCTTCCAGGTGCAGCTTGAACAACCGCTCCAACTGGCGCCGGGTAATCTGCACCGCATCGGCCAGCACCTGGGTATTGAGCGGCTGCTCGGTATTGCGCTCCATCTCGCCAATCACCTTGACCAGCTTCTTGTTGCTGATCCCATAGCGTGAGGCGATCTGCATGCGCTGGTGATCCTGACGCGGGCGAATCCGCCCAAGCACGAACTGCTCGGACACCTGTACCGCTAATTCACTGCCATGGGCCTGGGCGATCAGGTCGAGCATCAGGTCAATCGAGGCGGTGCCGCCGGCACAGGTAATCCGCCGCCTATCTATTTCGAACAGCTCCTGCGTTGCCTGCAAACGCGGATAGCGTTCCTTGAACGCCTCCAACGCCTCCCAATGCAAGGTGGCTCGGTGGCCATCGAGCAAGCCCGCCTCCGCCAGCAGCATGGCCCCGGTATCGATCCCGCCCAGAATCACCCCGTCATGATCGAAGCGGCGCAAGCCTTGTTGCAGCCCAGGCCCAAAATGCGCCAATGGATCGAAGCCCGCCACCACCAGCAGCATCCGCCCCGGCGCCTCTTGCGCCAGCGCCGCATCGGCATTTACCGACATGCCATTGCTGGCCTGCACTGCACCGCCGTCTAAGCTGAGCACGCGCCAGTGGTACAGCGGCCCACGAAAGCGATTGGCCACGCGCAACGGTTCCACGGCGCTGATAAAGCCCATCGCCGAAAAGCCCGGCAGCAACAGAAAGTGGATGGTGTCCGGCATCGAATGCTCCACAGCAAAAGGTGGTCGCTTGGGTGCAAGTGTTGGTCGCCAGGGTGCGAATTTCCACCCTGTACGCCGCGTAGCTTATTCACACGGTCCGCAGAGGCCGCCCACCATAACAATATGCACTGCCGATGGAGAGCCACCATGCACAGCTTGATCCGCCGCAGCCTGTTATCCCTCGCCCTCACCAGCACCTTGGCAAGCCCAGTATTCGCCGCCGAGCCTGCGGCCTGTCAGAAGGTACGCCTGGGCGTGGTCAACTGGACCGACGTCATCGCCACCAGCGCCATGGCCCAGGTGCTGCTCGATGGCCTGGGTTACCAGACCAAGCAGACCAGCGCCTCGCAGCAGATCATCTTTGCCGGTATCCGCGACAAGCGCCTGGACATGTTCCTCGGCTACTGGAACCCGATCATGAACCAGACCATCACCCCATTCGTCGAGGCCAAGCAGGTCAAGGTGCTGGCCGAGCCGAGCCTGAGCGATGCGCGGGCGACCCTGGCGGTGCCCAAGTACCTGGCCGACAAAGGCCTGAAGCGCTTTGCCGACATTCACAAGTTCGACAAAGAGCTGGGCGGCAAGATCTACGGCATCGAGCCAGGCTCGGGGGCCAATACCCAGATCAAGGCGATGATCGCCAAGAATCAGTTCAATCTCGGCAAGTTCCAACTGGTCGAGTCCAGCGAGGCCGGCATGCTCGCTGCCGTCGACCGCGCTGTGCGGCGCAAGGAAGCGGTGGTGTTCTTCGGTTGGGCGCCGCACCCGATGAACGTCAACATCGACCTGGTCTACCTGGGCGACAGCCAGGATGCCCTGGGCCCGGACGAAGGCCGCGCCACGGTGTGGACGGTCACTGCGCCGGACTACGCCGAACGCTGCCCGAACGCCAGCCGGCTGCTGGCCAACCTGACCTTCAGCGCCGAGGACGAGAGCCGCATGATGCAGCCGCTGCTCGACCACAAGGACGCCCTGGAGTCGGCCCGCCAGTGGCTCAAAGACCACCCCGAAGACAAGGCGCGCTGGCTCGAAGGCGTGACCACCTTCGACGGCAAGCCTGCGGCGGACAACCTCAAGCTCACTGCCAACTGACCGTTCGCCATCGCGGGTCAAGCCCGCTCCCACGAGCGAACCCCAGGGTGACGCTCACACAGCGACCGCGTGGGAGCGGGCTTGCCCCGCGATGAGGCCACTACTGACACCCCCATTTACTCGTCGCCCGGCAGCCACGAAATGCCCCGACACGCCTGAAGGAAGCCAACATGAACCACGACATCATCATTACCTGCGCCCTCACCGGCGCCGGCGACACGGTAGCCAAAAGCCACCTGGTCCCGGTCACGCCCAAACAGATCGCCGAAGCTGCCGTCGAAGCCGCCAAGGCTGGCGCCACCGTGGTCCACTGCCACGTCCGCGACCCGCAAACCGGCCGCTTCAGCCGTGATGTCAACCTGTACCGCGAAGTCATGGAGCGCATCCGCGAAGCCGACATCGACATCATCGTCAACCTCACCGCCGGCATGGGCGGCGACCTGGAAATCGACCCCGGCGAACGCCCCATGGAATTCGGCCCAGGCACCGACCTGATCGGCCCACTGGAGCGCCTGGCCCACGTCGAAGCGCTACTGCCGGAAATCTGCACCCTCGACTGCGGCACGCTCAACTTCGGCGATGGCAATGCCATTTATGTCTCCACCCCCGCGCAACTGCGCGCCGGCGCCAAGCGCATCACCGAACTGGGGGTCAAAGCCGAGCTGGAAATCTTCGACACCGGCCATCTGTGGTTCGCCAAGCAGATGATCAAGGAAGGCCTGCTCGACGACCCGCTGTTCCAGCTGTGCCTGGGCATCCCCTGGGGCGCGCCGGCCGACACCACCACCATGAAGGCCATGGTCGACAACTTGCCACAAGGCGCGACCTGGGCCGGTTTCGGCATCGGCCGCATGCAGATGCCGATGGCCGCCCAGGCGGTGCTGCTCGGCGGTAACGTGCGGGTCGGGCTGGAAGACAACCTGTACTTGGACAAGGGCGTACTGGCCAGCAACGGCCAGCTGGTCGAGCGCGCGGTGGAGATCGTCAGCCGACTCGGTGCCCGCGTCCTGACCCCGGCAGAAGGTCGGGAAAAAATGAACCTCAAGCGCCGTTGATGCCATTGGCAGCAGGCCTGCCCTTGCGACAGACAGCGCGCAGATGGCACCGGCTGCGCCGGTGTTCGCGGGCAAGCCCGCTCCCACAGGATTAGCGTCAAGCCAATTTTCTCTGTTTACCCTGAGGACTCGACATGCCTTTCATCACCGAGATCAAAACCTTCGCTGCGCTGGGCAGTGGCGTCATCGGCAGTGGCTGGGTTGCCCGGGCGCTTGCCCACGGCCTGGACGTGATCGCCTGGGACCCGGCGCCCGGCGCCGAAGCGGCCCTGCGCCAGCGCATCGCCAATGCTTGGCCGGCACTGGAGAAACAAGGCCTGGCCCCCGGCGCAGCGCAGCAGCGCCTACGTTTTGTGCCCACCATCGAGGAATGCGTGCGCGATGCTGATTTCATCCAGGAAAGCGCCCCAGAGCGGTTGGAGCTGAAACTGGAACTGCATGCCAAGATCAGCGCCGCAGCCAAGCCCAATGCGATCATTGGTTCGAGCACTTCGGGACTGCTGCCGAGCGAATTCTACGAGTCCGCGACTCACCCCGAGCGCTGCGTGGTTGGCCATCCGTTCAACCCGGTGTACCTGTTGCCGCTGGTCGAAATCGTTGGCGGCCGCAACACCGCACCCCAAGCCATCGAGGCGGCGAAAACCATCTACACCGCGCTGGGCATGCGCCCGCTGCATGTGCGCAAGGAAGTCCCTGGTTTTATCGCCGACCGCCTGCTCGAAGCGCTCTGGCGCGAGGCCTTGCACCTGGTTAACGATGGCGTGGCGAGCACCGGTGAAATCGACGACGCGATCCGCTTCGGCGCGGGCCTGCGCTGGTCGTTCATGGGCACCTTCCTGACCTACACCCTGGCAGGCGGCGACGCCGGGATGCGTCATTTCATGGCCCAGTTCGGCCCTGCCCTGCAGCTGCCTTGGACCTACCTCCCAGCGCCACAGCTGACCGACCAACTGATCGACGATGTGGTCGATGGCACCGCCGAGCAACAAGGCGAACGCAGCATCGCTGCACTTGAGCGCTATCGTGATGACTGCCTGCTGGCGGTGCTCGATGCGGTCAGGACCACCAAGGCCCGGCACGGCATGGCCTTCGGCGAGTGAGGAGATAACGATGCCGGCACTGATCACCTATCGCACCCCAGTGTTGCAGGACTGGGTCGACTACAACGGCCACCTGCGCGACGCCTATTACCTGCTGATCTTCAGCTACGCCACCGATGCGCTGATGGAGCGCATCGGCCTGGACGCCGACAGCCGTGGTCAGAGCGGGCACTCGCTGTTCACCCTGGAGGCGCATATCAACTACCTGCATGAGGTGAAGCTCGCCAGCGAGGTGTGGGTACAGACGCAGGTTATCGGGTTCGATCGCAAGCGCCTGCACCTGTATCACAGCCTGCACCGGGCCGGCTTCGACGAGGCCCTGGCGGCCAGCGAGCAGATGCTGCTGCATGTGGACCTGGCAGGGCCGAAGTCGGCGCCGTTCGCTGAGCTCAGCCTGGCACGGTTGCAAGCGCTAGTAGACGAACAGCAGGACCTGCCCGCTGCACAATTCGCCGGCCGGGTGATAAAACTCCCAAGCTAAAACATTCACCTGCCCCAAAAAATAACCCCGCAAAGCCGTGAGCTAGCGGGGCCAAGAGCGAGCAACATCCACCGTGACGTGCGAGGGTGACCAAACCCTGCGTTGCCGTGAATGACCCCAGTGTGCTGACTTCCCAGGCAATTGATTTAGCCGGGAACGACCTGTTCTTAGCCAAAGCAGTCATTGCGACATTCTGTCCTTGCCGGTACGCGGGGTTGGTCACAGAATCGACTGACAATCACAGCAGCACTCTCTTAGCGATAAAAGGGACAACAGCCATGATGCATGCGGATTTGATTGATCAGGACGACCTGTTGGGCCACCTGCGCGCGCGGGGCTTCGACATTCCGGCCGGGGCCAGTGCCGAACAGGCCTGCGAAGCGGTGGTGCGCGGGCTGACCGAGCCTAATGCGCGAGCGCTCAAGGGCATGGTCGAGCAGATGTATACCGGTAGCGCGACGATTCTGCCGGCGGTACGCCAAGCAATCGAGCAGCAGCTGCTGCCAGCGCTGGCGCAGTACAGCAAGCGCGCTTGAGGATTTGCGAGGGCTGCGCCCTCGTTCGCGGGCAAGCCCGCTCCCACAGGGTGTGCGCAGATCTGAAGCCTGCGCAATTTCTGTAGGAGCGGCGGTTGGTGTTATTGACTACAAACCCTGAAACCGCCTCCGGCTCCTGTGGGAGCGGGCGTGCCCGCGAAAGGCACGACGCGCAGTCAGAGCCTCACACTGGCAAACGTCGACTCGTTACGCGCCTGGCTAAGTGCCGCCAACGGCCCGCTGTGCGGCGACAGCGCCATGGCCTGTGGGATCGGCATCATCGCCACCTGCTGGGCGGTGTTGGAGCCAACACGCTCATCGCGCGGCGGAATGCCGAAGTACTCGCGGTAGCACTTGGAGAAGTGCGGCGTGGAGACGAAGCCACACACCGAGGCCACTTCGATGATCGACATCGGAGTCTGCTTGAGCAGCTGACGGGCGCGGATCAGTCGCAGCTTGAGGTAGTAGCGCGATGGCGAGCAGTGCAGATATTTCTGGAACAACCGCTCGAGCTGCCGGCGCGATACCGCCACATACACCGCGAGCTCGTCGAGATCGATCGGCTCCTCAAGGTTAGCCTCCATCAGCGCCACGATCTCCTGCAACTTCGGCTGATTGGTGCCGAGCATGTGCTTGAGCGGTACGCGCTGGTGATCTTGCTCGTTGCGGATGCGCTCGTAGACGAACATCTCGGAGATGGCTGCCGACAGTTCGCGACCATGATCGCGGCTGATCAGGTGCAGCATCATGTCCAGCGGCGCAGTGCCGCCAGAGCTGGTGAAGCGGTTGCGGTCGAGGGTGAACAGGCGGGTGCTCATGTTGACCCGCGGGAAGGCTTCCTGCATCGATGCCAGGCATTCCCAGTGCACGCTGCAATCAAAGCCATCGAGCAGACCGGCACAGGCCAGCGCCCAACTGCCGGTACACACCGCACCCAAGCGGCGCGACTGGCGGGCCTGGGCTTGCAGCCAGGTGACATGCTCGCGGGTGACGGTGCGCTGGATACCCACGCCGCCGCAGACGATCACAGTATCGATCGGCGGCGCGCTGTGCATCGCTGCATCCGGGGTGATCTGCAGACCGTCACTGGCCCAGACCTGGCCACCATCGACCGTCAGGGTGTGCCAGCGATACAGCTCGCGACCGGAGAGTTGGTTGGCCATGCGCAGCGGCTCGACAGCCGATGCCAAGGAGATCAGAGTGAAGTTGTCCAGCAGGA
The DNA here is from genome assembly GCF_043104195.1 of Pseudomonas sp. xss_2. Lineage (NCBI taxonomy): Bacteria > Pseudomonadati > Pseudomonadota > Gammaproteobacteria > Pseudomonadales > Pseudomonadaceae > Pseudomonas > Pseudomonas sp. xss_2. Next base: position 21,513 of record NZ_JBICKL010000041.1, read on the forward strand.
GAAATCCGATGGACTGGGGAGCTGTGCGGTTCTGGGTTTGGGTCCCGGAGGTGTACGACGTCATCGCGATTTCTCCTCACACAAATGCAGGGTGTGCCTCAGGCGGGCACTGTTCTTGTAATGGCCCCAGTTCGTTTGCGGGGGCTTTGCCAATTCCAACGCAAATGGCATGCCTGAAATTGAACGCGCATCCAACAAAATCCAAAAACGACCTTCAAGGCCTGTGGATCCAGAGTTTTCCTACAGCGCTGTAAGATGCTCAAACTTGCGTTGTAGGGCTTTTCCTTCGTAACAGTGAGCATTTCGGTAGCAGTGCCTGGGTACATATCAGTGAGCGACATGTGGCCCTGTCACCGCATCAGTATCAGCCTGCTGCACAGTTAAGTTGAAAATGCTGATGACCGGCGCACCAAATTGAGGCGGGTTGATTTCAGCGTGTAACCCAATCGCGGGCAAGCCCACTCCTACAGGGGTTACACCGAACCCTGCAGGAGCGGGCTTGCCCGCGAATCGCAAGCGCGACATGGTCGTAGATCAACACTCGATCGCACTGACGGCGAGGCCGCCGCGCGAGGTTTCCTTGTACTTGTCGTGCATGTCGGCGCCGGTATCGCGCATGGTGCGGATGACCTGGTCGAGCGAAATGAAGTGCTCGCCGTCTCCGCGCAGGGCCATCTGCACGGCGTTGATCGCCTTGACTGCGGCAATCGCGTTGCGCTCGATACACGGCACCTGAACCAACCCGCCAACCGGGTCGCAGGTCAGCCCCAGGTTGTGCTCCAAGGCGATTTCAGCGGCGTTCTCCAATTGCCCCGGCGTGGCGCCGAGCACCTGGGCCAAGCCTGCGGCAGCCATCGCGCAGGCCGAACCGACCTCCCCCTGACAGCCCACTTCAGCACCGGATATCGAAGCGTTCTTCTTGCACAAGATGCCCACCGCTGCGGCGCCGAGGAAGAAGTCCACCACGTTGCTGTCATCGACCACGTCGGAGAAGCGCATGTAGTAGTGCAGCACCGCCGGGATAATCCCCGCCGCACCGTTGGTGGGCGCGGTGACCATGCGCCCGCCTGCGGCGTTTTCTTCGTTGACCGCCAGGGCGAACAGGTTGACCCACTCCATCGCGCTCATGGTCGAGCCGATCACGTTGGGTTTGCCGATCTCTTGCAGGCTGCGGTGCAGCTTGGCCGCACGCCGGCGCACATTGAGCCCGCCGGGCAGCAGGCCCTCGTGCTTGAGGCCGTTGGTCACGCACTCCTGCATGGCCTCCCAGAGCGTGAGCAGGCCGGCGCGGATCTCGGCTTCGCTGCGCCACACCCGCTCGTTGGCCATCATCAATTGCGACACGCTGAGGTCGTTTTGCTTGCACAGGCGCAGCAGCTCGGCGGCGCTGTTGAAATCGTAGGGCAGCACCGTCTGGTCGGCATCCAGCACGCCGCTGGCGGCTTGCGCGGCATCGACCACGAAGCCGCCGCCGACCGAGTAGTAGGTGTCCTGGTGCAGCTCGCCGTGCTCCCCCTCGGCGATCAAGGTCATGGCGTTGGGGTGATACGGCAGGTTCTGCTCAAGCAGTTGCATGTCGCGGGCCCAGATGAACTCGATGGGCAGGCGATTATCCAGCTTGAGGATATTGGTTTCGCGCAGGTCGGCGATGCGCGGGACGATCTGGCTCGGGTCGATGGCATCCGGCCATTCGCCCATCAGGCCCATGATGGTGGCGTTGTCGGTGCCATGACCGACCCCGGTGGCGGACAACGAGCCATACAGGCGCACCTCGATACGTCGCACCTGCTCCAGCTCGCCACGCTCACGCAGGCCCTGGACGAACAGCGCGCCGGCGCGCATGGGGCCGACGGTGTGTGAGCTGGAAGGCCCGACACCGATCTTGAACAGGTCGAACACGCTGATGGCCATTGTCGAATCACCTCTTGATGGGCTTGTCTGACCGCGCCATGTGGGCGGCCCCGCAGCTGCTAGTCTGAAACCGGCGAGCTGCCGCTAATGCACGCATCATCGGGCTTTTACCTTCCCCTTCGCCGTCTGCAACCGACGTACTTTTGTCCGACCGCGCCGCACTGATCCGGGCCTGTTTGCGCCGCTTTCGGGCGATCGAATGACGTAAAAACGCGGCCGTAGGGGTGGAAAAATCCATATGCGACATCGCCCGTACTGGAAGCGACCCATCCTGTACTGGTTACGACCCTACCAGTAGGCGATTGCCCAACGCTGGAGGATTATCGAAAGCGACTCGTATTGCACGGCCTCGCATCCTGCCCTCTGCAGGCCTGGTTGACCGGACCCTGAGAAAGCCCGGCAACCCTCGCGAACCCGAAGAAAAAACTACAGGAGTCCATCCATGAAAGGTTCACCCTCGCTGTTGCTGGTCGCGTTGCTTGCCGCACCGTTGCTGGCTCAGGCCGCCGAACCCGAACAGTGTCAGACGGTACGTTTCTCGGATGTCGGCTGGACCGACATCACCGTGACCACCGCCGTGACCAGCGTCGTGCTCGAAGCCCTGGGCTACAAGACCCACACCACCATGATCTCGGTACCGGTGACCTACAAGTCGCTGGCGGCCGGCAAGGATTTGGACGTGTTCCTCGGCAACTGGATGCCAACCATGGAGAACGACATCAAGCAGTACCGCGACGCCGGCACCGTCGAGACCGTGCGGGCCAATCTGGAAAACGCCAAGTACACCCTGGCAGTACCGCAGGCGCTGTACGACAAGGGTCTGAAGGATTTCGCCGACATTGCCAAGTTCAAGACAGAGCTCGGCGGCAAGATCTACGGCATCGAGCCCGGCAACGACGGCAACCGCACCATCCAGAGCATGATCGACAAGGACGCCTTCGGCCTGAAAAGCGCCGGTTTCAAGATCGTCCAGTCCAGTGAGGCGGGCATGCTCTCGCAGGTGGATCGCGCGCAGAAACGCGGCGAGGCGGTGGTGTTCCTCGGTTGGGAACCGCACCCGATGAACAAGCGCTTCAAGATGCAGTACCTGACCGGTGGCGACGAGTTCTTCGGCCCCGACTTCGGCAAGGCGACGGTCCTGACCAATACCCGCAAGGGCTATGCACAGGAGTGCAGCAACGTTGGCCAGTTGCTGAAGAACCTGTCGTTTACCCTCGACATGGAAAGCGAGCTGATGGGCAAGGTCCTGGACGACAAGCAAAAGCCCGACGCGGCCGCCAAGGCGTGGCTTAAAAACAACCCGCAAGTGCTCGACACCTGGCTGGCCGGGGTGACGACCGTGGACGGCAAACCGGGCTTGGAGGCGGCCAAGGCAAAGCTTGCGCAGTAACGCAGTAGCAGTAGGCACTACCTCGCAGCGGCACCGTGGCCGCTGCGGACTGATTCCAATCTATGCAGGTGGAAGCTCGCTATCATGCTCATTGATCAGAAAATACCCCTGGGACAGTACATCGCGTCGTTCGTCGAATGGCTGACCCAGAACGGCGCCGAGTATTTCGACGCCATCGCCCAAGGCCTGGAATTCATGATCCATGGGGTCACCAGTGCCCTGACCTGGTTCAACCCCCTCGTCCTTATTGCCCTGTTCGCTGCCCTGGCTCACCTGATCCAGCGCAAATGGGCGCTCACCGCCTTCGTCGCCCTGTCGTTCCTGCTGATCCTCAACCTGGGGTACTGGCAAGAAACCATGGAGACCCTTGCCCAAGTGACCTTCGCCACCGTGGTGTGCGTGGCCATCGGCGTGCCACTGGGCATCCTTGCCGCGCACAAGCCGATGTTCTACACCGCCATGCGCCCGGTGCTCGACCTGATGCAGACAGTGCCGACCTTCGTCTACCTGATCCCGACCCTGACCCTGTTTGGCCTGGGGGTAGTGCCGGGGCTGATCTCGACCGTGGTGTTCGCCATTGCCGCGCCAATCCGCCTGACCTACCTGGGCATTTGCGACGTGCCGCAAGAGCTGCTCGATGCCGGCAAGGCCTTTGGCTGCTCGCGTCGCCAGTTGCTGACGCGCATCGAACTGCCACATGCGATGCCGAGCATCGCCGCGGGCGTGACCCAATGCATCATGCTGTCGCTGTCGATGGTGGTGATCGCCGCCCTGGTAGGCGCCGATGGCCTGGGCAAACCTGTAGTCAACGCACTGAACACCGCCGATATCTCCCTCGGCTTCGAAGCGGGCCTGGCGATCGTGCTGCTGGCGATCATGCTCGACCGTATCTGCAAGCAACCGGAAGTCACGGTAAGGGGTGAGGCATGAGCATCATTCGATTCGAAGACGTCGACGTCATCTTCTCCAACAAGCCGCGCGAGGCCCTGGCGCTGCTCGACAAAGGCCTGAGCCGCGAGCAGATCCTCAAGCAGACTGGCCTGGTGGTCGGGGTGGAAAAGGCCAACCTGGACATCAACAAAGGCGAGATCTGCGTGCTGATGGGCTTGTCTGGCTCCGGCAAATCGAGCCTGCTGCGCTGCATCAACGGCCTCAACACCGTCAGCCGCGGCAAGCTGTTCGTCGAGCACGAAGGCAACCACATCGACATCGCCCACTGCACCCCGGCCGAGCTGAAGATGATGCGCACCAAGCGCATTGCCATGGTGTTCCAGAAGTTCGCCCTGATGCCTTGGCTGACGGTGCGCGAGAACATCAGCTTTGGCCTGGAGATGCAGGGCCGGCCGGAAAAAGAGCGGCGCAAGCTGGTTGATGAAAAGCTTGAGCTGGTGGGCCTGACCCAGTGGCGCAACAAGAAGCCCGACGAGCTGTCCGGCGGCATGCAGCAGCGCGTGGGCCTGGCCCGGGCACTGGCGATGGATGCCGATATCCTGCTGATGGACGAACCGTTCTCGGCACTCGACCCTTTGATCCGCCAGGGTTTGCAGGACGAACTGCTGGAGCTGCAGCGCAAGCTGAGCAAGACCATCGTGTTCGTCAGCCACGACCTGGACGAGGCGCTCAAGCTCGGCAGCCGCATCGCCATCATGAAAGATGGGCGGATCATCCAGTACAGCAAGCCTGAGGAGATCGTGCTCAACCCTGCCGACGAGTATGTGCGCACCTTTGTCGCCCATACCAACCCACTCAACGTACTGTGCGGGCGCAGCCTGATGCGCACGCTGGACAAGTGCAAGCGGATCAATGGTTCGGTGTGCCTGGATCCGGGTGGTGATTCGTGGCTGGACCTGGGTGAAGGCAATTCACTCAAGCGTGCGCGCCAGGGCCAGAATGGCCTGGATATGCAGAACTGGGCGCCAGGGCAGGCCGTTGAGGGGCTGGATCGCAAACCGACCCTGGTGCATGCGGATATCGGCATGCGCGAAGCGCTGCAGATTCGCTATCAGACGGGGAACAAGCTGGTGTTGCAGGAGAACGACAAGGTGGTCGGGATTCTGGGCGATACCGAGCTTTACCACGCGCTGCTGGGCAAGAATCACGGCTGATGCCCGTGGAAACGGGCGCGTGGGAGCTTCGTGGGAGCGGGCTTGCCCCGCGCGATAGCGATGGTGAATGTTCCACTGCAATCGCGGGGCAAGCCCGCTCCCACGCGCCAGCTCCCACGAAGCAGCTGCGACGCACCCCACGTAGCAGTCGCACTGCATAGCGCTTTTGCGAGCGCTATGCAGGTCAGTCTTAGCGAACGACGATCCCGCGCGCAGCCATGTAGGCCTTGGCCTCAGGCACGGTGTACTCGCCGAAGTGGAAGATACTCGCCGCCAACACCGCGCTGGCATGCCCTTCCAGAATCCCGTCAGCCAAGTGCTGCAGATTACCCACACCTCCCGAAGCGATCACCGGAATCCCCAGCGCGTCGCTGATGGCGCGGGTCACGCCCAGATCGAAGCCATTTTTCATGCCGTCCTGATCCATGCTGGTCAGCAGGATCTCACCGGCACCCAGGCCTTCCATCTTCTTCGCCCATTCCACCGCATCCAATCCGGTCGGCTTGCGCCCACCATGGGTGAAGATCTCCCAGCGCGGCGCTTCGCCCGACGCAGACACCTTCTTGGCATCGATGGCAACCACGATGCACTGCGAACCAAAGCGCTGCGCAGCCTCGCCGACGAACTCCGGATTGAACACCGCAGCGGTGTTGATCGAGACCTTGTCGGCACCGGCATTGAGCAGGTTGCGGATGTCTTGCACGGTACGTACGCCACCGCCGACGGTCAGCGGGATGAACACCTGGCTGGCCATGCGCTCGACGGTATGCAGGGTGGTGTCACGGCCATCGACGCTGGCGGTGATGTCGAGGAAGGTGATCTCGTCGGCCCCCTGTTCATCGTACCGACGCGCGATCTCAACCGGATCCCCGGCATCGCGGATGTTCTCGAACTTGACGCCCTTGACCACCCGGCCGTTGTCCACGTCCAGGCAAGGGATGATGCGCTTGGCCAGTGCCATGTCGTGTCCTCAGCCTTGGTATGTGTCGCAGAAGGCCTGGGCCTCGGCGACGTCCAGAGTACCTTCGTAGATCGCCCGGCCGGTGATGGCGCCGATGATGCCTGGAGCCTTGGCGTCGAGCAGGGCCTTGATATCACCCAGGTTGTGGATGCCGCCGGAGGCGATCACCGGGATCTGGGTGGCTTCGGCCAGGGCCTTGGTGAACGGCACGTTGCAGCCCTGCATCATGCCGTCCTTGGCGATGTCGGTGTAGACGATCGCCGAGACGCCATCGGCCTCGAAACGCTTGGCCAGGTCGATGACCTGCACCGAGCTGACTTCGGCCCAACCATCGGTGGCGACGAAGCCGTCTTTGGCATCCAGACCAACGATGACCTTGCCTGGGAAGGCCTTGCACGCCTCGGCGACGAACTCAGGCTGCTTGACCGCCTTGGTGCCGATGATCACGTAGCTGACGCCGGCCTTGACGTAGTGCTCGATGGTTTCCAGCGAGCGAATGCCGCCGCCGATCTGGATCGGCAGGTGCGGGTAGCGCTTGGCGATGGCAGTCACCACTTCGCCATTGACTGGCTGGCCTTCGAAGGCACCATTGAGGTCGACCAGGTGCAGGCGACGGCAGCCACCCTCAACCCATTTGGCGGCCATGCTCACCGGGTCATCGGAGAACACCGTGGAGTCTTCCATGCGGCCTTGGCGCAGGCGTACGCAGGCACCATCCTTGAGATCGATAGCGGGGATAATCAGCATCTTGGGAACCTGTCTAATCGGTGGATTTCAGGGCTTCTCTAACGCCCACAGGTCGCTTTCGATGCTCTCGAACCGCTCCTTGAGGTGCAGCTGAACATCGGCAATCGCCCTGTTGTAGTAGTGGGGTGCAATTTCCTTGCTGAACAGGTCAAGGACCTCGGCCACCTCGAACGACCCCAGCTCAAGCTCGAAGCGGTCTTCCAGGAAGCGCTTGAGCGTGTCGAGCGCTTCGCGCTCCTGCTCGGGGGCCAGGGTAATGATCGGGGCCTTGGTCCGCGACTTGCTCATTTACCAGCGCCCATCCCAGGCGACGAAGTTCTGCAGCAGTTGCAAGCCATGGGTATGGCTCTTCTCCGGATGGAACTGCACGGCAAACCGCGAGCCCTCGGCCAGCGCTGCGGCAAAGTCGACGCCATAGTGGCCGCGACCGACCACTTGGCCGGGCTTGCCAGCATGGATGTAGTAGCTGTGGACGAAGTAGAAGCGGGCACGATCGGGGATGTCATGCCACAGCGGATGCTCGACCGCATGGCTGACTTCGTTCCACCCCATGTGCGGCACCTTCAGGTGCTCGCCATCTTCTTGCAGGTCTTTGCCGAAGAAACGCACCTGGCCAGGGAACAGGCCGATGCAATCGACGCCGTCGTTCTCTTCACTGTGTTCGAGCAGCGCTTGCATGCCGACACAGATACCGAGGAACGGCCGGTCCTGGCTGACTTCGCGCACCAGGCTGTCAAAGCCCAGGCGGCGGATCTCGGCCATGCAGTCGCGAATCGCGCCGACACCTGGGAACACCACCCGGTCGGCCTCGCGGATCACCGCAGCGTCACTGGTGACCAGCACCTTGCCGGCGCCAACGTGCTCAAGCGCCTTGGCCACCGAGTGCAGGTTGCCCATGCCATAGTCGATTACGGCTACCGTCTGCATTTACAGGCATCCCTTGGTCGACGGCATCTGCCCGGCCATGCGCTCGTCCTGGGTCACGGCCATGCGCAGCGCGCGGCCGAAGGCCTTGAACACGGTCTCGATCTGGTGGTGGGTGTTGTGCCCACGCAGGTTGTCGATGTGCAGGGTCACCAGGGCGTGGTTGACGAAGCCTTGGAAGAATTCCTGGAACAGGTCGACATCGAAACCGCCAACTGAGGCGCGGGTGTACGGCACATGCATCTGCAGGCCTGGGCGGCCGGAGAAGTCGATGACCACGCGCGACAACGCTTCGTCCAGCGGCACGTAGGCATGGCCGTAGCGATAGATGCCTTTCTTGTCACCGATGGCCTGGGCGAATGCCTGGCCGAGGGTGATGCCGACGTCTTCGACAGTGTGGTGATCATCGATGTGCAGGTCGCCCTTGCACTCGATGTCCAGATCGATCAGCCCATGCCGGGCGATCTGGTCGAGCATGTGTTCAAGGAAAGGCACACCGATATCGAATCGGGCCTTGCCACTGCCATCGAGGTTGATCGAGGCCTTCACCTGGGTTTCCAGGGTATTGCGCTCGACGGAAGCCTTACGTTCGACCATCACCAGCTCCGCAAAATCATTGGGCGAAAAGGCTGCCATTATAGGCCTAGAACGCGCCCGCTTGAAACGCGGATGACATATGGCTGTGCAAAGCAGCGCGGGGCAAGCCCGCTGCCACGCCGTCACTACAGATCTGAAGCGCAACGTGGCAGCGTGCTTGCCCCGCGATAGAGCTGCTGCTGTCTACATCAATGGAACAGTACAGCGGTCTTCTGCAAGGTCACCCAGATGCCCCAGGCCAGCGGAATAACCACCACGGCCCACGCCACCAGCACCAACGGCAGGCTGCCCGGCGCCGCATGCCATTCCAGCGAACGCGCGCCATCGGCGCCTTTGTCATGGCTCAGCGCCCGCTCAGCGGCGAGTTCTGCATCAGTCATGAAGTACTTGTCCGCCACCGGCCGCACCAGTGCATTGCAGATAAAGCCCAGCACCAGCAGGCCAGCGAGGATGTACAAGGTCATGTCGTAGGCCGCAGCCCGCTCCACACCCGCCGCCAGCTGCGATTCACGCAGATAGGTGATCAGCACCGGCCCAAGCACGCCCGCCGCCGCCCAGGCAGTCAGCAGACGACCATGGATCGCACCGACCATTTGCGTACCGAACAGGTCCGCCAGGTACGCCGGCACCGTGGCGAAGCCGCCGCCATACATCGACAGGATGATGCAGAACGCAGCGACGAACAGCGCCACGTTGCCCAGGTGGCCCATGTTCGGCACCAGGCTGTAGAGGCCCACGCCCAGGGCGAAGAAGGCGAAGTAGGTGTTCTTGCGGCCAATGTAGTCGGAGAACGACGCCCAGAAGAACCGCCCACCAATGTTGAACAGGCTCAGCAGGCCGGTGAAGCCTGCGGCGATCGCGGCAATCTGCGCCAGTTGCGCGGCGTTCAGCTCACTGAAGCTCAGCTCGTTGCCCAGCAGCTTGCCGGCGAACACCTCCTGCAACAGTGGCGAAGCCATGCCGAGGATGCCGATACCCGCCGAAACGTTCAGGCACAGCACCAGCCAGACCAGGGCGAACTGCGGCGTTTTCCAGGCCACGCTGACATGCACATGGCGGTCAGTGACCATCGCATTGGCCTTTTTCGCAGGTGGCGTCCAACCCTCAGGCTTCCAGCCGGTCGGCGGCACGCGATAGGCCAGGGCACCAGCGGTCATGAACACCAAGTAGATCACCGCCATGGCGACGAAGCTCTGCCACACGCCGACTTCCTGCGCGCTGCCGAAATGGCCCATCAGCGCAGTGGCCAGGGGAGCACCGACCATCGCCCCGCCGCCAAAGCCCATGATCGCCATGCCGGTCGCCATGCCGCGCTTGTCCGGGAACCACTTGATCAGCGTCGACACTGGCGAAATGTACCCAAGGCCCAGGCCGATCCCGCCGATCACCCCCGAACCCAGCCACATCAGCCACAGCTGATGGGTCTTCACCCCAATCGCCGAAATCAGCAGGCCGCCACACCAGCACAGCGCCGACACCAGGCCAGCCTTGCGCGGGCCGGCATGTTCCAGCCAACCGCCCAGCACGGCGGCGGAGCAACCGAGGAACACGAAGAACAGCGTGTAGATCCAGCTCAGCATCGAGATCGGCCAGTCGCACTCGGCGCTGAACAGCCGGGCGACGAAGCCCATGTCAGCCGAGCAGGCAACTGGCGCGGTGATGCCGATGGCCTGCGAAAGTGGCAGCCAGAACACCGAGAAGCCGTAGGCCATGCCGATGCACAGGTGGATCGCCAGGGCGGCCGGCGGTACCAGCCAGCGGTTGAAGCCCGGGCGGGCGATGATGCGCTCCTTCGACAGGAAGCTGGGCGCACGCACCAACTCCCCTGCCGTGATACTGCTGTTCATGGGTTGTTCCTCTTGTAGGTGGGCTGTGCTTTGCGGATGTGACGTGCGGCTCTTATCCAAGTGCACCAAGGCATGGCCCGGCCGTTAACGTGGCGGCATCCGCGACAAAAGGTCGCGTTATGCTCCGAAAGCGGCGCAAGATTACCAGCTGAATCGCTCAATGAAAGCAAACTGATATCGTTATTTTTTCAACAGCTGAGCCCATTCGAGGAACTGTCCGGGTGGCGGCGGTCGAAATCCCGCGCGTTATCCACCCGCGCTGACCCTATCGCGGGACCAGCCCGCGCCTGCACGATCCTGTGTAATCTGCTCAATTAGTAGGAAATGCCCTGTATCTCTAGTCGAATACTCAGGGCAGCTAGTCGCGGCGCTATACTCTGGCGCTTGAATTTTCAAAAATCGGACTACAAGGACTCGCCCATGAAAGCGTTCGGCAAAATCCTGGGGCTGGGACTTCTCGGGTTGCTGCTGATCATCGTGGCACTGGGCTTCGCCCTGACCCACCTCTTCGATCCCAACGACTATAAAGACGAGATTCGCCAACTGGCGCGCGACAAGGCCCACGTCGAGCTGACCCTCAATGGCGATATCGGCTGGAGCCTGTTCCCCTGGCTCGGTCTGGAATTGCATGAGGCCAGCATCGCCACCCTGAACAAGCCTAAAGAGCCGTTCGCCGACCTGCAGATGCTCGGTCTGTCGGTGCGCGTGCTGCCGTTGCTGCGCCGCGAAGTGCAGATGAGCGATGTCCGGGTCGAAGGCCTGAACCTGAACCTGGTCCGCGATGAGAACGGCCACGGCAACTGGCAAGACATCGGCAAGCCACTGCCGGCGCAAGATGCCAGCGCCAGCACGCCCAACGCCCCCGCTGCAACGCCCGCGGGCGAGTCCGCAGCAGCCGACAACGCCAGCGAACGTTCGGTCAAGCTGGATATCGACAGCTTGACGGTGAACAACGCCCGCGTGCAATACACCGATGCCAAGACTGGCCAGAGCGTCAGCGCCGAGAGCATCCAGCTGAGCACCGGCCCGGTGCATGAAGGGGCGAACATTGCCCTGAAGGCCAGCGCCTTCCTCAGCGCCGCGCAGCCGAACATCAAAGCCCGCACCGAGCTGACCGGCGAACTGCGCTTTGACCGTAAGCTCAAGCGCTACAACCTCGAAGACATGCGCCTGTCCGGCGAAACCTCGGGCGAACCGCTGGCTGGCAAGACCTTGACCTTCAACGCCCAAGGCCAACTGCTGGTCGACATGGCGGCCAATGTCGCCTCGTGGAATGGCCTGAAGGTCTCCGCCAACCAGCTGCGCGCGCTTGGCGAGCTGAATGTGCGTGAGCTGGACAAGACGCCACAGGTCAGCGGCGGGCTGTCGATTGCCCAATTCGACCTGCGCACCTTCCTCGACGGCATCGGCCAGCCGCTGCCCGCCACTGCCGATCCAGCCGCTTTCGGCAAGCTGGAGCTGGTCAGCCGCCTGGCGGGTAGCCCTAACAGCCTGGCGCTGGAAGACCTGGCGGTGAAACTGGACGACAGCACCTTCAGCGGCCGCGTGGCAATCGAAGACTTCGCCAAGCAAGCCCTGCGCCTGCAGCTAAAAGGCGACAAGTTCGACGCCGATCGCTACTTCCCGGCCAAGAGCGAACAAGCCAAGGGCGCCACCGCTGCGCGCCAGGCCGAAGTCAAGCAGCAGGAAACCACCGCCGTGGCCGGCGCTGGCAGTTCACCCCTGCCTAACGCCCCGACCCAGGTGGCCTGGAGCAACGACAAGCTGCTGCCGGTCGATCGCCTGCGCGCCCTCGATCTGCAAGCCGAGCTCAGCTTCGGCGCGCTGACCCTGGACAAGCTGCCCATCACTGACGCCCAGCTCAAGGCCAAAGGCCAGGGCGGCCTGGTGACCCTGGAAACCCTGCGTGGCGGGCTGTACAACGGCAGCTTCGAAGCCAAGGGCACCCTCGATGTACGCCCGGCGGTGCCGCAAATCGGCGTCAACACCAAGATCAACCGGGTGCCGGTCGAGCACTTCATCAAGTCCGAAAGCCCTGACCAGACGCCGCCAGTCAAAGGCCTGCTGACCCTCAACAGCGACCTGACCGCCACCGGCAACAGCCAGAAGGCCCTGGTCGATACGCTCAACGGCAACGCCAGCTTCACCATCAATGATGGTGTACTGGTCAACGCCAACCTGGAGCAGCAGCTGTGCCAGGCCATCGCCACCCTCAACCGCAAGTCGCTCAGCGGTGAGCCGCGCGGCAAGGACACGCCGTTCGAGGAACTGCGAGGCAGCCTGGTGCTGCGCAATGGCGTGGCCAGCAACCCTGACCTCAAGGCACGCATCCCCGGCCTGACCGTCAACGGCCAGGGCGACCTGGACCTGCGCGTGCTGGGCATGGACTACCGGATCGGCGTAGTGGTCGAAGGCGATCAGCGTGCCATGCCCGACCCGGCTTGCCAGGTCAACGAGCGCTATGTCGGCGTCGAAGTGCCGCTGCGCTGCCGTGGCCCGCTGGAGCTTGGCGCCAAGGCCTGCCGCCTGGATCAGGACGGCCTGGGCAAGGTTGCCGCCAAACTCGCCGGCAACCGCCTGAAAGACAAGATCGATGAAAAGCTCGACGAGAAACTCGGAGACAAAGTGAGCCCGGAATTGAAAGACGCACTCAAGGGGCTGTTCAAGCGATGAGCCCCCAGCAGTTCTCCAGCGCAGTGCTGGAGTGGTACGACCAGCACGGCCGCCACGACCTGCCCTGGCAACAGGGCATCAACCCCTACCGGGTGTGGGTGTCGGAAATCATGCTGCAGCAGACCCAGGTCAGCACCGTGCTCAACTACTTCGACCGCTTCATGCAGGCCCTGCCGACCGTGCAGGCCCTGGCTGAGGCACCGGAAGACGAAGTGCTGCACCTGTGGACCGGGCTTGGCTACTACACCCGCGCGCGCAACCTGCAAAAGGCCGCGCAGATCGTGGTCAACCAGCATGGCGGCGAATTCCCGCGTAGTGTCGAGCAGCTGACCGAGCTGCCTGGCATTGGTCGCTCAACGGCCGGCGCCATTGCCAGCATCAGCATGGGCATCCGCGCGCCGATCCTCGACGGCAACGTCAAGCGCGTACTGGCCCGCTACAGCGCCCAGGGCGGCTACCCGGGGGAGCCGAAGGTGGCCAACGCGCTGTGGGCCACTGCCGAGCGCTACACCCCACACGCCCGCGCCAACCACTACACCCAGGCGATGATGGACCTGGGCGCAACCCTGTGTACGCGCAGCAAGCCCAGCTGCCTGATCTGCCCGCTCCAGCGCGGCTGCGAGGCGCACTTGCTCGGCCAGGAGACTCACTACCCCGAGCCCAAGCCGCGCAAGACCTTGCCACAGCGGCGCACGCTGATGCCGATCCTGGCCAACCAAGAAGGCGCCATCCTGCTCTACCGGCGCCCTTCCAGCGGCCTGTGGGGCGGCTTGTGGAGCCTGCCCGAGCTAGACAGCCTGGAGCAGCTCGATGACCTGGCCTACCAGCACGGCCTGCGCCTGACCGGCAGCCAGGCCCTCGATGGCCTGACCCATACCTTCAGCCACTTCCAGCTGGCCATCGAGCCTTGGCTGGTCCGTGTCGATCCGCTCGGCGCGCACGTGGCCGAGCCTGACTGGCTCTGGTATAACCTCGCCACCCCGCCGCGCCTGGGCCTCGCCGCCCCGGTCAAGAAGCTGCTCAAACGCGCGGCCGACCAATTGATTGCAGGAGAGCCCCGATGACCCGCACCGTGAACTGCCGCAAATACCACGAACAGCTGCCTGGCCTTGAGCGCCCGCCGTACCCAGGGGCCAAAGGCCAGGACATCTTCGACAACATCTCGAAGAAGGCCTGGGATGAGTGGCAGAAACACCAGACCCTGCTGATCAACGAGAAGCGCCTGAACATGATGAATGCCGAGGACCGCAAATTCCTCCAGCAGGAGATGGACAAATACTTCTCCGGCGAGGATTACGCCAAGGCTGACGGCTACGTGCCACCGGCCGAATGACCCAGCAAAATCGTAAGCGACGGAATTAATTTAAAAAATTTTCAAAAAGTCGTTGACGCAAACCTGAAAAAGCCTTTTAATGCGCCCCGTTGCCCAGATAGCTCAGTCGGTAGAGCAGAGGATTGAAAATCCTCGTGTCGGCGGTTCGACTCCGTCTCTGGGCACCAAAACACTAAAACCCTGAATCGAAAGATTCAGGGTTTTTTTATTGCCCGAGTTTTATCCAGCCCCCACCAACCACCCTGTGGGAGCGGGCTTTCCCGCGAATGGCTGCACAGCAGCCGCCACCCCAATCCCCTCCCCTTCTTGACCCCAATCAACTAGCCGCTCGCGAAAACGCCTTAGCATGCCAGGTGGACACTCGAATCGACCCGCAAGGACTTCCATGAGCGACGAATCCACCCCGCTTCTTTCCGCCGCGCCAAGCGTCGAGGCCACGCCCAGCGTCACCCCACCCCCGCGCACGCGCCGCCCTCGCCAGCGCAAGCCAGCGGCCAAGGCCACAGGCGAAAGCTCGATCATCACGGTCAGCCAGCAGCCTGCCGCGTTGCAGGTGGCCACTGCGCGCAAGGGCAGCAACGAGGACAGCACCTCGGCTCGCTTGCCCGCCAACTACCCGTATGTCACCCGTCTGCGCCGCAACGACTACGAGAAGGCCAAGCACGCCCTGCAGATCGAGCTGCTCAAGGTGCAAAGCTGGGTGAAGGACACCGGCCAGCGCGTAGTCGTGCTGTTCGAGGGGCGTGATGCGGCTGGCAAGGGCGGCACCATCAAGCGCTTCATGGAGCACTTGAACCCGCGTGGCGCGCGCATCGTGGCGCTGGAGAAGCCTTCCGAGCAGGAAAAGGGCCAGTGGTACTTCCAGCGTTACATCCAGCACCTGCCCACGTCGGGAGAAATGGTCTTCTTCGACCGCTCTTGGTACAACCGCGCCGGGGTCGAGCGGGTGATGGATTTCTGCACGCCGGTGCAATACCTGGAATTCATGCGCCAGGCGCCAGACTTGGAGCGGATGCTGTGCAACAGCGGGATCTTGCTGTTCAAGTACTGGTTCTCGGTCAATCGCGAGGAGCAGCTACGGCGCTTCATCTCGCGGCGCGACGATCCGCTCAAGCACTGGAAGCTGTCGCCGATCGACATCAAGTCGCTGGATAAATGGGACGACTACACCGCCGCCAAGGAGGCGATGTTCTTCCACACCGATACCGGCGATGCGCCATGGACGGTGATCAAGTCCGATGACAAGAAGCGCGCCCGAATCAACTGCATCCGGCACTTCCTGCATTCGCTGGATTACCCAGGCAAGGACCTGAGCGTGGCGCATGCGCCGGATCCGTTGCTGGTGGGACGTGCATCACGGGGCTTTGAAGAGGATGAAGCGCCAGCTGCATGACCCCCTGTAGGCCCAGGATTGCCCCCGCGATAAGCCCGCAAAAGCCAACTTCACTCAGAAGTTGGCAATGGCGCTGCAGTACTCCGCCTTGGTGGCCTGCACCGGTTGATCCACCCCCAACTGCTGCAGCTTCACCCCACAGCCGCTGTAACCGCGCAAGACTACCTCATAGTCGGCGCCCTTCTGCGGGACGAAGTAGAACATCCCGAGGCAGTTGGTCACGCTGTTGTAGCTGGTGCGCCCACCGTCGAGAAAGTGCAGGGTAAATGGCTTGCCTGCCGGCACCAGCACTTCGCTGACCACATCGCCCTGCGCCACTGCGGCGCCAGTGGGCATGCCCAGAGATTCGCCATTGCGGTCGGCGAAGCCTTTCTGCGGCACTGCGATCACCCCGGCTCCAGGGCTGTACCAGTCCACGCAATCCTTGCCGGGTACTGCGCGCACCATGCCATTGGCGATCACTCGCAAGCGCGCAGTGTCACCCGCGGTCGGCGAGCCATAGGGGGTGTTGAACGACTTGACCGCGGCGATATTGCCGCAACCAGAAAGCGCCACAGCCAACAGGCCGAACGAAATTGCTGTTTTCATCCGTGAAATCCTCAAGGGGCAACTGCCAAATGTCCGACAGCCTGCCTGAGACCGTCGCATGTCGCTTGGGTTTCACCGGCAAGTGCGATTCAATACGCACATTTTCCGCCTTCCAAGGACACCTGCTCACCATGGCCTCCAACAGCAAACAACAGAAACGCGCCAAGCGCGCCGCCTCCAAGGCCAAGCAAAACCGCATGGTGCGTGGCGGCCAAGCGGTCAAGGCCAGCGCTGGCGATAGCGCCAGCATCGAGCAGGTGTTCAACAAGGCCATGGAGTCGGACAGCTACAAGGAGCTGTTCGAGAAGATGAAGGTGGCCCAGGAGAGCGGCCTGGTCGCGATGATCTCGGTGTTCCTGGTCGACCCGCTGCTGGCGCTGGTGCTCAAGGGCCACAAGGAAGAGCACGCCACCGACTACATCGTGCTGGTGTTCACCGCCTATCGCACCTGGCTGGACGGCGCCGACGAAGACACCACCATGGCCTGGCTGGAGAGCGACGAGTTCCAGCAAGCCTACATCGCCGCATCCGAGGTGGTGGCCAAGCAGCAGCAACAGCAAAAACAGTTTGGCTGAAGCGCTTTAACGGCCTCCTCGCGGTGTAAGCCCGCTGCCACAGGTAGCATGCAATCCTGTAGGAGCGGGCTTGCCCGCGAACAGGCCCGCACAGCCCAACAAAAAGGCCGCACCCTTCACAGGGCGCGGCCTTTTGCGTTCAAGCAGCCTGGATCAGTTATCCAGCGCCACCCGACCCGCCGCTTCATCAGCCTTGCGCTTGCGATGCACCAGCAGACCCGCTGCCACCACACCAATGCTCAGCAACGCGGTAGCGACGATCTCGGCGCGATGATCCGGACGGATCGCCATAACCACCAGCACGGCAATGATGAAGGCAATGGTCGCCCAGGTCAGGCCGGGGAACAGCCACATCTTGAAGTCGATCTTCTCACCACGCGCTTCGCGCTGGCTGCGCATGCGCAGTTGCGATACGGCAATCACCAGGTACACCAGCAAAGCGATAGCACCGGAACTGGCCAGCAAGAACTCGAACACCTGCGCCGGTGCGACGAAGTTGGCGAACACGCAAAGGAAGGCCGCAGCAGTAGACAGCAACACTGCCCAGTGCGGAGTACCGGCCTTGGTCGTGCGCTGGGCCACAGCCGGGGCGTCGCCACGCTTGCTCAGCGAGAACAGCATGCGCGAGGAGGTGTACAGCGCCGAGTTCAGGCAGCTGGTAACGGCGATCAGCACGACGATATCGACGATCAGCTTGGCATTCGGCACGCCGATCATGCTCAGCACGGTCTGGTACGAACCGGTCTCGGCCAGGGCTGGATCGTTCCACGGCACCAGGGCCACGACCAGGAAGATCGACACCAGGTAGAACAGGCAGATACGCCAGATCACCGAGTTGGTGGCGCGGCTGATCTGCTTGCCTGGATCTTTCGATTCGGCAGCCGCGATGGTAACGATCTCGGTACCCATGAACGAGAACATGGTGGTCAGCATGGCTGCCAGCACGGCGCCCAGTCCATTGGGCATGAAGCCTTGGGTGTCGAACAGGTGGCTGACACCGCTGACCTGGCTGCTGGGCACCATGCCGAACATGGCGGCGCAACCAACGACGATGAAGCCGATGATCGCCAGTACTTTGAGCAAGGCGAACCAGAACTCGAACTCGCCGTAGTTCTTCACGCTGCACAGGTTGGTCAGGGTCAGCGCCAGGGTGATCAGCAGCGAGAACGCCCACAGATCGACCGCAGGGAACCAGGCATGCAGGATGGCTGCGGCGGCGTTGGCTTCCAGCGGGATCACCAAGACCCAGAACCACCAGTACAGCCAGCCGATGGTGAAACCCGCCCAACGCCCGATGGAGCGGTCGGCATAGGTGGAGAACGAACCGGTGTCAGGCGAGGCAATCGCCATTTCGCCGAGCATGCGCATCACCAGCACCACCAGGGTACCGGCGGCGGCGTAGGCCAGCAGTACGGCAGGGCCGGCAGCGGCAATGGCGTGGCCGGAGCCGACGAACAGACCGGCGCCGATCACGCCAGCAATGGACAGCATGGTCACATGCCGTTGCTTGAGCCCCTGAGCGAGGTCGTTGGAATTGTTACCGCTCATAAAACTACCTTTGTAAGGAGGTGGACTACACGAATGACGGCCAGCGCGCCTGGGGTGAAAGAAGGCGTTGCTGCATTCAGTGATTTCCAGATGGCAATAACCGGGCCAGGCGAGAATGGCTTTCGTCTGAATTCTTTCAGCAGGCAGATATGGCGCGGCTTGCAGGGCATTCGGCCAGGCCTTGACCGAAAGGCCGCCAAACCCCCATGCCAAGTCCGGATTACAGAAATACCCACTTACAAACGCACCAAAGGTGCTCCTCGGTAACACCTGCGCACGAAAACCAGGCACAAAAGTGCAACCCTTCGGCGCAACCCTCAAGTAGTCGTCGAATCCTTCGCGGGCAAGCCCGCTGCCAAGGGTTTGGCGCACTCCTTGAGGTTTATGGGGTATTTGTAAGAGCGGGCTAGCCGCTAAGAGGCCAAAAACGGCTTCCCAGGCTTAGCCAAAGCTGGCACCATCGCGCCTTTTTTCATCAAGGCTCTGGTGCTGGGCGCAAAGGTCTGCGGACATCCTCGCGACGTTGCGCTGCAGCGATGCGACAAACTGTCCCGCCAGCGACCCGAGCCCCCTGCGACCCGGTTGGATGTCACTGAGCCGCTATGCTAGCGTGGCGCTCGCCAGGAAGGCCGCCAACAGCTGGGAACGCACCCGAACACATGAGGACCGCACATGGCCGAGGCCACGCCCGCGCTAGAAATCCGCAACCTGCACAAACGCTACGGCGAGCAGGAAATTCTCAAGGGCATTTCGCTGACCGCCCGTGACGGTGACGTGATCTCCATCCTGGGGTCGTCCGGCTCCGGCAAGTCCACCCTGCTGCGCTGCATCAACCTGCTGGAGAACCCGCACCAGGGGCAGATCCTCGTCGCCGGCGAAGAGCTCAAGCTCAAGGCAGCCAAAAATGGCGACCTGATCCCCTCCGACAACCGCCAGATCAATCGCCTGCGTAGCGAAATCGGCTTTGTCTTCCAGAATTTCAACCTGTGGCCGCACATGTCGATCCTCGACAACATCATCGAGGCGCCGCGCCGGGTGCTGGGCCAGAGCAAGGCCGAGGCGATCGAACACGCCGAAGCGCTGCTGAACAAGGTTGGCATCTATGACAAGCGTCACAGCTACCCCGCCCAGCTTTCCGGTGGCCAGCAACAGCGTGCCGCCATTGCCCGTACCTTGGCCATGAAGCCCAAGGTCATCCTGTTCGACGAGCCGACCTCGGCGCTCGATCCGGAAATGGTCCAGGAAGTGCTTAACGTTATCCGCGCATTGGCCGACGAAGGCCGTACCATGCTGCTGGTGACGCACGAGATGAACTTTGCCCGCCAGGTGTCCAGTGAAGTGGTCTTCCTGCACCAGGGCCTGGTAGAAGAGCAAGGAACGCCGCAGCAGGTCTTTGAAAACCCGAACTCGGCGCGTTGCAAGCAATTCATGTCCAGCCACCGCTAACGGAGCAATACATGCAGACCTACAAGAAATTCCTCCTGGCCGCCGCCGCCACCCTGGTCTTCTCGGCCAACGCCATGGCCGCGGAAAAACTGCGCATGGGTATCGAAGCGGCTTACCCGCCGTTCAACAACAAGGATGCCAGCGGTAACGTCGTGGGCTTTGACAAAGACATCGGCGACGCCCTGTGCGCGAAGATGAAAGTCGAGTGCTCGGTGGTCACCTCCGACTGGGACGGCATCATCCCCGCCCTGAACGCCAAGAAGTTCGACTTCCTGGTGTCATCGCTGTCGATCACCGATGAGCGCAAGCAAGCGGTCGACTTCACCGACCCCTACTACTCGAACAAGCTGCAGTTCATCGCGCCGAAGAACGTCGACTTCAAAACCGACAAGGCCTCGCTCAAGGGCAAGATCATCGGTACCCAGCGTGCAACCCTGGCCGGCACCTGGCTGGAAGACAACTACGGCGATGATATTCAGATCAAGCTGTACGACACCCAGGAAAACGCCTACCTGGACCTGCTGTCCGGCCGTATCGACGGCATCCTCGCCGACAAGTACGTGCAGTACGAGTGGCTCAAGAGCAAGGACGGCCAGAACTACGAGTTCAAGGGCGAGCCTGTAGAAGAGTCCGACAAGATCGGCATCGCCGTGCGCAAGGGTGACGACAAGCTGCGTAACGACCTCAACGCCGCCCTGAAAGAAATCAAAGCCGACGGTACGTACAAGAAGATCAACGACAAGTACTTCCCGTTCAGCATCGAATGATTCGCCCCGACCGGCACGCCCTTGCGGCGTGTCGGTCCCTAGAACGCATCTACCCATGAATATCGACCTGCACGGATTTGGTCCGGCCTTGTTGGCTGGCACCTTCATGACCGTAAAACTGGCGCTTTGCGCCCTGCTGCTGGGGCTGGTCCTGGGCCTGCTCGGCGCACTGGCCAAGACTTCTTCGATCAAGCCGTTGCAATGGCTTGGCGGCTTCTACTCGACCCTGGTTCGCGGCGTACCTGAGCTGCTGTGGGTCCTGCTGATCTATTTCGGTACTGTTGGCCTGGTCAACAGCCTGGGCGAAGCCCTGAATATTCCCGGCCTTGAGCTCAGTGCCTTCGCTGCGGGCGTAATCGCCCTGGGCCTGTGCTTTGGCGCCTACGCCACGGAAGTGTTCCGTGGCGCGATCCTGGCGATTCCCAAGGGCCACCGTGAAGCGGGCTTGGCCCTGGGCCTGTCCAAGGGCCGCATCCTCTCGCGGATCATCCTCCCGCAAATGTGGCGCATTGCCCTGCCGGGCCTGGGCAACCTGTTCATGATCCTGATGAAAGACACCGCGCTGGTGTCGGTGATCGGCCTGGAAGAAATCATGCGTCACTCGCAGATCGCGGTGACCGTGAGCAAGGAGCCGTTCACCTTCTACATGGTTGCGGCCTGCATCTACCTGAGCCTGACCGTGATCGCCATGACCGGCATGTACTTCCTGGAAAAACGCGCCGCTCGCGGCTTCGTGAGGGCCGAACAATGAACTGGGAAGTCATCATCAAATGGCTGCCACGCCTCGCCCAGGGCGCAACCCTGACCCTGGAGCTGGTGGCTATCGCGGTCATCGCCGGATTGATCCTGGCGATCCCGCTGGGTGTCGCCCGCGCTTCGCGGCACTGGTACGTACGCGCCTTGCCCTACGGCTACATCTTCTTCTTCCGCGGCACCCCGCTGCTGGTGCAGCTGTTTTTGGTCTACTACGGCCTGGCCCAGTTCGATGCGGTGCGCAGCAGCGCGCTGTGGCCCTACCTGCGCGATCCCTTCTGGTGCACCGTGCTGACCATGACCCTGCACACTGCCGCCTACATCGCCGAGATCCTGCGTGGTGCGTTGCAGGCGATCCCCAAGGGTGAGATCGAAGCGGCCCGCGCGCTGGGCATGTCGCGGGCCAAGACGCTGTTCTACATCATGCTGCCACGCGCCTCGCGCATAGGCCTGCCGGCGTACAGCAACGAAGTGATCCTGATGCTCAAGGCCAGCGCCCTGGCCAGTACCGTCACCCTGCTGGAACTGACCGGCATGGCACGGACCATCATCGCCCGCACCTACTTGCCGGTGGAGATCTTCTTTGCTGCCGGGTTGTTCTACCTGCTGATCTCGTTCTTGCTGGTGCAGGGGTTCAAGCTGCTGGAACGCTGGTTGCGCGTGGACGCCTGCCAAGGGCGCTGAGTCAGTAACGGCCTCATCGCTCCTACTGACTCCGTAGGAGCGGGCTTGCCCCGCGATGAGGCCATCACTGACACCCTTTGACTTCCAACGCCCAACGCCCATGAAAACCACGCCGTTGCTCCACAGCGCTCAACTCCTCGAACGCTTCCAGGCCCTCGACCCATTCATCGTCGAGCACCAACACCTGTGGAAATCAAGGCCGTTCACCTCATTACAGCTACCCTGGGAAGCCCAACACCCACAGCTCTCGACCTGGTTGCGCCAACGCTCGCTAGAAGACGCCGACGCCCAACTCGACCCCAGCCAACTGCCCGCCCCTTTCCCCGAGCTGGCCACCCAAGCCCAGCACCTGAGCGAGCTCGGCGAGCTACCTGACGCAGGCCTTCCCCCTGCCGGCCACCGCCTCGACGTGGGCGTGCCCGGCCGCAAATGGCAACAGATCGAAGCCTTCAGCCGCCGCCTGAGTTTTCGCCAGCACACCCAGCACTGGCTGGATTGGTGCTCAGGCAAAGGCCACCTCGGACGCCGCCTGTTGCAGCCCGGCCAACAACTGACCTGCCTTGAATACGATGCCGCGCTGGTCGCAGCCGGCCAGGCCTTGAGCGATCGCCATCAGCTCCCAGCCATCCACCAGCATCAGGATGTCATGGCCGCAGACAGCGCCCGTCACCTGGATGGCAGCAAAAGCGTGGTCGCCCTGCATGCCTGTGGCGATCTACATGTCCGCCTGCTGCGCCTAGCCGCCGAGCAGGGCTGCCAGCACGTCGCCGTGGCCCCCTGCTGCTATAACCGCATCCAGGCCGAGCACTACCAGCCGATGTCCACAGCCGCCAGTGCCTCGACCTTGCAGCTGGACCTGGATGACCTCGGCCTGCCTTTGAGCGAAACAGTCACCGCTGGCGCCCGCGTACGCCGCCAGCGAGATACCTCAATGGCACGGCGACTGGGTTTTGACCTGCTGCAACGCGAGCAACGCCAAAGCGACGACTACCTGCCAACCCCGTCCCTGCCCGTCAGCTGGCTGGAAAAGCCCTTTGCCCAGTACTGCCGAGACCTGGCCGAACTCAAGCAACTGACGCTCAGCGGCGAACCCAACTGGGCTGCATTGGAGGCTGCCGGCTGGCAACGCTTGGCGCAAGTGCGCAACCTGGAGCAAGTGCGCAACTTGTTCAGACGGCCCTTGGAGCTGTGGCTGGTGCTCGATCGTGCGCTGTTCCTGCAAGAACAGGGTTACAACGTGCAGGTTGGCTTGTTCTGCGAGTACCCACTTACCCCTCGCAACCTGATGCTAATGGCCGAGCTAAAAGGTGGAAAAACCTGTGGATAAGTCTGTGCACAAGCTTTTGATGAACACTGCATAATTTCGGATCCAAGGTGCTATTTAAAGCCTTGCGCGCCACCTCTCGAATCTTCAAACCCAGCAAAAACAGGCCTTTGCGCAAAGACCAGCGGTGACGACCAACGGCATGCCTTCAGCGCAACGCTGGCATGCCCCTTGTGCATAAGCGTTTTGCGGCATAGCGCGAAATGGGAGCTGGCAACGTGCCCACCGAACAAATCCACTGGGTTACAATTGCCATCACTGCGCACCTGCACTCAGAAATAACCAGACCTACGAACGGACTTCGAAATCGTGATCCAAGCCAAACCCCTCGCCCTGCTGAGCTTCGCCCTGGCCCTCGGCGGCTGCGCCAACAACGCCCCCACGCCAAAAACCACTGACCTGGGCTGGAACACCCCCGGCATGCAGCTGGGCGGCGACCATGGCCTACCGCTGCGCACCGAGACGCCTTGCCGCAAGCGCGGGTGCGACAACGACAAGCTGTTTTTCAACCCCGCCACGCCCGAGCCAAGCGTCAATACCATCCACCGCGGCTGGTAGGAAATTTCTCCTTTCGGCGCGGTAACTTAGGTCTTTATGCAAAGATCGCACGGAAGGTATTTACAGCGGCCAACCGATCGCTATAATGACGCCCCTGTGCCGGTATAGCTCAGATGGTAGAGCAACTGACTTGTAATCAGTAGGTCCCGGGTTCGATTCCTGGTGCCGGCACCATTCAAGGTTCCATAGAAAGCTTTCAAAATCTCTGGAACCCCCAAAAAACCCGCCTTCTGGCGGGTTTTTTCGTTTTGGCGTTCCGTCGGATTCCGAGGGTAGCCAGCGCTAGTCAGGGTCTCAGGGCAATCGTTGAGCTCGCCCCCATGAGCTCATGCCGCCACTGGAAGCTTTGACGAAGCGCGGCCTCATCCACGTGGCGCTCAAGGGTCATGAACTACCTGCATGCTGCGGCTGATCACTGCGCCCCCCCTTCTCACGACCTCGATGGCGGGTAACTCACCGACCGGGACTACCCTTATCACGGCTACCAGAGCTACTGGCACACATCGAAGGCTACAAAGGTCGCCCACCCACGCGCCTTACAGAGATGCTGTCGCCACATCTGACGAGACTGGTGTCGAACTGGCAGATCTACCGCCCAGTATCTGAGACGTGACTTAGAATGCTGGCTTCCACCTCTCAGTAAGATATCGTTTTATAGCACTTTATATTATCTAAGATGCCACAATTAGTTACCTTAATATGGCTAACCCTTTCTTAGGGTGCGTTTAGTGCTACCTTATCCTCTGTCGGATATCGCTTGGTGCCACCTTATGAAAGGCTTTTTCCCCGTTCAAAGTACCTCTGTGCTCTACCGTATAGGCCTTCTGATGAAGGAGGCGCGTCTGCGCATGGGGATACGTCAGGCTGACCTTGCCGAGCTGGCTGGAATTTCTCTCCGAGCTGTTCGTCACCTCGAGGGGGGCAAGGCTGAAGGTGTTTCGTTACGCGATTTCATGCTCGCGCTGTTTACCGTTGGGATCTCTGACCGGGTTTTCCAAGCGCTGATCGACGACCCTGCGCTTGATCTCAACTCTTTAGAAACCAACATGACCAAGCGGGTAAAGCTGCCGCGCAGCAAAGCGGAGGACTTCTAATGTCACGCGCTTACATCTACATGGAGTGTCCGGAAACGGGTGAAACCGTGACGTTGGGTAGGCTGACCCTTGCTGGTGGCGCGGGAACCTTCGTCTATGCGCCGGAGATCGTGGAGGCCAAGCGTTGGGTGCCTGATCCGATACGATATCCGCTCTCCGCTCGACCCATTCAGGTACATAAGAATGGCGGCGTTCCCGGGTTCATTGATGATGCGATGCCAGATGGCTGGGGAGAACGACTGCTGCGCCGCACCCGAACGGGAGAACTCACTCCGATCCAGCTTCTGCTGTTATCTCCTAACGAAGATCGCGCTGGAAATATCATGGCTGGCGAAGTTCGCACACCGAGGCCGGGTATAGGCGATAGGCCTATGAAAATGCTTGAAGCCAAAGGGCTCGATCACTTCATAGATGTTTGCGCTGCGATTTATGACGGCCAGCTGAGCGCTGAGCAGCTGGAGGCATTAAGAATACGGGATCAGCGCTCAGCTGTTGGTGGTGCCAGGCCCAAGCGCACGTACCGTTTTGATCACAAGCTGATTCTCGCTAAGCCACGCGACAAATTTGATCACTACGACCTGCCGAAATTTGAGTATGCCTGCATGACTTTTGCGGCTACCAAGGGGATGAATGTCGCCCGGACTACACTCCACCAAAGTGAAAAAGGCAACACGCTGCTAGTGGAGCGATTTGACCGAAAATGGTCAGAGCATGATGCAAGGTTTCGGCGCATCCCGATGATGAGCGGCTTAACTCTTCTCGATGCCGAATGGCATGCACATCGAAATAACGGGTGGATCTATGCGGCACTCGCCGATGAGCTGTACCGCAGAGGCGCGCCAGATTCTGATAGGCAGGCGCTCTACAGGCGAATGGCCTACAACGCTCTGGTAGGGAACAGCGACGATCATCCTCGCAACCATGCTGTGATCTGGCAGGAAGGAGCTTGGCGCCTCTCTCCTATGTATGACGTTCTTCCCGTACTGGGAGAGGGGCCTGCACAGGGACTGTCGATGGATGTGGGTATCAACGGTACCCTTCTAAGTCGAGCTAACCTGCTTAGCCAGCATAAGCATTTTGCACTGACGGAAGATGAGGCGGCAGGCATCTTGGACGAGGTCGCTTCTTGGGAGTCGGAGCTGATGGAGCACTATGCAAAGCATTTGGCTGGGGCTGAGCTGGATGCGGCGGTGGATGCCACTAGCAGCGAGAGACTGCTGGCTTAGGGGCAAAGCCGGGGGAGCAGTGTCAACCCTTATCAGCACAGCAGACTGCCATGCCTCGAGGGCAACAGATGACCGCAAATCATCGACCCCCTGAACATCAATCCTTTGTCACCCCTGCGCGCTGTGCCTTCTAATGCAGAACAGGTTTCATACAGACCAAGCACAGGGACCCCGTCATGATTCTGGGAAGCACGCTCGAACAGTGGTATGCCCGTTTTCCGTTGATCCGCGATCTGGTCGCGCTGCAACAGACCACCTGGTTCAACCCCGGCGTAGTACCGACCCCACAAGCCCTGGTTGATGTAGGCTTGACAGCGGCAGATGTGGCCGATGCCAGCGCGAGGCTGACGCGGTTCGCATCCTACTTACAACGCGTCTTCCCAGAAACGCAAAGCAGCGGCGGCATTATCGAATCCGACATCATGCCGCTGACCCAGCTGCAGCCATTGCTCGGCGAGCGATACGGCCAAACCTTGACCGGTGCGCTATGGCTCAAGCGCGACAGTCATCTGCCCATTTCAGGCTCGATCAAGGCGCGCGGCGGCATCTATGAGGTGCTCAAGCATGCCGAAGACCTGGCCCTGGCCGCCAAGCTGATCACGCTCGATGATGACTACGCGCTGCTCGACAGCGAGCGGGCGCGGGCGTTGTTTGGCCAGTACAAGATTGCCGTCGGCTCGACCGGCAACCTGGGAATGTCGATCGGCATCATGGGCGCCGCGTTGGGGTTCCAGGTGACCGTGCACATGTCGGCAGATGCCAGGCAGTGGAAGAAGGACACGCTGCGCGCGCACGGGGTGACAGTGGTCGAGTACGCCAGCGACTACAGCGTGGCGGTTGCCCAGGGGCGCCAGCAAGCCGAGGCCGACCCTGGCTGCCACTTTGTCGACGATGAAAACTCGGTCAACCTGTTCCTCGGCTACTCGGTGGCCGCCGAGCGCCTGAAACTGCAATTGGCGGCGGCGAACATTCGCGTCGATGCACAACACCCGCTGTTCGTTTATCTGCCTTGCGGCGTTGGTGGCGCACCAGGGGGCGTGGCCTTTGGCTTGAAGCTGGCGTTTGGCGATGCGGTGCATTGCATCTTCGCAGAGCCGACCCATTCGCCCTGCATGCTACTGGGCGTATACACCGGGCTGCATGACCAGGTGAGTGTGCAGGACTTCGGCATCGACAATGTAACTGCCGCTGATGGCCTGGCGGTGGGCCGCGCTTCGGGGTTCGTCGGCAAGGCCATGCAGCGTTTGCTCGATGGTTTCTACACGGTCAGCGACGAGGAAATGTACAGTTTGCTGGCGCTGATGGAGCGCAGCGAGGGTCTGCGTCTTGAGCCTTCGGCACTGGCCGGTGTGCCCGGTATTGCCAGAGTCCTTGCTGAGCAGCAGGGTTACCTGGCACGCCTGGGCCTGGATCGCCAAGCCATGGCCAACGCCACCCACCTGGTGTGGGCAACCGGGGGCAACAGGGTGCCCGACGATGAAATGCAG
Source organism: Pseudomonas sp. xss_2 (assembly GCF_043104195.1). Lineage (NCBI taxonomy): Bacteria > Pseudomonadati > Pseudomonadota > Gammaproteobacteria > Pseudomonadales > Pseudomonadaceae > Pseudomonas > Pseudomonas sp. xss_2. The sequence continues at coordinate 49,444 of NZ_JBICKL010000041.1, forward strand.
GCGTATCTGGCCAAGGGCCGGGAACTGCTGGCCCAACCGCAAGCTTGAGGGAAACCGTGCTCAACCTTCCGCCGCGTATCAGCTCCCGGCTTAACAGCAGCCAGTTCGCCAACCTGCATACGTTTCTGGTGGCGGCTCGGCACCTGAGCTTCGCTCGGGCAGCGCAGGAGCTGTGCATCACCGCCAGTGCCGTGAGTCATAGGATGAGTCGGCTGGAGGAGGCGCTGGAGATGAAACTGTTCCAGCGGCTGACCCGCCAGGTCGCCCTGACCGATGAAGGCGAGAGGATCTTCGCGATACTTCAGCAGGCGATGGGCGACTTGTCCGAGGCGCTTGAGCCCCCGTCCCAAGCCGACGTCACTGGATCGATCGCGCTGTACGTGAGGCCGTCCATCGCCCAGTGTTGGCTGGTGCCGAAGCTGGCTGATTTCATCGAACGTTACCCTTCTATCGCGTTGGATCTGCGCGTGGGCAATGACAATGTCGACTTTCGCACGCGCAAGATCGACCTGGCCCTGTACTACGCCAATGGTGAGTTTCCTGGGTTGACCAGCCACAAGCTGATGCACGAACACCTGGCGCCGGTGTGCAGCCCTGAATACGCACAACGCCATGGTTTGATGGAAAACCCGCAAAATCTACAGCACTGCACCACCCTGCACGACTCCCTCGCCTGGGATCATGCCGCCTACGATGCGGAGTGGACGCTATGGGCCGCGCAACACGACCTACTGGCAGCGCTACCCAAACGCAGCCTGACCTTCGATCGTTCCGATCTGGCCGTGACAGCCGCCATCAACCACGCCGGCATCGCCATCGGCCGGCAGCAGTTGGTGCAAAAGCATGTGGATAGCGGCGAGCTGGTGCTGCCTCTGGGTGGGTTCTGCCGCTCAGGCCACTACGATTACTACCTGGTGCATCCGGTGCTCGATAGCGTACCTAAGCGGTTAGCGGTATTTATGGATTGGCTGCGGGAGTGCGCAAAACCCTGACTGCACAAGCGACAATCGGTCTTGTTTCAGTCTAAATTTGGTCTAGGATAGGCGTACTGAACACGAGGTGCTCCCATGAGAGTCGAAACTATTAGCTATCTCAAGCGCCATGCCGCCGATTTGGATCTGGAAGAACCCATGGTCGTTACCCAAAACGGTATTCCCGCTTATGTCGTTGAGTCCTACGCTGAGCGCAAGCGGCGGGATGAAGCTATCGCTTTAGTCAAGCTCCTGGCCATGGGGTCACGTGAATACGCCCAGGGAAAACACAGCGACGCGCAAGAGGTGAAAGCGCAGTTGTTGAAGAAATTTGCCAAGGAGTAACGGCTACCGCATGGGCACGATCAATCTGCGCTTCACCGACTGCGCTTCGCAAAGCCTGGAAGATCAGGTTCACTACCTGGCGATCTATCACGGAACAGATATCGCACTGGGAAAGATTGCCAGCCTGATCGACACCATCGAAGAAAAACTCGTTGCGACGCCTGCGGGCTACCCGGTTAGCCCCCAAGCCAGCGATCTGGGCGTAATTCAGTATCGTGAACTAAATGTCGATGGCTACCGGGTCTTCTACGAGATCTATGATGTCGACAACGCCATAGCTGTTGAGCTTGTGCTTAGACAGAAGCAGAGCGTTGAACAGGCCCTCATCAGATACTGCCTGATTTATCCCTTTGCCTGAGCGCAACCGATACTCAAGACACGATTGGCCTCTTCGCGGCAAGCGTGCTTGGGAAGAGGCCACGTGCCCTCAGAACGACGTACTCACCGTCACCGCCAGATTACGCGGATCGCCATAGATCGCCCCCGCATAGAACCCGTAGCGGGTGTAGTAGTGTTTGTCGAACAGGTTGTTGGCATTGAGGCTCACCGCCGTGTCATCGGTCAGCTGGTATTTGGCCATGGCGTTCCAGATTGCGTAGCCCGACCAGTTGACGTCGGTCGCGCCCGAACTCACACCATTGACCGGCTGCCCAGCCGGGCTTGAGATCGCGCGGATGTTGCTTTGCGCAGTGACACCTGCGCCGACGGTGAGGCGCTCAAGCGGGCCGGACAAGCGATAGCTAGTCGAGGCCTTGAACAGGTGCGCGGGGTCGCTGCGCCCGTCACTGTCGATGCGCCGGAAATGCAGGTAGGTGTAGCCGGCATAGACGTTCCAGTTCGGCGTCAGCGCGCCAGCGAGCTCCAGGTCGATACCGTCGGTTTCCTGGCCAGTGCCGGTGGTGTAGGCATCACCGCCGGTGGGCGTGGACTGGCCGTCGTCGAGCACCGCTTTGTTCTGTTGCTTGGTGCGAAAGTAAGCCGCAGAGGCGTTCAGGCGGCCGTCGAGCCAGGCCGCCTTGATGCCGGTCTCATAGCTCTGCCCGCGGATCGGCTCGACCTTGCTACCACTGACGGTCTCTTCGCTCTGTGGGTTGAAGATGTCGGTGTAGCTGGCGTACAGCGAGTAGTTGTCGTTGAGGTCATACACCACGCCCAGGTAAGGGGTGACGATGCCATTGTTCTGCTGGTTGCTGCGCACGCCACTGACGTTGCGGGTGGTGGCCGAATAGTCAGTGCTGCGCACCCCGGCAATCACCGACAACGGATCGCTGATGCTCAAGCGGGTGGCGGCGTACAGGCCTTGCAGGCGGGTGGTGGTCTTGCTGTGGCGGCCGGTCCTGGAGGCGAGCATGGCGTAATCGCTGTCCACGCCATTGTGCCAATCGCTCAGCGGCAAGCCGTTATTGGCGCGGAACTGACAGCCTAAGGCCGGGGCACTGACGCGATCATCGCTGAGCATGGTGCAGGTGTACTGCGGCGACCAGGCGACGGTGCGGCTGTCGTTGTAGCCGACCATCGCCTGATGGGTGCGGCCCAACAGCTGGAACGGGCCAGACAGATCGATCTGCGCCGACTGCTGGGTGGTGTCGCTGGAGCTGTGCAGGCCATTGAGCACAGCGCCGCTACCGTCCTGCTCCCAATAGCCGCCATAGCTGCCCCGGCCCGCCGAATTGACCTTGGCCAGGCCGCGGTGGTTGAGCGCCTCGGTTTCACTCTGGGCGACTTTCAGGTCCAGGCTCCAGTCGTTGTCGAAGCTGTGCGCCAGCGAGCCGAAGGTGGTGCGGGTGATGTATTCGCCAAAGCTCCAGCTGGGGACCACGTTGGTGCTGCGCGGCAGGTCGGTCTTGCTGCCGTCGCGGTACCAGATGGGGATGTTGGCACCCCAGCCGCCGCCGACCACTTTGTTGTACTCGTACTGATAACCGGCGCCGAGGGTGGTGGCGTCATCCAGGTCGAACTCGAAGTTGGCCAAGGCGGCGCGGGAGCGCTCGGACTGGTTGTCGCGGAACGAGTTGGCATCCTGCTGGGTCATCACAAAGCGCGACCGCAAGCGGCCATCTTCGGACAGCGGCAGGTTCAAATCGGCGCCCAGGCGGCGTTTGTCCCAGCTGCCGTAGGTGGCATAAGCACTGCCGCCGAAGGTTCTGCTCGGCGCTTTGCGGATCAAGTTGACCGTCGCGGAAGGATCACCGGTACCACCCAGCAAGCCATTGGCGCCACGGACGATATCGATGCGCTCGTACAGGTCCATGTTCAGCGCATTGCCGCCGCCGCTGAAGTCAGAGCCACCGAGAAACTGCAGGCCATCCACCTTCCAGTTGGAAATCGAGTAACCGCGTGCGCGGAAATCGGTACGCCCGCCCACTTCCATCTTGCTCGCAGTCACCCCAGGTGTGGTGTCGAGCGCCTGCTCGATGGTGTGGATATCGCGGTCATCCATCTGTTGCCGAGTAATGCTGGTGACTGACTGCGGGGTCTGGCGCGGGGTAAGCTTCAGGCCCGTTGAGCTGCGCGTGCTTTCGACGGTATAGCCAAGCTGACCCGCTTGATCGGCCGGCAGCAGGGCGCTGTCTTCGATCTGCGTGGCATCCAGTTCCAAGGGCTGGTTGTCGGCGGCCAGGGTCTGGGCGCTGAAGGCCGCAGCGATGCACAGGGCAAGCGGAGTAAGGCGGCTAGTACCGCGTACTGAAGGTGACATGGCGTGGCTGATGCTCTGAGTCATTGGGAAAGCTTCGTATTCGCAGATGATTTTTTGATACGATTCTAGGCCTGCGCCCTCTGCGCACCATGGCCGGCATGTACGGGCATGTAATCGAACGTAACGAGCACTGCTGGCGCTCCCCGAACAGGTACTTGGCCCATGAGCACCACCCTGCTGGTTGTCGACGATGACGACGAAATCCGCGAACTTCTCTGCGACTACTTAAGTGATGCCGGCTATGCGGTACTGGCCGCCGCCGATGGCGAGCAGATGCGCCAACAGTTGGCGCGGCACAAGGTCGATCTGGTGGTACTGGACGTGATGCTGCCTGGCGAAGACGGTCTGAGCCTGTGCCGCCAGTTGCAGGCCCAGCCGGGCCTGGCAGTGATCATGCTGTCGGCCAAGGGCAGTACCTTCGATCGCATCATCGGCCTGGAAGTGGGCGCCGATGATTACCTGGCCAAACCTTTCGAGCCACGCGAACTGATCGCCCGGATCAAGGCCGTGCTGCGCCGCCCGCAGCGCCTAGAACAGGCCGTCGAAGCACTCGCCCAGGACGAGCAAAGCTTTGCTGGCTATCGCCTGGACCACATCAAGCGCCTGCTGACTTGCCCCGATGGCCAGGCGCTGTCCCTGCCGCGCTCCGATTACCGGGTGCTGCGCGAACTGCTCGATGCCAACAACCGGGTGGTCTCGCGCGATCTGCTGACGCGCAGTGCATTTGGCCGCGACCACCTGCCTGACGACCGCTCGGTGGACATGTGCATCAGCCGCCTGCGCCAGCAGCTGCGGCGCAGCCCGGATGGCGCGGTACAGATTCTCACCATTCGCAACGAAGGCTATCTGCTCACTGGCGCCCAGCGCTGACATGCGCCTGCCGAGCCCACTGCGCCGCCTGTGGCCGAAGACCCTGTTCGGCCAGCTGCTGCTGATCATGGTCAGCGGCACCCTGGTGATCCAGCTGATGTCCAGCAGCATCTGGTTCGACGTGCGCTTCGCCCAGGTCATGGAAGCGCCGGTACGCCTGATCGCGGCCCGCAGTGCGCCACTGATCGCCCAGGCCGACTGCCATGCTGGCAGCCTGCAGTTGCCCAATCACTACCAGGTACGCTGCGCCGAGTCCGAGCCTGTCGCGCAGACAGACGAGCGCCGCGGCCGACACCGGGTCGAGTTGCTGCTGGATCAAGCCCTGGCGTACGAATTGGGCCGCGACGCACATGCGCGCCTGCTCAAGGTGCAGCTGACCGATGAGCTCGGCCAGCCGATCGTCTGGCGCAGCCTGTTCGGCCTGCGCACAGCCCAAGCGCATATCCAGTTCGCCATGCCCCTGGCCGACGGTCACTGGCTGACCATCGACGGCGAGGAGCTGCAGGGCTGGAGTGGCGAGTCGGCCTGGGTGCTGATCAGCGACTACTTGCTGAGGGTGTACGCCTTGCGCATCGTCGCGGTACTGCTGGTATGCCTGATTGCCGTGCGCCTGTGCCTGCGCCCGCTACGCCGCCTGGCCGATGCCGCGCGGGGCTTGGGCAGCAATCTGGAACAGGCGCCGTTGCCGCTGGACGGCCCAGAAGAGGTACGCCAAGCAGCCCAGGCCTTCAACGCCATGCAGCAGCGCTTGATTGCCATGGTCAACGACAAAGCCTACTTCCTCGCAGCGGTGTCGCACGACCTGCGTACGCCGCTGACGCGCATGCGCCTGCGCCTGGAACGGCTTGAGCCGGGCGAACATAAAGAGCGACTGCGCCAGAACATCGTGCAGATGGACGAGATGATCGGCCAGGTCCTGGATTACCTGCGTGCCGGCGAGCAGCAGAACCTGCAGCAGGTGGACATGGACCGGTTGCTGGCTCGCCTGTGCGCAGACCTCGCCAGCGCTGAAGAGCCGCTGCCGGTGCAGGGTCAGGTCGGCACGATAGAAGTGGATGCAATACTGATTCAGCGGTGTCTGCAAAATCTCCTGGTCAATGCGCTGCGCTATGCCAGAACGGTTTCTATCACGCTGGAGTCAGTCCCCCATGGCATCCACATCCATATCGAGGACCGCGGCCCAGGCATTGCTGCCCAGCAGTTGAGCACCATTACCGAGCCATTCGTCCGTGGTGAGAATTCACGTAACCAAGTCACGGGAGGATATGGACTTGGCTTGAGCATCGCCCAGCGCATTGCGCTAAGTCATGCAGGCAAACTGGTGCTAAGCAACCTGGCAGAGGGCGGGTTGCGAGTGACTGTGTTTTTGCCGAGGGTTCAGCCTAAGCACGGCACAGCCCTGTGATACGGAGCATCCGGCACGAAGCTGTCGGCGCATATCGCTAAATTTCCGGGTTTTCCTACAGCCAGCACTCCAAGCAGCTCCTTACCGTATTACGCACCATTCACAGTGCAGGATACGCTCGATGAAAGCTGCTTTCGCCCTCCATGCCATTGGTCTTGCCATCTTGGCGACTTCCACCCAGGTCCTGGCCGATGACACCTACCTCGCTTTGCGACTGCAAAACGCTAGCCAGAAACTGCATGATGCCGAACTGACCAGCCCGCGTGTTGACCATCGCATCAAAAGCCCAAGCAATGATCGTGACTTAAATGGCGCTATCGCACTGGGCCGCGGCTTCGACGATGGCTGGCGTGCGGAGGTTGAGTACACCCTGCGCAAAAACAGCCAGTTTGACTCTCACTGGTCGCCCTTTGATGCCAACGTCAATCGCATGGAGGTCAACTCCCAACGCCTGATGCTCAACGGGTTCAAGGATTTTGCCCTGACCGACAAATTATCGTGGTACCTGATGGCGGGCGCGGGCGTGGCGCATGTCCAGTCTGAGGGCTACCAGGGCAACCCTTCGCGCCAGTTCGCCAAGAATGGCCAGAACAACTTTGCCTGGAGTTTGGGCCTGGGCATGGACTACGCCCTGACCGACAAAATCACCCTGGGCAGCGGTTACCGCTACGTAGACATGGGCAAGATCGAGACGGGCCGCAACACCTTCGCCAATCGGATCAACGCACGTGACGAGCAGCTCAAGGGCAAACTGACCGAACAGAGCTTGTTCGTCGAAGTTCGTCTATCGCTCTGAGCCCATTCACTGATTACCCGCTGATAGTTACAACGCCGCTTCGGTGAAAACCCGAGCGGCTTTTGCACGTTGCGCGATTGTCCTGACACACATCACTCCCGCCAGGTGAATGACGCAACAGTTGCCACGCATCTCAAGACCTGGCAGCGCGCAACGCGATTAAATCAGCCCGCATCTGGCGATGCCGCTTGCCATTGAACACCAACAAGGCCAGCAGAGGCAGCGCCAACAAGATTGCCAATAGCACTGTATTCAAATCGCTGCCCAACAGACTCAAGGCCATCAGCAGCGCCACGAGCGGGACGGGCAAAACAACCCACATGGCCCATTTGCGGCCGCGGATCATCGCGAAGTGCCCAGCGCAGAGCAACAGCGCTAGCGTTGCCGTACCCATCAGGGTGTACAACGGATTATCCGCATGATTGCGCCAGTGACTATCGATCCACATAGCCAGTGACAAAGCCCCCGACATCACACAGGTGAAAAAGCCCAACAAGAACGTTGGGAAGTAACGCCGCATGAAGTCCTGGAACTCGCCAAACTTCATCATCACTCGAACTCCTCATAGAGGCCCACGGCGATGCTCTGCACCGTGGCACTGCCCGCTAAACCAAAAGTGGCACCAAGAGAGTCACGCAAAAGCGTCTGGGTGGCATGGTTGATCTGCGTGGGCGTGTAGCGCTTGGTCATGGTGCCTGCAGCCTGCTGTAACTTGAGCTGCTTGGGCGTGAGACTGGGATGCTTGATCGAAAGCAACTCATCGGTCAGTGCTTTGCGCTGCTGCCGGCTGAGTGATCGGGTCAGCTCAAGCCAGCTGCGCCCGGTCGAGGCCTTGTGCACCTGAAGGTATTTGAGCGTGGTCAGCCCCGAAGCCCCGACGCCCAGCAGCGACGCGCCATCGAGCACCTTGGAAGCCGCCTGGTACCACTGGTTTTCATCCAGTGCATCGTTGGCTGCCGGATTGGTCACTTCGCGCACCGTACGGATAATCCCAATGGCGCACTGGGCAGTACTGGCTGCGGCTGCTGTACCGCCGACATAGGTCAGCACCAGGCTGGTACCTGCAGTGAACGGCGCGGCGATGGTCCCGCTGAAAACCACCCACCAGCCGATGAATGCACCGGCGCAGGAAAGCGAGGTGTTGATCGCTTCCTTGACCACTCGCGACTCACGCGGATTGTTTTGCAACTGCTCGGTGTACTGCGCGGGGGTCTGGTATTTGTTGATTTCCCGCAAAATCACGCGCTTGGGCCTGATGCTGCAGATTGGCTGGAATTCACGCAGGGTAATGACATTGAAGTCGGCGTCAATGTACACAACCCCTGCCCCAACGATGCGGGGGTCGGCATCGATCGCTGCGAACATCTTCGGCAAGTTGATTCGTGCCTGGATTCGCTGACGCGCGAGAAACTGCGAGGTATTACCCAATGGGTTTGCCAAAAGGTCTGTCACGAGTGCTGTCCTTGCAGGAGTAGGCGGGTGTGCCTCATAGGGAGGCGGGCTTGCCCCGCGATGAGTCCGCGTCGTGACGGACTCGATCGCGGGCCAAGCCCGCTCCCACGAGGTACTTAACTGCCTTGAAGATCAGGCATCAAACGTTCGGGCAAGGCACCGGCGCCCAGTCACCCATGTCTGGGTTGCGGCACATACCGTTGACCTGATCCTGGCCAGCCTTGGCCACTTGCTGGGCCTCGGTTTTCTTGCTGGTGGCGTTCTGCAGGGTCTTCTCGGTAGCGACGGCTTCTTTTGGCACATCAGGCAGCTTGGTCTTCTTCACCGCCTTGGCCTTCTTGCCGGTGGTCGCGGCTTTCGGCGCTTCGGCCGCTGCCACCACGGTCACATCGGCGCGCTGTACACCCACCTGCTTGAGGTCCTGCTCGTAGGCTTGGGTGTAGTTGTTGAGGTTCTCACCCAGGCGACCGCTGACAGCGCTGATCAGGTTGTTCGACTCTTGCAGGCCAGCGACGATCTCGGCCAGGCGCTTGCGCCCTTCGGTGTCATTGATGCGGTTGGCCTTGCGCCCGTCCATGAGGTTGGCGAACTCGCGCTGGTAGCAGCTCTGCGAAGCCTTGGCGTAAGTGGTGGTACGGTCCATGTCGGCCGCGCTCTTGTCGATGTCGGTAGCGTACGAGGCGATGCGCTGCTTATCGTCGCTGATCTGCTTCTGACGCTCGGTGTAGTAGCCCGCCGCGCCACCGACCAGGGCACCACCTGCGGCGCCAATGGCGGCATTGCGGCCGCGCTTGTCACCGTCGACCAGGGCGCCGGTCAGCGCGCCGCCGACCGCGCCGAGCAGGGCACCGGTGGCGACCGATTTGGTCATGTCGGAGTCGGTGGAGCGCAGGTGCTGCACAGGCTCGTAGCAGCTTGGGTAGTACTCGACCTTGGTGCTGGCACCGACCTTGGAGACCGGCGAGCCAGCACAGCCGGCCAACAGTACGGTGCTGAAGCCTGCGGCCAGGAGCAGTGCGGTACGGGCCTGGGCGGCATTGATCAGAGCGTTACGGGTGAAAAGCATGGTCAGGTTCTCGCTTGGGTTGTACAGGTCCGGGTGGCGTCATGCCGCCCGGGATGGCTTGCTTGCATTGCAGTCGTTCAAGGGCGCGGGGCGGCCGATGCCAGCAGCTCCTTGAGGATCGTCGCCGGATCGGCCCGCCGTTGCTGGCGGTACTCCCCGACGTGGCGGACGAACAGGGTGGCGCGGCTCTCCAGGCTCTTGCCCAAGACCGGCTTGAGATTGAGTTCTTGCTTGACCCGCTGGAACTGCGCCTGGATCACCGCGTCGGTGTAGCGCGTGCCGCTGGCCAGGTTGTCGATATAGATCGCCACCGCGCCATCGAGGGCGCTGCGGCCGTTGGCGATGGCGGCGCCGTACATGCGCGCGCTGGTCTGATCGCCAGCCGCTTGCGCCTTGGCCTGGGTGTTGCGCAGGTTGGTCAGGCGAATGTTGTAGTTGTTGATGGTTTCGGCCACCAAGGCTGCGGACTGGATCAAGTTGCCGGCGGCCTCCTCGCGCTGCTGGGCGATCAGCGAGACGTTGCGCTTGAGCTCTTCGTTGACCAGGCCCAGTTCGGCTTGCAGGCGCGGGTCGGTGGCGCTGGCGATGATCCCGTCCAAGCGCTTGGTCGGGTCCTGGGCGTCATCGATGGCATCGGTCAGGCTGGCCAGGCGACCCTCCTTTTGCCACTGCTCGAACAGCTCCGGATAACGCGAACGCGGCGCCGACAGCGCGCCAATGGCCAGGCGAAAACCGGTGGTCTCGTTGCGTTGCTCGGTGCCGTCGGCGCCAAACAGCGGGTACTCCCGGCGCATGCCGGTAAACAAGGTGCCCTCGCCTTCCAGGTAGTTGCCGCCCTTGACCACGAAGCCGCCATAAGCGCCCTGGCGGCGCCCGGCATGGACCAGCTGGAACGACTCCTGCACCATTTCCGCAGCGTTGCCGATCACATCGAACAAGCCCAACGGGTTCGGCAGCTTGGTGCCGATTGGCAACAGCCGTGCCGCTTGGCCTGTGCCGCCGGCAACCTGGTTGAACACCGCCCAGTCGGCCAACGGCCCTTCGCTGTCGCTGCCCTCGACTTTGCGCGGGAACAACCTGCCCTCCAGCTCCTGGCGACTGACCAGCGAGCCACCGCGCGCGGCGAACTCCCACTCCACTTCGGTCGGCAGGCGCACGAAGCCAATGCCGCCGTCTTCGGCTTTGCTCCCTCGGCCACTGACCGGCAACAGCGCGCGGTGATGCTGCATCAGCCAGGCGCTGTACACCGCAGCAAAACGCTCGGCCTCAAAGCGCGACAGCTTGACCTTGGGCAGGCGCCCGGCCATGTCGGTGACTGGCGCACACGCCGGCGGCTGCTCGCCACTGGCCAGCGCCTGGGCCTGGGCCATCACCTGGGCATACTGGCGGGCGGTGACTTCGTACTTGCCGATGAAATACATCATCGGCTTGAGCGGGCTTTTCGCGTCGACCTTGGGCAAGTTCGGCGAGACCTGCTGTTGCCACTGCGGGGCCAAGTCGGCCAGGCTGAACTGACCGTTGATGAAGTCGCGCCGATAGCCAGAAATGAACGACTGCTTGTAGCCCGCCTCGCCTTCGCTGAAGGGATAACCCAGGCTCACTTCACGATCGTCGAGGCTGCCTTGGGCCAATACATAGACAGGGCGGAAGACGATTTCGCCGCCACAGGGCAGCGGCAGGCTGACATCCCCGGCCAAGGGTTTGGGGTTGTCCAACTTGTCAGCGGCGAGCGGCTGGCCAGTTTCAGCCTTGGCAGCTGCCTTGGGCTGTTCATCCTCTGCCTGAGAGCAGGCGCCCAGGCTGAGGGTGGCTAGGATCAGGGCCAGCGCCCCGAGGCGAAATTCAGACATCACGGATTCCTTCGCAAGCATCGATCCGCGCCACCCGCCAGCCACCCAGGGCGGCAGCCAAGGTGCTGGCCGAGAGGACGGCGAGCAGCGCGACGAGGTAGTGCAGGGGCAGCAGGTGGCTGGCGTACTCGCCCGGCACCTGGGTGAACATTCGGTTCAGGCCGAGCTCGGCCAGGGCATACAACAGGCCGCCAAGGGCCGCGGCGAACACCCCGCTGTACAACGCCTGGAGCACCACGAACAGCAGCAGTGCGCCAGTGCCGAAGCCAAGCAGGCGTAGCACCGCCAACTCGCGCTGCTTGCGCTCGACCGCCGCCACCGCGCCTGCGCCGATGGCGGCGGTAGCACCAGCGACAGCCAGGGCCGCGATGATCCAGAACACCAGGTCAAGATTGCGGCTCAGCGACTGCACCTGGGCGATCTGCGCCGCCTGGGTCGACACCAGCCATTTGCGCTCGGCAAAGTACTGGCGCAGCGGCTCGACATCGTTCAGCGAACGGGCATACAGGCGAAACGCCGGATACACCCTGTGGGTGGCATCGGCCTCGCGCTCACCGGCCCAGTCCAGGGCAGGCACGGCGCGGCCATCGCGATAATCTTCGGCGGCCTCCAGCAGCGTCAGCGAGGCAAATAGTCCATCGCGTTCAAAGGCTGCCAGCGGCAACACCGCCAGCACCTGCAGCTCGCTCTGGCGCCATTGCAACTGCCCCGCCTGCTGGCGGCTGAAGCTGGCCAGTAGCGAGTCACCGGCCTTGACCCCAAGCTTTTCCGCCGCAGTGAAGCTGAGCACCGCTTGTTGCAGGCCGGTTGGCACTGGCGCCCCTTGCAGCAACGGGTCACCGTCAGCGGTGGGAAGCATTTCCACCGTCACCGCACGGCCCTGAGCCGGTAGCCGCAACTCGGCTGTCGCGGCGATCTGCCGGGTCCGGGCAATGGCGAATGCCACCTCCTCGCGGGTAGCCAGATTGGCGATGGACGCGGCATCGAAACGACCACCGCCCAAGGGGATGATTTCGCGCACGCCAGGATCGCGCTGCAAGCGCTCGGTCAGGCTACCGACCAAGCCGAACTTGAGCCCGAACAGCACCAGCAGCGGCGCAATCACCGCCACCAGCGCCAACACGCTGCAGGCCGACAGCCGTGCATCGCTGCGATAGTCCTGCCAGGCCAGGCTGGCGATCAGCAGCGGGCGCATCAGGCGGCCCTGTCCAAGGTCGCCGTGACACCACCATCGGCATCACGCCGACAGCACATGCGCAGCACCCGCAGGCCAGCGTCACGGGCCTGCTGTTCGTCGTGCGTGGCGATCACGCAGGTCACCCGGCGTGCCTCGGCCTGACGCAGCAACAGGCCCATGACCCGCTCGGCGTTGAGCGGATCCAGCGCCGCCGTCGGCTCATCGGCCAACAGCAGCGCCGGCTGATGGGCCAGGGCGCGGGCGCAACTGACGCGCTGGCGTTGGCCGAGCGACAACGCCCCCGGGCGTTTTTCCAACTGGTCGTGGACATCCAGCGCTTGCGCCAGGCGCTCGACACTGCCGTCCTCGTCCAACCCCAGCAGTTGCCGAGGCAGGCGAATATTGCCGCGCACATCGAGAAAGCCCAACAGCCCACCGGCCTGCAACACATAGCCCAGATGGCGGCTACGCAGGGCGGCCAGACGGTCGAGCCGACGACTGCGCCAGAGCGCGGCGATATCTTCCTCGCGGCCATCGAGGGCGAGGCTGAACGCCTGCGCAGCATCAGGTTCGAGCACCAGCGCGAGCAGGTCGAGCAAGGTGCTTTTGCCACAGCCACTGGGGCCGACCAACGCCACCCGCTCACCCGCCGACAAGCACAGCCGCTCGATCTCCAGGCTGTAGCGCTGGCTACCCTCGCCACGCGTCTTGCGCACCTCGTGCAGGTTGATCATCACGGCAGCGTCGACAGCGGGACACGGTACAAGGCGTCACCCGGCTCGGCGTTGCCGAAACGCACCCAGTTGGCCATGTCGTTGTGGAAGGTTTCGTAGAGACGGATCTTCGAGTCGAGCTCGTCGATGAAGTCTTGCTGCTCGGCGACCGACAGCGACAGCCACAGGTCCTGGCTCATGCTCAGCGACTTGCTGCGGTACGGCAGCCCTTCCAGGTACTCGCCGAGCACACCGCTCTGGGCCAGATTGGTGCCCTTGCTCAGTGCACCAGGATCGCGGCTCATGTAGGCACTGGCGCTGGCGATCTCATTGAAGAAATCGCCAGGCGAGCTACGGGTCTTACGCGCCGCATCGACGATCAGCTTGAGCGACTGCTGCAAATCGTTGAGCTGCAGCTTGGTCAGCATCACGCACACCTGCAAGGTGGGCAGCGCAGGGTTGGTCAGGTCGCGGTCGGCGGTCCAGGCGCTGACCAGTTGCGGCGCCTGGCTGGCGCTCTGGCGGCCAAGGAAATCCATGTGCATGGCATAGCCGATGGCCTGCGACTTGGCTGCCAGGCTCGACGCCGAGGTCAGCAATGGCACCGGCTGGGGCTGCTGGCTACGCACCTGGTGGACCAACTCGGCGAAGGTCGAGCCGATCTCGCGCACGCGCTCGCCAAAGGCGTTGACGTCACCGCCGGGCACCGACACATACAGGTCGCCGATCTGCGGGTTACTGTCGGCCGTCAGCACCCGGTACTGCTGCTCGGCGCCAGCATGATTGTTCTGCCCCGCCGGGGTGCGCAGGTGCAGGGCGTAGATCTTGATCTGCTTGCTCAAGGCGGCCTGGCGCACTTCGGCCTCGTTCATCTGGGTGCTGCTGTAGGGGTCGTTCTTGCGCAGCGCGCCAGCATCGCTGACCAACAGCACGATGCGCCCGCCATAGCCGTTCCAGTCCATGCCTTCAACGGCCTGCATGACCCCGGCAAACGCATCTTCATTGAACGAGTGACTGGAAACGTTGGTGGCCTTCACTTGCGCCGCAGCTTTGAGGAAGCGCGCCGGATCGCGGCCCTGCTCCAGACTCACCAAGGTCTTGCTCAGGTAGTCCAGCCCCGGGGTGCGCTTGGTGCTGTTGCGAAAGCCGATCAGGCCAAAACTGACGCTGTCCAGCTCGCCACGTGCGGCCAACTGCTGTTGCAGCTCGCTGACCACTTGGCGCACGCGGTCGATGTAGGGCTGCATGGAAACCGAGGTATCCACCACCAGCACGATACCGGTGCGGAACCCCTTGCCATCGGCACCCGCCACCCCGGCGGCCTTCGGCGGGGTGGCGCGAGCGCTGGCGCCCGGGTCGATCGAGGCGATGTTGAGCAGTTGCACCGGCTGGCCCTGAGCATCGAAGCTTTCGCGGAAATCGAAGATCGGCATCAGGTAGAACTGCTCTTGCGGCACAGCGCTGGCAGTCGGCTCCAACGCCATGACCTGCGGCACCTGCTCGGGATGGTTCTGCGCCTTGAGCAACTGTTCGCGCGCCTGGCCGGTGTCATCGAGCAGGCGCTGCACGTCGTCGGCATTGCGCATGAACATCACCGGTGAGCGGCCTGAGCGCTCGGTGAGTTTGAGCACCAGGCTCTGTTTCCAATCACTGCTCGCGCTGGCCGGCAGCCAGCCATCGCGCTGACCATCGCTGGAGCTGCCGACCTCGATCCAAGGCTTACCGTCGACCTCCTTGCGTTGGTAGACATAGAGCACGCTGAACGCTGGCAAACGCTCGCCAGCACTGCCGCCAGGCTGATCGAGCAGCTGCGCGCCGGGCTGGCTGAGCACACGCTGGTAGAGGGTCTTCTTGCCGGGCATCAGCAACGGCCGCTGGTCATCGACGGCGGCGAGCGGTGTGCGCTCAGGCGCAGTTTGACCGGCGGTCTGCGCCACTGGCGATGGCTCTAGCGGCGCCTGCGCTGCGGGCTGCTGGTCGCCGCCGAGCAGCCAGAAGAACGCCCCACCCAGGCCCAGCGCAGCAGCAATGGCCAAGGCCAGGACTGCCTTGGCGGGTTTATTCGATGCCGATTTGACGGCTGGCGCAGGGGCACTGTCGACAGTGGCGGCGCTAACCGGCTCGGGCGCTGGCGGCGCCTTGGGGATCTCGATAGACACCGGCGTCAGCCCGGCCAGATCTGGCTTGGCCGGTGCCACTGGTGATAGCGGCAGCGGGCGGATGACAGTGCTGTCAGTGCTTTCTGCTGGCAAGCGGTCCAGCGCTGCCAGCAACGCGGCAGCATCGGCGAAGCGCTCGTTCGGGTCCTTGGCCAGCAGCCCGCGCAGGATGTCCTGGTAACGGCCATGCTCGATGGGCAATTCCGGCAGTGGCTCGGTCAAGTGAGCCAACGCCGTGGACAGCGCATCGGTGCCGTTGTACGGCAGCTTGCCGACCAGGATTTCATACAGCACCACGCCCAACGCGTAGAGGTCGGCGCGGCCATCGATCTCAAGCCCGCGGGCTTGTTCCGGGCTCATGTAGCTGGGTGTGCCCACAGCAAACCCAGCCTGGGTGAACTGGGTGCGATCATCCAGCGACTTGGCGATGCCGAAGTCCGACAGCACGGCGGTGCCATCGGCGCGGAACAGGATGTTGGCCGGTTTGACGTCACGGTGCACCAGCCCCTGGGCGTGGGCATAGCCCAGCGCCTGGGCGATCTGGCGCACATACAACAGGCCCTGCTGCGGCGTCAGGCCGTCAGCGATGCGCTCCTTGAGCGTACCGCTGGGCAGAAACTCCATGGCCATGTAGTACAGCTCGCCCACATTGCCGATGTCGTGAATGGTGGCGATGTGCGGATGCGCCAAGCGGGCCAGGGTACGGCCTTCGCGCAAGAACCGCTCGCAGAAGGTCGGGTCGGCGGCCAGGCTCGCGGCCATGACCTTCAACGCCACCTTGCGCTGCAGTGAGCGCTGGGTGGCCAGGTAGACGCTGGCCATGGCGCCTTGGCCAATCTCGCCGTCGATGTCGAATCCGGGGATGTGCATGTCCATGCTCTGTTCAGTTCGCCTTTACGACCACAGCGGTGATGTTGTCCGGCGCGCCACGGGTCAGGCCCAGATGGACGAGGCTGCGCACCACTTGGTAGGGGTCGGCGTGGCCGAGCACTTCGGCGATCTCGTGATCTTCGGCGGTCTTGTTCAGGCCATCGCTGCACAGCAGGTAGGTATCGCCCGGCTGCACCTGCAAGGTGACGGCCTGCAGCTCCAGGTGATCCTCGACGCCAATGGCGCGGGTGACGATGTTGCCGCGTGGGTGCACGCGCGCCTCAGCCTCGTTGAGCAGGCCACTGTCCTGCAGTTCCTGGACGTAGCTGTGGTCGTGGGACAGGCGCTCGATGCTGCCATCGCGCAGGCGGTACAGCCGACTGTCGCCGGCCCACAGGCCAATCGCCTGGTCACCGCGTGCGGCCAGCACGACGACGGTACTGCCCATCATCGCCACGCCCCGGCGCAGCGTTTCCTCGCGCACCGTGCCATTGACCCAGGCCAGCCCGTCGCGCACCTCATCGGCAAATTCGCCCAAGCCGTCGAGCATCGGCAGACTGCGCAGGCTGTCCACCGCCAGGCTGCTGACATAATCGCCCGCCGCATGCCCGCCCATGCCGTCGGCCACCGCCCACAAGCCCGCCCAGGTCAATTCCAGGCAGGCGTCTTCGTTGATCTTGCGGACCATGCCGACATGGCTGTAACTGGCCGCGGTGTAATGCATGGCGGTCATCTGCAATCTACCTCGTTGCCCAGGAGATACCCGGCGAAATCCTCACTGCGCGGCAACCCCACGCAGCGCATCAGGCCGGCGGCGATCCGCTCCGAACCCCTGCCCCACCACAGGCTCATGCCCTCGCAGGCACACTCGGCCAGGGCCAGTGCACGCCCTTCAGGGGTGGTGACGTGCAGCCTGCGCATCCCAGTGAACGAAGCCCGTGCGCCCGGCAGCTGGGGGCTGGCACCTGGGAAAGGCCGCAAGGCCGCCTCGAACTGTTCAAACGAAGCCTGCGGCTCAAGCGTTGCCAGCAGATCGCTCTCCACCTGCTCGAACCACTCATCCCCCCCAGACACTGCGGCTGCCAGCGACTCACCCGGTGCCAGTAGCTGCGCCACAGTCAGCGGAAAATAGCGCCCGACCCGGTCGATGCTCGGCATTACCACGCCGACCACCGGCGACTCGCCGCATACCCCCGGCGCCAGGGCAAAGCGCCACAGTGGGCTGACCAGATACGCCTGCAACCACTGCTCGCCCAACTGCTGCTGGCTGGCCTGCAGCCCCGCCGCCAGCCATTGATCCCAGGGCTGGATGAAGCTCTGCGGCAAACCGCGACTGACAAAATCGCCGCGACTGGCGAGCTTGCCGTAGAAGCCGAAATCGTTCACAGGCGCTCCGGCAGGCTGAAGCCACTGACGCGGCTGCGGAACGGGTTGAACGCGCTGCTGGCGCGCAGCTCGTACGAGACACTGGCACCATCGACGCGCAGACGCAGGTTGAAGCGCTCAGGCGAGCCGGCGGCGACCAGGTCGGACTGATCGAGCAGGCGGAACCAGGCCCACGGCCCCTCCATGGTCAGCCCGGAGCGGCCGCTGGCCGCAGGCGGCGAGATCGACAGCCGGACCACGCCAATGCTGTTGGGATTAGGCCATTGCAGCGCTACCGGCCGGCTCGGGCCGTGGTCATAGCTGACCTGCTGGCCATCCAGATCGAGCAAGAACTGGGTGATCGAGGCATCCATCGCCACTGGTTTGAGCTCGAAGCGTACCCCCGGCTGCATGCCGCCGCTGGCACGGAAGTAGGCATCGCGAATGGCGGCGGCGCGCTGGAAGGTGGCCAGGACGTTGCTGTTGATACCCAGCTTCTGCGCCGCCCCCGGCTGCCAGCTCCACGGCGTCGAGGAGGTGTTGACGTAGGGTTGCAGGTACTTGCGGAAGTAGTTGTCCATTACCCCACCCACCCCGAAGAACTGACCGAAATCTTCCAGGGTGGCATCGCGCGCACTGCCGGCCACTAACGGATAACGGCCGCTGAGCGACTGGCGGTAGACGTTGAGCACTTCGCTGTTCCAGGCGGCGTTGAGCTGGTTGCGCACCCCGCCCATGACAATGGTGTGGGTCGAGCCGAGCACCGAACTCACCAGGTTCTGCACCACCTCAGGCTGACGCGCAGCGCCCAGGGCGACACGCTGCGCAGCGGCCTGGGCCTGGTTCTTGGCCTCGCCCAGCAGCGCGTCGCCACTGGCGCCGACCATGGCGCTGACCTGCACGTACAGGGCATTGAGGTCGCTGAGCAGTGCATCGATGGCCGCTGGCTGGCCTTCGCTGGTTTCCACCAGGGTGGCCAGCTCGGCGAAGTGCGCGGTCACCGGGTCCAGCTCACGCGCGGCGGGGTCGTCGCTGGGTAGCGGCGCATCACCCAACAGACCGCCCAGGCGCTGACGCAGCTGATCGGCCCCGGCCTGCTCGGCCTTGGCCTGGACCTTGTCGAGGCTGGTCGGCTGCGCCAGGTTGGTTTGCTTGGCCGCCGCCTGCAGCAACTTCTTCATCGGCGAGGTCGGACCGGACAGCACCCGCAACACATCGGCGGCCTGTCCGACACTGGTGATCGGCACGAAGTCGAGGTCGGCCAGCAGCGCATCCCAATGACGGATGTAGTCCTGGTAATACAGCTGCTGCACATCGGCGGCCAACCGCTTTGCATCGCCCGACTCGCTGGCCTCGCGGCCCAGCACCCAGCGTTCTTCGGCCAGCGTCTCGCTGTGCGCAATGCTCGCAGCGAGAAACGCCTTGCGGTAGCCCTCGACGGAGAAGATGCCCGGCAGCGGCTCGTCCAAAGGCTTGCCACTCTTGCGTCGGAACACTAGCGCCGCATCGCGCCCGGCAGCGTCGCTGATACGAAAATCGCTGACCCCAGCCGGCAGTTTCTGCCGTTTGACCCGGTCATAGACGCGCTGGGCCACCGGTAACTGCTGCAGCTGGCGGCGCACGTCCTCGACCAGGCGCTGGTCCAGGCGGGCATTTGGCGGCCGGCGCTCGAACAGCGCCTGCAAGTGCTGCTCCAGGGCCTGGCGCTGCTCGGGCGCCAGGTCACGCGGCAGGCTGCGCTCCCAATCGAGGCTGATCCAGGCCTTGATGAACTCAGGGTCGTAATGCTCGCTGTCGGCGAGCATCAGGTAAGCCTTGAGGCCCTCGTAGAGGTAATCGGACGGGCCACCGGCATACAGCTGCTCCTCGATGCGCGTCACCAGCCGGGGGGCGAACACAGCGATCAGCAATTTGCGATAAACGCTGTTCGATTCGCCTTCGAGCATGTCGCCCTGGTACAGCCCCAGGCCCTCGGCCCAGCTTGGCGGGTTGTCGGCCAGGCCGCGCACGGCATTGAGCAGCCCCAGCACTTCAAGCACGTTGCGCTGCGCCGGGCTCAGCTCCTGAACACTCCTGCCCAACGGCTTGAGCCGGCTGTCGACTTCGGCGATGTACTGCTGGTTGGCGCGATAGCTGAGGGTCCACAAGGTGCCGACCACCAGCACCAAGGCCACGCTCAGGGCCAACGCGCCGCGGGCGATCCACTTGCGCCGGCGCTCGACCTGCGGGTTGTTGCCGACCAACCCGCGCTCGGCGAAGGCTACGGCGCTGAACAGACGCTCGATGAAATAACTGCGGCCGGTACCGCTCTGGCGGGCCAGGTGGGCACGATCCAGGCCCATGCTCTGGGCCATGCTGCCGATCAGCCGGTCGATCGGGCTGCCTTCCTGGGTACCGCTGGTGAAGTAGACGCCGCGCAGCAGCGCGCGGTCTTCGAAGGCGTTGGGTTTGAACACGCCATCGAGGAAGGTCTTGAGGTTGCCGCGCAAGGCCGCGAACTGCTGCACGAAGCCGTACACCAAGTCACGCCTGGCCGGGTCGCGCTCCTGTTGCAGGCGCTCGACCAGACGCTGGTTGAGGCGCTGCTCGAGCAATGCGAACTCGCTGCCGAACTGGGCCAGCGGGCCTTCGCCGTGCTGGCCGTCGTCCAGGCCAAAGGTCATGCCCCAGACCTGGGCGCGCTCGTCCTTGCCGAGGTTGTCGAAGAACTCCATGAAGCCCGGCACCAAGTCGAGCTTGGTCAGCATCAGGTAGATCGGGAAGCGCACGCCCAACTGGCTGTACAGCTCCTGGATCCGCGTGCGGATCGCCACGGCATGCGCGGCGCGCTCGGCCTCGCTGCCCAGCAGCAGGTCAGACAGGCTGATGGCGATGAACGCGCCATCGATGGGCCGGCGCGAGCGCTGGTTCTTCAGCAGGTCGAGAAAGCCCAGCCAGGCCGCCTTGTCGACTTGCGCGTGGCTGTCCTGGGTGGTGTAGCGGCCAGCGGTGTCGAGCAGCACCGCCTGGTCGGTGAACCACCAGTCGCAGTTGCGTGTACCGCCCACACCACGAATGGCGCCCTCGCCCATCTGCGCCGCCAGCGGAAAGTGCAGGCCGGAATTGACCAGCGCCGTGGTCTTGCCCGAACCGGGTGGGCCGATGATCACGTACCACGGCAGCTCGTACAGGTTGCGCCGCTCATCGCCCCCCAGGCGGGCCTTTTTCAGCAACTGCAAGGCTTCGTCCATGCGCTGGCGCAGGGTCGCCAGCTCTTCGGCGGTGGCGACGCTGGCAGGGTCGGGCGCGCTCTCTGCGGCCAGGCTCTGGATCACCTTGGCCGCCTGCCGGCGGGCCTGGACGATGCGCCACAGGCGATAGCCGAGCCAGCCGGCGAACAGCAGGATGATCAACACCCAGCGCGGCGCCGCTGGCACCAGCACATCGAGCAGCGGGCCGACGAACCAGATGATCAGGCTCAGGGCCAACAGGCCCAGCAGCGGAATCACCCAGCGGATGACAAAACTGAAAAACGCCTTCACTCGACGCCCTCCGCCAAAACGGTGATTTCAACCCGGCGATTCTTCGCGCGGCCTTGGGCGCTGTCGTTCGACGCCAGCGGTTCGGTATCGCTCAGGCCTTGCGCGGTGAAGCGCTCAGGCTGGCCAGTACGCGCCGCGAGGATTTCGCGCACTTGTTCGGCGCGGGCTTGCGACAGTGCCCAGTTGGAGGGGAAGCGCAGTGTCGCGATCGGTCGGTTGTCGCTGTGCCCGGAGACCCGCACGTTGCCCTTGACCTTGGCTACGGCCTCGGCGATGCGCAGCATCAGCGGCTCGAAATCGCCCTTGATGCTGGCGCTGGCGGAGGCAAACAGTTCATCGCCACGAATGGTCACCACCGAGCGGTCGACCGCATCCTCGACACTGACTCGACCGGCCTTGATGTCGTCTGCCAGGAACCCCGCCAGGCGCGGGCGCTCCACCGGTTTTGCCTGGACCACTGGCCGGTCCATCGCCTGCACCGGGATTTCCCCCAGCGCATGGATGCCACGAAACACCGGCTCGGCATCGGCGGCCAGCTTCAGGCGCAGGCCGAACAGCACCAGCAACAGCAGGGCCAGGGCCACCGCCAGGCCAACCCAGGGCGGTACGAACTGCGCCAAGCGATCACGCGTCACCGTCACCCCACGCCAATGCGGCGACAGTTCGCGCTCGACCTCACCGCGGGCACTACGAATCGCCGAGGCGGTGCGTTCGCGCAGCGCTTCCAGTTGCGCCCGGCCGCCGTTCATCACCCGGTAGCGACCTTCGAAACCGAGGCTGGTGCACAGGTACAACAGCTCCAGCAGGTTCAGCCGCTCACGCGGGCTCTGCAGGCAATGTTCGAGCAGTTGGAACACCTTCTCGCCGCCCCAGGCCTCGTTGTGCACGGTGATCAACAGGCTCTGCTTGCTCCAGTCACTGCTGCTGCCCCAAGGCGTGCTGAGCACCGCCTCATCGAGCGCGGTGCACAGGGCGTAGCGCGCCAGCAGCACCTCGTTGCGCGCCACCCCGGCAGCCTCGGCGCGCTCCTCGAACTGGCGCAGGTAGGCCAGCAGTTGCGCGCGCAAACTGGCCGGAGCCGGGTGCGCAATGGTATTGCGCAAGCGAGTGAGCAGTGCCAGCAGCGGACCCGCCGCCTGCTCCAGCGGATTGAGCCCCTGGGCCTGGCCCAGCGCCAGTGGCTCGGCGGGCAGGTTCAGCGGCGCCGGGGCTGGCTGGGCCGCTGCGGCCGGTTGCGGGCCACGGCCACCGGGCCTGGGCATGAACTGGGTGCGGTCGAACGCCTGCGGATCGTCGGAGTGCATCGCGGCTTATCCTCGAATGGCCCAGAAGGCCAGGCTCAGGCCGGGGAACTCGCCGGCGACATAGAAGGCGAAACCACCGGAATGCTGCAATTGCTTCCAGTGCTCGCTGCCGCGGTCCAGCTCAAAATAGGTCGAGCCGGCATGGAACGGGATCTGCCGTGGCGCCACCGGCAACGGCAGCAGGCCGATACCCGGCAGTTGCAGGTTGACCATGTCGCGGATGTGCTCCACCGAGCCGACCTTGCTCTGCTGGCCGAACCGGCTACGCAGGGTCTCGCTGGGCACATCGGCGCGCACCACCAGGATGAAGCTGGCGCTGTCGAGCAGGCTGCGGTCGGCGAGCATGGCCACGTGGATGCCGTAGGCCTTCTCGATGATCGGGATGGCTACCGCCTTGCTGTCGATCAGCATCGACAGCGCTTCGCGCAACGCGCTCATGACCGGGGTGAAAGTCGCCGCAAGATCGTCGTGCTGGTACACCGGATAGCTGGCCGGACGCCGGCCTTCACTGCAGAAGGTGGCGAATTCACCGGCCAGGCTGACCAGCTCGCTGTACAGCCGCTCGGGGTGCAGCGGGCTGAGCTGGTTGAGGTGCTCGAGCAGTGGCTGGGCGCGGTTGACCAGTTGCAGCAGCATGAAGTCGGCAATTTCCGAGGCGCCGCCGTTGGCCGAGGCCACCACCCGCCCGGCCAACGCTTCGCCACGCTGGTGCAGCAGGCCCAGCAGTTCGCTGCGAAACCCTGAGAGCACGTTGTTGGCACTGACATCCAGTAGCGGCGCAATGTAGTTGTCGTCGAGCACCAGGGCGCGGTCGGCGCGCTTCTCACGGATACGCACCACACCCAGCGCGGCATGATCGCTGACCCCATCGACCTCACTCAGCAAGCGCAGGGCGCGGCTGCCCAAGGCCAGCGGCGCTCGGTTCTCGAACGGGGCGTTATCGTCACGCACCTCGCTGATACGGCTGACGTAGCGCGCCCCCTCGGCAGCTTCGCCTTCATCGACGGTATCGCGGGCGCCAGAGCGCTTGAGCGGCAGGCCCAGGTAGATCAGGCCATCGCGCAGGTCATCAGGAATCTCCAGCGGCGGCGGCGGCAGGTCATCGCGAGGGATATCGAACGGCGTGCCGTCAGGCAGCAGGCCGCGGGCGCTGAGGATCGCCAGCTTGCCCTGGGCCAGCAGGCCCTGGTCGATCAGCAGCTCGGAGAAACCCCAGGCAGCGCAGGACAATGGCCGGCTGCGGGCATCGATGAAGTTCTCCAGGTAGCGGTCTTGCTGCTGGAAGTGCTGGGTCGTGATGAACATGCCTTCCGACCAGACCACGCGATTGTTCCAGGACATGGGTTCTCCGATTGCCTAGCGGGCAGACTCAATGGGTTGGACGGCCACGGCGCTGCGCACGGCGCGCACATCGAGGCTGATCTGATAATCGCGCGGTGGCACAGGGAGCACGCTGCGCCACTGGGCCTGGTCGATTTCGCGGTAGCCGACCACCAGGCCAATCTGGCGGGTGGCCGGGTCAAGGGGGCGCTCGACGCTCAATTGTTCACCGGGCTGCAGCAGCACCTCGTCCTGGTCGAGCAGGTCGGCGGCCAAGGTCGCCTGGGCGCGCTCGGCCAGGGCGAAGTAGTCGGCGCGGGCAAACGCCGCGCTGTTTTTCAGCTCGTAGATACGCACCCGGACAGGCGCAGGTACACCGCTGGCACCTGGGTTGAGGCCTTCGGCGGCGCTGAAGTACAGGGTCACGGCATGGCCGGCGGCGGCCTGTTCGGCCACTGGCGCTACGCTCGCATCCTTGCTGCAGGCACTGAGCAGTGCGAGAGCCGCGACTGCGATCAGTCTTGTTGCATTCATCCTCGTCCTCATGACGTCTTGGTGTTCTTCCTGTCCTGCTGCGTGTGCCTCAGGAGCGTTGCAAGCGAGCGCTGTGAGCCTCGTAGGCGCGGCTGAACTCGCGGCCGAACAAGTCTTGGAAATCGTCCTCGGCCTCGCGCGAAATCTGCCCGTAAAGTTCGGTGAACTGCTGCCAGCAATGGGCTTGGCGCGAGCCACCGAACAGCTTGGCCAAGCCTGCGGCGGGGGCTAGACGCGCCTCCAGGCGAGCAGGTTCGAAGCGCGTCAGCAGGTGCTTGATCGCGGCTTCCACGCCAGCCATCACGGCCAACTGATGGGCGCGCAGGTCATCGAAGCTGTCGCGTACCGCCTGGTCCGGAGCGAGAAACGCCTGATTGCCATGACGCAGCAGCAACAGCAGGGCTTCGTCAGCGTTGGGGGCGAACTTCAGGGGGTTGTTCTGCACCGGGGCGATGGAGGTCTGTTGCATGCGGAACTCACCCTTGAGGCTGCTGCGTGCACGCAATACGTCGATCAGCCCTTCGACCATCAGCCGGTAGCTGCGGCCGATAGCTTCCATCTGCGCCGTGGCGTCACCGCCATCGATACGCAGATGCTCGATGCCCGCACCACGCAGGAAGGCCTGCAGCAGCGCATCGCCATCGACCGCCTGTGCCGCTGCACGCGGCACAGGCTCAGGTGCCTGCTGGGGCAGCTCTGGTGGCACAGGCGCAGTAGTTTGCGCTGGCGCCAGCGGCGCAGCGGCCGGGGCAGGCGGCACAGCTTGCGCCAGTGCAGCAGCCGGCGGCAGGTCATCGAGCAGGTGCCAGTCCGCTGGAATCACCCCTGGCCCAGCAGGTGCGGGCGCAGCCTCTGCTGGCGCGGGTGGCGCCACCGGCGTGGGTGGACGGAAATCGTGTTGCTGGGCTGGCAGGTGATCGGCTTGACTGGCCGCAGGCACGGAAGATGGGCCGAGAAAGTCGAACAGATCCGGCAGGGTGTCGTGGCTCGACGCCCCCTGCAAGAACGCCGCAGGTGCCGGGGCAATCGGTGAGCTGGAGGCACTCGCCTGATTGGCCATCAACGCTTCGAAGCTCTGCGCTTGCGGCTGTCCGCCATCACCCAGGGAAAAGCCCGCATCGACCCGCGCCTGGATCTCGTAATCGCCAATCCGAATAACTTCGCCATCCATCAATGGCTCACTGTTGCCGCGGCGCAGGCGAATCCCGGCGTGAACTAACTCCACACCGTTTGTACTGTTATCGGTCAGATAGTATCGGCCATCCCTGAATTGGATGACGCAATGTTGTGAAGATACCAAGCGTTCAGGATCGGGCAGTACCCAGTCATTATCAGGGCCACGACCAATAGTGATGGCACTACTTTCCACGACCTTCTCCGAGCATTGTCCCGGGGTGATCTTGTGGTAACTAGTAATTGTTAGGCAAAGTGCCACCACGCCTCCTGCATATATTGCAACGCTCGATTCCATTCATTTGAGTGTTTCAGCACAATCGTCCAAAAAACTCAGTAAACCCATTGAATTTCCTGGGTATTCTTGCGGTTCTTTGCGCTTGGATCGTGAATTCTAACCACACGAAACTCGCACTTTGCTGGCAGTCGACCAATGGCGCTCAACACCTGCCAACTCGATCACACCCCCACTCGAGGGCGGCTAGCTTACCTTGACAGCAATTTGGAAATAAACCATAAATGCGCAACTTGAGAGTGCCAAAGTGATATCACTGTGATGTCAACTTCGCATTCTTTGACAAGTTTGTGCGCCAGTTCACATAACGCAACTCGCGCCAATCAAGCCCCCACCACGGGCCGATATGGAGATCGAATTCTGGTGAACTCGCCGTTGCTGCTCGCCGCTGTTTGCGCAGACTTTCCTTGCGGCGAAGACCTCGAATACGACCCGGACTTCCTGCAACTGGAGCGCGATGCCCAGGGCCGGCCCGAGCGTGTCATGGGCGATGCCATCCAGCCTGCCGAGCCACCACAGTGGCGTGCTATCGAAGCGTCTTGCAGCGCGTTGCTGCAACGCAGCAAAGACCTGCGCATCACCCATTTTTTGCTGCAGGCCAACCTCGCCCTGCACGGCTTGCCAGGCCTGGCCGCCAGCCTCGAACTGATCCGCGACTTGCTCGATGAGTACTGGCTGCACGTGCACCCGCAGCTCGATGCCTCCGACGACAACGACCCTACCGTGCGCATCAACGCCCTCGCCGGGCTGACCTGCGATGCCAACATTGCCCTGCTGCGCGAGGCCGTGCTGGCCCGCTCGCGCGCCTTTGGCCCGGTGAGCCTGCGCGCGGCACTCAATGCCGCCGGTGTACAGCACTTCGCCAGCGAGCAGCTGAGCGTCGAAGAACTGGCCGCGGCCCTGCGCGACGCCGATCCCGAACAACTGGCCCAGACCCGCCAGGCCCTGGCCGCAGCCCGCGAAGCCTGCGAGGCCATCGAGCGGCGCGTCAGCGATCAGGTCGGTTCGGCCAGCGGGGTCGACCTCAGCGCCCTCAAGCAGCCACTGCGCCAGGCGCAGCAAGTGCTTGGCGATTACGCGCCAGGCGGCGAACTGCCATTGGGCGAAGCCCAGAGTGGCGCTGACGACAGCCCTGGCAGCGACCAGCAAAACGCCGCGCAGCCTGCGCAAAGCCTGCGCCCTTCAGCTCGCCCCGGTGAGGTCAGCAGCCGCGAAGAGGTGCTGCAAAGCCTGGACCGCCTGCTCCAGTACTACGCCCGTCACGAGCCGTCGAGCCCGTTGCCGGTGCTGCTGCGCCGGGCCAAGAACCTGGTCAATGCCGACTTCGCGACCATCGTCCGCGACCTGATCCCGGACGGTCTCTCGCAATTTGAAAACCTGCGCGGTCCCGAGGCCGACTGAGCTCCCACGCGCACCGCTTAACCGACGCCCGCAACAGACGAAGCCGCCGCACCGGCGACCAGGAGGAACAACGTGGCGAACACCAGCTCCCAGAAATTCATCGCACGCAACCGTGCGCCGCGGGTGCAGATCGAATACGACGTCGAGCTGTATGGCGCCGAGAAGAAAGTCCAATTGCCGTTCGTCATGGGCGTGCTCTCGGATCTTGCCGGCAAACCCGCCGAGCCGCTGCCGGCTGTGGCCGAGCGCAAGTTCCTGGAGATCGACGTCGACAACTTCGACTCGCGCCTCAAGGCCATGCAGCCACGGGTAGCGTTCAACGTGCCCAACGAGCTGACCGGTGAAGGCAACCTGAGCCTGGATATCACCTTCGAGAGCATGGACGACTTCAGCCCTGCGGCCGTGGCGCGCAAGATCGACGCGCTCAACCAGCTGCTCGAAGCGCGCACCCAGCTGGCCAACCTGCTGACCTACATGGACGGCAAGACCGGCGCCGAGGACATCATCCTCAAAGCGATCAAAGACCCTGCCCTGCTGCAGGCCCTGGCCAGCGCGCCAAAGCCTGCCGACGTTGACCCAAGCGCCTGAGGAGACCGCCCATGAACGATCCATTGCGCGACACCCAGTCGCAACCGGCCACCACCCAGGAGCCGAGTGAATTCGCAGCGCTGCTGCTGCAAGAGTTCAAGCCCAAGACCGAGCGCGCCAAGGAAGCCGTCGAGAGCGCCGTGCGCACCCTCGCCGAACAAGCCCTGGCACAGACCAACCTGGTCTCCAACGATGCCATCGGCTCGATCGAGCAGATCATCGCCGCCATCGACGCCAAGCTCACCGCCCAGGTCAACCAGGTCATCCATCACCCCGACTTCCAGCAGCTGGAAAGCGCCTGGCGTGGCCTGCACTACCTGGTCAACAACACCGAGAGCGACGAGCAGCTGAAGATCCGCGTGCTCAACATCTCCAAGAACGACCTGCACAAGACCCTGAAGAAATTCAAGGGCACCGCCTGGGACCAGAGCCCGGTGTTCAAGAAGCTCTACGAAGAAGAGTACGGTCAGTTCGGCGGCGAGCCTTATGGCTGCCTGGTCGGCGACTACTACTTCGACCAGTCGCCACCGGATGTCGAGCTGCTCGGCGAGATGTCCAAGGTGTGCGCCTCGATGCACGCGCCGTTCATTTCCGCCGCCTCGCCGACGGTGATGGGCATGGGTTCGTGGCAAGAGCTGTCCAACCCACGTGACCTGACCAAGATCTTCACCACCCCGGAATACGCCGGCTGGCGCTCGCTGCGTGAATCGGAAGACTCGCGCTACATCGGCCTGACCATGCCGCGCTTCCTCGCACGCCTGCCATACGGGGCCAAGACCGATCCGGTGGAAGCCTTCGCCTTCGAAGAAGACACCGACGGCGCCGACAGCAGCAAGTACACCTGGGCCAACGCGGCCTACGCGATGGCGGTCAACATCAACCGTTCGTTCAAGTACTACGGTTGGTGCTCGCGCATCCGTGGCGTTGAATCGGGCGGCGAGGTACAGGGCCTGCCGGCGCACACCTTCCCCACCGATGACGGTGGCGTGGACATGAAGTGCCCGACCGAAATCGCCATTTCCGACCGCCGCGAGGCAGAGCTGGCGAAAAACGGCTTCATGCCGCTGCTGCACAAAAAGAACACTGACTTCGCCGCGTTCATCGGCGCCCAGTCGCTGCAAAAGCCGGCCGAATACGACGATCCGGACGCCACCGCCAACGCCAACCTGGCTGCGCGCCTGCCGTACCTGTTCGCCACCTGCCGTTTCGCCCATTACCTCAAGTGCATCGTTCGCGACAAGATTGGCTCGTTCAAGGAAAAGGACGAGATGCAGCGCTGGCTGCAGGACTGGATCCTCAACTACGTCGACGGCGATCCGGCGCACTCCACCGAGACCACCAAGGCCCAGCACCCACTGGCGGCTGCCGAAGTGGTGGTCGAGGAAGTCGAGGGCAACCCGGGTTACTACAACTCGCGCTTCTACCTACGCCCGCACTACCAGCTCGAAGGGCTGACCGTGTCGCTGCGCCTGGTTTCCAAGCTGCCATCGGCCAAGAGCGCCTAAACCCCGCTAAGGGCGGCACCGCCGCCCTCTAGCACTGCCAAACGACGCGACATTCCGGAGACATCATGGCTGTAGATATTTTCATCAAGATCGGCGACATCAAGGGCGAGTCCATGGACAAGGCCCACAAGGACGAGATCGACGTGCTCAACTGGAGCTGGGGCATGTCCCAGTCCGGCAACATGCACATGGGCGGTGGCGGCGGTGCCGGCAAGGTCAATATCCAGGACCTGTCGATCACCAAGTACGTCGACAAATCCAGCCCGAACCTGATGGCCCACTGCTCCAGCGGCAAGCACATCGACAAGGTCAAGCTGACCGTGCGTAAAGCCGGCGGCGAAAGCCAGGTCGAGTACCTGATCATCAACCTTGAAGAAGTGCTGATCAGCTCGCTGAGCACCGGCGGCTCGGGCAGCGATGATCGCCTGACCGAAAACGTCACCCTGAACTTCGCCAAGGTCACCGTCGACTACCAACCGCAGAAGGCCGATGGTTCCAAGGAAGGCGGGCCGATCAAGTACGGCTGGAACGTGCGCTCCAACGTCAAGATCTGATCTGGGCGTCGGCCTTTTCGCGGGCAAGCCCGCTCCCACAATGGCCATCGGTTGCCCCTGTGGGAGCGGGCTTGCTCGCGAAGCAGGCGACGCGGTCCCGAATTGTTCCAGCGGAGTTTTTCCGTGGTAGCCAACATCGCCGCCCGCGACCTTCTGCAACCCTCGTTACTGGATCGTCTGACCGACGACGAGCCCGGCAACCTGCAGGAAGCCGCCGACAAACGCGTGCTGTCCTTGCAACAGCTCAAGGCCTCGGTGCTGCGCGACCTGACCTGGCTGCTCAACACCACTTCGCTGCTCGACACCCAGGCGACCCTGAACACACCAGCCGGCGCCTCGGTGATCAACTACGGCCTGCCCGCCTTGGCCGGCAACAGTGCCTCGAATATCGACCTGTCCGCCCTGGAGCGCATCATCCACCAGGCCATCGCCACCTACGAACCACGCATTCTTGCCCACACCTTGAAAGTGCGGGCCCAGGCGGCACCTGGCGAGATGAACGCCAACGCCCTGAGCTTCGAGATCGAAGGCGACCTGTGGGCGCAACCGGCCGCCCTGCCCTTGCTGCTGCAGACTGACCTGGACCTGGAGTCGGGCCATGTGCGCGTGGCCCCCGCCGACCGCCGGAGACGTGCATGAACCCGCGCCTGCTCGAGCTGTACAACCAGGAGCTGCAGCACATCCGCGAAAGCGCGGCAGAGTTCGCCCAGGAATACCCAAAGATCGCCGGGCGCCTGACCCTGTCCGGCATCGACTGCGCCGACCCGTATGTCGAGCGGTTGCTGGAAGGTTTTGCCTACCTGACTGCGCGGGTGCAGTTGAAGCTCGACGCCGAATACCCGACCTTCACCCACAACCTGCTGGAAATCGCCTACCCGCACTACCTGGCGCCGACGCCGTCGATGACTGTGGTGCAGATGCAGACCGACCCCGACGAAGGCTCGCTCAGCGCCGGTTTCCAGCTGCCGCGGGGCAGCGTGCTGCGCGCCAACCTTGGCCGCGATACGCAAACACCCTGTGAGTTTCGCAGCACCCAGGACGTCACCCTGTGGCCCCTGCAAGTGGCCCGCGCCGAGTACTTCGGCAACCCCGGCGCGGTGCTCGGCAGGCTTGCCAGCAGCGAGCCCAAGGCCCGCGCCGGGCTGCGCCTGACCCTGCGCAGCGGCGCTGAAGTGCCGTTCGCCAGCCTGCCATTGAAGCACCTGCCGCTGTACCTCAACGGCGCCGACGAAACGCCGTTTCGTCTTTACGAGCAACTGCTGGGCAATGCCTGCGCGGTGTTCGTTCGCCAGCCAGGGGCTGACTGGGTCGAGCGCATCCCCGTCGAGCAAGCCTTGCTACCCTGCGGCTTCGATGACCAGGAGGCGGCGCTGCCGGTGGTGCCCCAGGCGTTTCAGGGCTACCGCTTGTTGCAAGAATACTTCGCCCTGCCACAGCGCTTTCTGTTCGTCGATTTCGCCGGCCTGGAGCGCGCGGTCAAACGCTGCAGCGGCCAAGAGCTGGAGCTGCTGATCTTGTTCGAGCGCTTTGACCAGAGCCTGGAAAGCAGCGTCACGGCCAACCAGTTCGTGCCCTTCTGTACCCCGGCGATCAACCTGTTCCCGCGTCGAGTCGACCGTATTCACCTGAGCGACAAGGTCAACGAACACCATGTGATTGCCGACCGCACCCGGCCAACCGATTTCGAGATCCACTCGCTGCAACGGGTTACCGGCCATGGCACCGGCGCTGATCAAGAATTCCTGCCGTTCTACGCCGTACGCGATCCGTCGCGCTATGGCCGCGAGCAGTCCTATTACATCGTGCGCCGTGAGCCGCGCGTGCTGTCCAGCGAACAGCGGCGCAATGGCACCCGTTCGAGCTACATGGGCAGCGAGACCTTCGTCAGCCTGGTCGACGGCCAACAGGCGCCCTATCGCCACGACCTGCGCCAGCTGGGCATCAGCGCGCTGTGCAGTAACCGCGACCTGCCGCTGTTCATGAACATCGGCGACGGTCGTAGCGACTTCAGCCTGGCCGACAGCGCCCCGGTGTCGGCCGTGCGCTGCCTGGCCGGGCCGAGCCGCCCGCGCGCCAGCCACGCCCACGACAACCGCGCCTGGCGGCTGATCAGCCAGCTGTCGCTGAACTACCTGTCGCTGACCGAGCAAGGTCAGGGCGCAGCGGCCCTGCGCGAGTTGCTCCGGCTGTATGGCGACAGCCAGGACAGCGCGCTGCAATTGCAGATCGACGGCCTGCGCGAGGTCAGCAGCAAAGCCTGCACCCGGCGCCTGCCGATGCCCGGGCCGATCGTTTTCGGTCGTGGCCTGGAGATTACCCTGGCGTTCGACGAGAACGCCTTCCGCGGCACCGGGGTGTTTCTGCTCGGCGCGGTGTTCGAACGTTTCCTCACCCGTTACGTGTCCATCAACAGCTTCACCGAAACCGTGCTGCGCACCACTGAGCGCGGCGAGATCATGCGATGGAAAGCCAAGCCCGGACGCCGACCGACCCTGTGAACACGCTCGAGGCCATGCAGGCCGAGCCCTGGGAGTACGATTTCTTCCAGGCCCTGCGCCGGCTCGAAGCAGAACACCCCGACCTGCCGCGCTTCGGCCATTCGCTGCGCCTGGCCGATGAGCCGGTGCGCCTTGGCCAGCGCCTGGACTGCGCGTTCGCCCCGGCAACCCTGGCCTCGGTAAGCCCAGCTGAAGAACAGCGGCCTGCGCGCCTCGAGCAGTTCTTCTTCGGCCTCGGCGGCCCCAACGGGCCACTGCCGCTGCACCTCACCGAGCACATGCGCGAACGCCAGCGCAATCACGCCGACCATACCAGCAAGCGCTTCCTGGATATTTTCCACCACCGCTTGCTGAGCCTGTTCTACCGGGCCTGGGCCGAGGCGCGGCCAACGGTCAGCCACGACCGCCCGGGGGATGACTACTGGGCCGCGCGCCTGGCCGCCCTGAGCGGCCGTGGCCTGCCGGCCCTGCAAGGCCAGGGGCCGTTGGCCGATACCGCCAAGCTGCATTTCTCCGGCCACCTGGCCGCGCAAACCCGCTACCCCGATGGCCTGTGCAGCATCCTGGCCAGTTACTTCGGCGTGCCGGTGAAACTTGAAGAGTACGTCGGCCAATGGCTTGAGCTGCCCGAGCGCAGCCAGCTTGGCGTGCGCGCCAATCGCCTGGGGGTGGATCTGTGCCTGGGCCGCTACGTCTGGGACCGCCAGCACAAGTTCCGCCTGTGCCTGGGCCCGCTGACCCTCGACCAGTACCACGCCCTGCTGCCCGGCGGCAGCGCATTCATCGAACTGGCCGCCTGGGTCGCTGAGTACCAGGGTCACGAGCTGGACTGGGATTTGAACCTGATTCTGCAACGCGAGCAGGTCCCCGCCCTGCAACTCAATGCAGGCCAACGCCTGGGCTTCGATACCTGGCTCGGCCAGCCAGCACGCGATGCCAACGATCTCAAGCTAGCCCGGTATTACGCCGAGCAGCCACTCACACCACCGGGTACAAGGAGTCAGCAACATGGGTGAAATCAGCCGCGCCGCGCTGTTCGGCAAACTCAACAGCGTCGCCTACAAGGCGATCGAAGCCGCCACCGTGTTCTGCAAGCTGCGGGGTAATCCGTACGTGGAACTGGCGCACTGGCTGCACCAGTTTCTGCAACTCCAGGACTCGGACCTGCACCGCATCGTACGCCAGTGCAACATCGAACCTGCGCGCCTGGCGCGGGATTTGACCGACGCGCTGGACCGCCTGCCACGCGGCTCGACCTCGATCACCGACCTGTCATCGCAAGTCGAGGAAGCGGTCGAGCGCGGCTGGGTCTACGGCAGCCTGATGTTCGGCCAAAGCCAGGTGCGAACCGGCTACCTGTTGCTGGGTATCCTCAAGACACCAAGCCTGCGCAACGCCCTGCTGGGGCTGTCCAGCGAGTTCGCCAAGATCAAGGTCGAGGCTTTGAGCGAGCGTTTCGATGAGTATGTCGGCGACTCGCCCGAAAACAACCTGGGTGCCAGCGACGGCTTCACTGCCGCCGCTCCCGGCGAGGCCAGCGGCGCTGTAGCGCCCGCGGCAATGGGCAAGCAGGAAGCGCTCAAGCGCTTTACCGTCGACCTCACCGAGCAGGCCCGCAGCGGCAAGCTCGACCCTATCGTCGGCCGCGACGAAGAGATTCGCCAACTGGTCGACATCCTCATGCGCCGCCGGCAGAACAACCCGATCCTCACCGGTGAGGCTGGGGTTGGCAAAACGGCGGTGGTCGAAGGTTTCGCCCTGCGCATCGTGGCTGGCGACGTACCGCCAGCGCTCAAGGACGTCGAGCTGCGCAGCCTGGATGTTGGCCTGCTGCAGGCCGGCGCGAGCATGAAAGGCGAGTTCGAACAGCGCCTGCGCCAGGTGATCGAGGATGTCCAGGCCTCGCCCAAGCCGATCATCCTGTTCATCGATGAAGCGCACACCTTGGTCGGCGCAGGCGGCGCAGCCGGTACCGGGGATGCGGCCAACCTGCTCAAACCGGCACTGGCGCGCGGCAGCCTGCGCACCGTGGCCGCGACCACCTGGGCCGAGTACAAGAAGCACATCGAGAAAGACCCGGCCCTGACCCGCCGCTTCCAGGTAGTGCAAGTGGCCGAGCCGAGTGAAGACAAGGCGCTGCTGATGATGCGCGGCGTTGCCTCGACCATGGAAAAACATCATCAGGTGCAAATCCTCGACGAAGCCCTGGAGGCCGCGGTCAAGCTGTCGCACCGCTACATCCCGGCGCGTCAGTTGCCCGACAAGTCGGTCAGCCTGCTCGACACTGCCTGCGCACGCGTGGCGATCAGCTTGCATGCGGTCCCGGCCGAGGTCGACGACAGCCGCCGACGCATCGAGGCCCTGCAGGTAGAGCTGCAGATCATCGCCCGCGAAAGCGCCATCGGCGTCGACACTGCCCAGCGCCAGACCAAGGTCGAGGCCAGCCTGAGCGAAGAGCGCCAGCGCCTCACCGAGCTGGAAAGCCGTTGGACCGAAGAAAAAGCCCTGGTCGATGAGCTGCTGGCCACTCGCGCGCAATTGCGCGAACACGTCGGCGTGGTCGATCAGGAGATCGACGTTCAGGGCAGCCATGCCCTGCGCGAGCAATTGATCGACCTGCAACAGCGCCTGAGCGCGCTGCAAGGCGAGTCACCGCTGATTCTGCCAACCGTGGACTACCAAGCGGTGGCTTCGGTGGTCGCGGACTGGACCGGCATTCCGGTCGGACGCATGGCGCGCAACGAAATCGAGACGGTGCTCAACCTCGACAGCCACCTGGCCAAGCGCATCATCGGCCAGGACCACGCCCTGCAAATGATCGCCAAGCGTATCCAGACCTCGCGCGCAGGCTTGGACAACCCGAACAAGCCGATTGGCGTGTTCATGCTCGCCGGCACCTCTGGGGTAGGCAAGACCGAGACCGCCCTGGCCCTGGCCGAAGCGCTGTATGGCGGGGAGCAGAACCTGATCACCATCAACATGAGCGAGTTCCAGGAAGCCCACACCGTGTCGACCCTCAAGGGCGCGCCACCCGGCTATGTCGGCTACGGCGAAGGCGGGGTACTGACCGAGGCGGTGCGTCGTCGGCCGTACAGCGTGGTGCTGCTCGACGAGGTGGAAAAGGCCCACCCGGATGTGCACGAGATTTTCTTCCAGGTGTTCGACAAGGGCGTCATGGAGGATGGCGAAGGTCGCCAGATCGATTTTCGCAATACCCTGATCCTGCTCACCACCAACGCCGGCACCGAGCTGATCGCCAGCACCTGCAACGACCCGCAAGCGCTGCCCGATCCCGAGTCGGTCGCCAGCTCGTTGCGCAAGCCGTTGCTGGAAATCTTCCCGCCGGCGCTGCTCGGCCGGTTGGTGACCATCCCTTACTACCCGCTCAGCGACGCCATGCTCAAGGCCATCACTCGCCTGCAACTGGAGCGCATCCGCAAGCGCGTGGAGAACACCCACAAAGTCGGCTTCGCCTACGACGAAGGCGTGGTCGAGCTGATCGTCTCGCGCTGCACCGAGAGCGAAAGCGGCGGACGCATGATCGACGCGATCTTGACCAATGGCCTGCTGCCGGACATGAGCCGCGAGTTCCTCACGCGCCTGCTGGAGGGCAAGCCGCTGGCCAGCGTCAGCATCAGCCGCCGCGACAATGACCTGCACTACGACTTCAGCGCCGCCAGCTGACAGGACCTTTCATGCTGTTCAAGCAACTCACGCGCCTGGCGCAGATCAACAGCCCCCTGGGCCCGGACGTGCTGCTGCTCAGCGAGATGGGCGGCAGCGAAGAACTCGGCCGCCTGTTCGACTATGAGCTGCAACTGACCAGCGACGATCCGGCGATCGACCTCAACCAACTGCTCGGCAAGCCGATGAGCCTGTCGTTGCAGCTGAGCCTGGGTGGCTCGCGCTATTTCCATGGCATCGTCGCGCGCTGCAGCCAGTCGGTCGACCGTGGCCAGTTCGCCAGCTATCGGGTGACCCTGCGCCCGTGGCTGTGGCTGCTGACGCGCACCAGCGACTGCCGGATCTTCCAGCACCTGAGCGCGCCGCAGATCATCAAGCAGGTGTTCCGCGACCTGGGTTTCTCCGATTTCGAGGACGCCCTGAGCCGCAGCTATCGCGAACGCGAATACTGCGTGCAGTACCGCGAGACCAGCTTCGAGTTCGTCAGCCGGCTGATGGAGGAAGAAGGCATCTACTACTTCTTCCGCCACGAACAAGAGCGCCACGTACTGGTGCTGGCCGACGCCTACGGCGCCCACCACAAGGCGCCGGGCTACGAGTCGGTGCCCTTCTATCCCCCGGATGGACAGCACCGCGAACGCGACCATATCAATGACTGGCACCTTGCCCAGGAAGTGCAGCCAGGCTCGCTCGAGCTCAACGACTATGACTTCCAGCGCCCCAGCGCACGCATCGACGTACGCTCGGCGATGCCACGCCCGCACCAGGCCGGCGACTATCCGCTGTTCGACTACCCCGGCGCCTACGAACAGTCGCAGGACGGCGAGCACTATGCGCGCACCCGCCTGGAGTCGCTGCAAAGCCTGCACGAGCGGGTCGAGCTGCGCGGCAACGCCCGCGGCCTGGGTAGCGGCCATCTGTTCAGCCTCAGCGGCTTTACCCGCCAGGACCAGAACCGCGAGTACCTGATCGTCTCTGCCCGTTACTACGTGGTCCAGGAGCGCCTGGAGACCGGCGGGGGCAGCGGCTCGGCGCAGTTCGAAAGCAACCTCAGCTGCATCGCTGCGCAGCAGAGCTATCGGCCGGTTTCGAGCACCATGCGACCGATCGTCAAAGGTCCGCAGACCGCCGTGGTAGTAGGCCCCGCCGGCGAAGAGATCTGGACCGACCAGTACGGCCGGGTCAAGGTGCATTTCCACTGGGACCGCCATGACCAATCCAACGAAAACAGCTCCTGCTGGATTCGTGTGTCCCAGGCCTGGGCTGGCAAGAACTGGGGTTCGATGCAGATCCCACGAATTGGCCAGGAGGTGATCGTCAGTTTCCTCGAAGGCGACCCTGACCGACCGATCATTACCGGGCGCGTCTACAACGCTGAACAAACGGTGCCTTACGACCTGCCCGGCAATGCCACCCAGAGCGGCATGAAGAGCCGTTCGAGCAAGGGCGGCAGCCCGGCCAACTTCAATGAAATCCGCATGGAAGACAAGAAGGGGGCCGAGCAGCTGTACGTGCATGCCGAGCGCA
The DNA here is from genome assembly GCF_043104195.1 of Pseudomonas sp. xss_2. Taxonomy (NCBI): domain Bacteria; kingdom Pseudomonadati; phylum Pseudomonadota; class Gammaproteobacteria; order Pseudomonadales; family Pseudomonadaceae; genus Pseudomonas; species Pseudomonas sp. xss_2. The sequence goes on from NZ_JBICKL010000041.1 coordinate 87,085, forward strand.
ACATGGACACCGTGGTCGAGCAGAGCGAGACCCTTTCGGTAGGCATCAACCGCACCCAGAGCGTCGGCATGCTGGAGACCATCACCATCGGCCAGGATCGCTTGCGCGCAGTGCGCCGCGACGAGGTCCTGCTGGTCGGCGCGAGCAAACGCGACAGCATCGGCAACAGCTACCTGCTGGAAGTGGGTGACAACCTGCGGCTGGTCTGCGGCAAGAGCGTGATCGAGCTCAATGCCAGTGGGCAGATCAACCTCAGCTGCGTGCAGTTCAGCTTCCACGCCAGCAAAGATGCCGAGATCAACACGGACGGCACCCTCGACCTGAACGTTGGCAGCGGTGCGCAAACCGCAGCGAATGAGCAAGGTGTGCAGAAAAAAATCCAGGACTCGGTCAAGGCCATGTTCCCCGACTCCAGCAAGTAACGAGATGCCCCATGAGCTACCGCCTCAACGAATTCCGCTTCGCCCTGCCTGACCCCACTGTGCAGGACTCCACGATCAATATCCTGCGCTTCGAGGCCTTGGGCACCTCCTTGATCGTCAGCCGTAGCCTGTTGGCCGAGGGCGAGACCCTGCAAAGCAACTTCGATGGCCAATTGCAGCGCCTGCAACAGCAGGTCAAGGACCTCAACTTCCAGCCCGCCCAGGCGGTGCGCGTGGGCGCCACAGGCATTGACGCGATCGAGCTGAGCAGCCAGTTCAGCAAGGGCCAGGAGAAGGTCTACCAGTACCAGCTGGCTTTTGTGCTGCCCGGCACTCGCCGGATGTTCGCGCTCAGCTACGTCAAGCCGCAGCCGCTGGGCGAAGTTGAGGCAGCGCATTGGCTGGCGATCAAACAATCGCTCGACTTCGACAACCTCGGCTGATCCCCTTCCATGTCTGACGCTCTGTGGGCGGCACGCGAAGGCGATGCCCTGTTGCACACCTCGATGATGGCCGACATCGTCGGCGGCGTGCTGGAAGTTGCTGCCACCGTGGCCATCGGCGCCCTGGCGACGGCAGCCGTCGCTGCGGCCCTGGGCATCACCGTAGCCACTGGCGGGCTGGGCTGCTTCGTGCTCGGCGCAGTGGTGGGCCTGGTGGTGGGTGTGGCCATGGCGGCGACCGGCGCCGACACTGGGCTCAGTCGATTATGTGAGGGTATCGGCAATTTTTTGTTTCCGCCCTCGGTGCAGGCGACCATCGCTTCAGGCTCCCCCGACACCAAGACCAACGGTAAACCGGCAGCCCGCGCAGCAGGTGTGGTTATCGCGCCCCCCGCGCCACTGGAAGGCGGCGCAGAGGGTACCGATGAGCCTGAGGAATCCTTCCTGGACATGGCCAAGGGGTTCTTCTCGCAGATGTGGCGCCCCACCGTCGCCAGCCCCGCCGCCAACACCCAGGAAGCCAACGACGACAAGGTCGTGTGCAGCAAGCACCCGCCGATGCCGCCGCAATACCTCGCCGAAGGTTCGAGCAAGGTATTGATCAATGGCCATCCGGCTGCGCGCAGTGGCGACCGCAGCACCTGTGAAGCGGTGATCGTCGACGGTGGGCTGGTGTCGAACAATGTGCGCATCGGCGGCGAGCCTATCGTGGTCCGCGAGATACGCAGCGGCAAGACGCCTGGGATCGGCCTGGCGATCACCGCCTTGATGCTTTTGCGCGGGCGCGGTGGCAAGTTCTACAGCCGGTTTGGCTGCATGCTGATCGGTGGCGTGAGCAGCTATGTCAGTGGCCAGGTCACCAGCGCCCTCACCTCTGCCATCGTCGGCTCGCCGAATCCGGTCCACGCGCCCACTGGCGCCAAGTTGCTCAACGGCGAGGAGGACCTGGACTTCAACCTGCCAGGCCCGATCCCGCTGCCCTGGCAGCGCTACTACAACAGCCGCGATGAACGCCGCGACGGGCTGTTTGGCCCCGGCTGGAGCGTGGCTTACGAAGTCTTCGTCGAGTTCAAGCGTGACGCGGGCACAGAACGCCTGCTGTTCACCGATGAGCAAGCCAGAGTCATCGACATGGGGCAGATTCCCAAGGGCGATGCGGTATTCAGTGCCAGTGAAGGCTTGAGCGTGCGTCACGCCCTCAATGGCGAACTGCTGATCGAAAGCCTGCAAGGGGTGTACCGGCTGTTCGAGCCTACGCCGGGCAACCCTGATCGCCTGCGCCTGAGCCAGCTGGGCGACCGCAACGACAACCGCCTCTACCTGGAATACGACGACCTCGGCCGTCTGGCACGCTTGCGCGACAGTAGCGGGCAGATCGAGATCCACTTGCGTTATTGCAGCCAGTGGCCCCAGCGGCTGCTCGCGGTTGATCGTCACTATCCTCAGGCAAATCAGCCCCAGCCCAGCCGGGAAACGCTGGTCAGCTACCGCTATGACGCCAACGGCAACCTGGCCCAGGTTGAAGACGCCCTGGCCCGCCCCACCCGACAGTTCGGCTACGATGGCGGCGCTCGCCTGACCCTGCACCAGACCTACGACGGCCTGCAGTGCTGCTATGAGTGGGCGAGTTTCGACGATGGTTGGCGGGTGGTCCGACACTGGACCAACGAAGGCGACGAGTATCGCTTCGAGTATGACCTTGGCGCGGGCATTACGCGTATCACCGATGGCCTGCAACGGGTCTCGACCCGTCGTTGGAACCCGCAGTATCAGGTCACCTCGTTCACCAATGCGCTGGGCGACACCTGGCACTTCGAGTGGAACGATGAGCGCCAACTGCTCGGCGCCCAGGCGCCCGATGGCGGCCAATGGCAGTACTTTTATGACGAGTCGGGCAACCTGGCCGAAAGCATCGACCCGCTTGGCCGCAGCGAGTCGTTTCAGTGGCTGGAGCACTGGGCCTTGCCGCGCGCGCGCACCGACAGGGCGGGCAATCGTTGGCAGTATCGCTATGACCCGCGTGGCAATCGCACCCGTGAGACCGACCCGCTGGGCCAGGTCACACGCTACCGCTACGACGCGCACGGCCAGGTCGTGGAAATCATCGATGCGGCAGGCAAGCACAAGCAACTGCACTGGAACCCACTGGGCCAACTCAAGCGCTATACCGACTGTTCTGCTGCAACAACCCGCTTCGACTACGATCACCGCGGCCACTTGCAGGCAGTGACCAATGCCTTGGGTGAATGCACCACCTATGAGCGGGATATCCGTGGCTACCTGACCGCCATCGTGCAACCTGACGGTCGTCGGGAGCACTTCGAGCACGACGCCCTGGGCCGGCTGGTGCGCTACAGCGATACAGGCGGGCAGACCAGCCTCTACAGTTTCAATCGGCAAGGCAAAGCCTGGAAAAGCATCGACCCACTCGGTCACCAGGTGGAGTATCGCTACGATCCCTACGGTCGCTTGAGTGCCCTGAGCAATGCCAACGGCGAGCACTATCGGTTCAGCTGGGACCCGCTCGATCGCTTGATTGACCAGCAAGAGCTGGACGGCGGCGGACGCCGCTACCGCTATGACGCCACGGACAACCTGATCGCGCTGGAGTTTTACCCCTCGCCCGCGTTCGCCGAGGCGAACCCAGCGGCAATCGTCCATCAGTACACCCGCGATGCCGTTGGGCGAATGGTCACCAAGACCACCGACGATGGTTTCACCGAGTATCGCTACGACGCGTTGGACCAACTGCTGGAAGTGCTCGGCACTGACCGCGACGGCAACACGCAACGGGTAGCGTTCGCCTATGACGCCTTGGGGCAAAACACCGAGGAGCACACTGCAGGCGGGGTACTGAGGCGGGTCTACGATGAACTGGGCAATCCCCTGCAAACCCAGTTGCCTGACGGCCGCTGGCTCAATCGGCATTTCTACGGCAATGGCCATCTGCACCACATCAACCTCGACGGCCTGTTGCTTTGCGACTTCGAACGCGACCGCCTGCATCGCGAGACCTTGCGCGTGCAAGGTCGCCTGGCGACGCAAAGCGAGTACGACCGCAGCGGGCGGCTGCACAGACGCCAATCTCGCCAGCTCGACCAAGCCTCCCAGCTGCTGGCGCCGTTCCAGGAGAGCTACCAGTGGAGCTTGGCCGATGATCTGGCGGGGCATTTCAGCCAGCAGCCCGGCCAACAGCATCAACAGTGGCTACGCCACGATGCGGCCGGCCGGATAATCGCCCGCCAGGATGCTCACGATGGCACCCATGAAGCCTTCGCCTACGATGCTGCCGCCAACCTGATAGACCCCGCGCAGGCGCCGGCCAAACCGGTTCGCCATAATCGCCTGAGCCACTACCAGGACAAACGCTACCGCTATGACGCCTTCGGCCGCTTGCTGGAAAAACGCAGCCGTCGCTGGGGCACGCAGCATTTTCACTATGACGCCGAGCACCGCCTGATACGGGTCGACAGCCATCAGGCAGGGCGCGAACGCGTGCTGCGCATGCGCTATGACCCGCTGGGACGCAGGCTGGAAAAAACCGAGTACGACGGCCAGGGTCGGCTGTTGAACCAGACCTGCTTCACCTGGGAGGGCCAGCGCTTGCTGAGCGAGCGACGCAATGGCCGCGCTAGCGTCTACGTCTATGCCAACGACGGCTTCGAGCCACTTGCGCGCATCGACGGCCAGGGCCAGACGCAGCAGGTCTGCCACTTCCACAACGACGTCAATGGCCTGCCGAACAAGCTGACCGACGACCAGGGTAAGCTGCTCTGGCAAGCAAGCTATCAGGTGTGGGGCAATACCCTGCGCGAGGAGCGCGAGGCGCGCTTCATCGACGAGCAGAATCTGCGCTTTCAGGGTCAGTACCTTGATCGCGAAACCGGCCTGCACTACAACCTGCACCGTTACTACGACCCCGATATCGGGCGCTTCACCCAACCGGACCCGATTGGCCTGTACGGTGGCCTGAACCTGTATGCCTATGGGCCCAACCCGTTCACCTGGATCGACCCGCTCGGCCTGGATGGCATCTTCACCCGAACGGTGTTCGAGGCGCCTTCTGGCAATGTGCATACGGTCTATCAGCAGGAGATCGACTGGGACTTGAAGGTCAAGACCAAGAATGGCGTGAAGACCAACATGCAACTGGTGCTGGAAGAAAATCGCAGCCCCATGATCGTCAAGAACGGCAAGTACCAAGTGGTGCACCTGCATCACTCGAAACAGGATGGGCTGGGGTCCTTGTTCGAACTTTCGGCGAAGACCCATAACCGCTTCCGCAAGAGCAATGCCCTGCATCCGCACTTGCCCAACGCTCACCCCCACAATCCGGTCAATCGGAGCGCTTTCGACATTGACCGTGATGCATACTGGAAACAACGCGCTAACGCGGCCATGAAGGCCCGTGGCAAACCAAACCGATGTGGAGCCTGACATGCTTTCCAAAAAACTGATCGACCATTGCAAAGCCAAGGGCTGGTGGTTCGATGATGCCTTCGAGGACTACCAGCAAGCCCTGAGCGACCTGGGTATCCCCATGGACTCCGATTTCGTCGAGTTCTTTTTGCATGTCGAGGATTCGCCTACCTTCCTTAGCCGCCACACCGAGATCTTCCAGGTAGGCTGGTTCCTGGTTAACTCCAGCTACGAAGACTCGATTGAAGCCGCACGGGATATGGGCCTGCCGGAGGAGTACCTGCCGCTGGATGATTTCCAGGCTGAGCACGGTTTCTTCTATAACACCCGCACTGGGGAAGTGCTGGAGCTGGAGGCAGGGCCGTTGCTGGTGGACTTCCTCGCCGGCAAGGTCAAGCCTCAATACCCAGATTTCAACGCCTTCCTCGAGTGGTACTTCGAGCTGGCGTGAACCTGTGCGAGCGGCCCGGGGCGATCCCGGGGCGCCAAGCGAGCACGGCGTTAGCCCAGGGCGACGATTGAACGCAAGTCGCGCGCGCGCAAGAGTCTTTTACCGAAACCCCTGGTTTTCCGCGCGCTTGCTTTGCCTATCCTAGGTCGGGTCATCCTGCCTGCGATGGACCCATGAAAGAGTCGCTCCCCAGCCGCTACGCCTGCCTGGCCGCCTGCCTGATCTTCACCTTTGCCAGTATCCCCTTGCTCGCCCAGCACAGCTGGCTGTGGCCGTTTTGCGTGATCACTGCCCTGCTCAGCCTGGTCGGCCTCAACGACCTGCGCCAGAGCCATCACGCGGTGCGGCGCAACTACCCGATCCTGGGCAACATCCGTTACCTGATCGAAACCATTCGCCCGGAAATCCGCCAGTACCTGATCGAAGGTGATGACGACAAGCTGCCGTTCTCCCGCGCGCAACGTTCACTGGTGTATGCCCGCGCCAAGAACGAGAGCGCCGAGAAAGCCTTTGGCACGCTCAATGACGTCTACAAGACCGGTTTCGAGTTCATCAGCCATTCGATGCTGCCGGTGCAAACGCCGGATCCGGCGTCGTTTCGCATCCGTATCGGCGGGCCGCAGTGCCTGCAACCCTATGCGGCATCGATCTTCAATATCTCGGCGATGAGCTTCGGCGCCCTTAGCGCCAACGCCATTGCTGCCCTGAACAAGGGCGCACGGCTGGGCCGCTTCGCCCATGACACCGGCGAAGGCAGTATCAGCCCCTACCATCGCGAGCACGGCGGCGACCTGATCTGGGAGATCGGCAGTGGCTACTTTGGCTGTCGCACCGACGAGGGCCGGTTCGATCCGCAGCGCTTTGCCGAGCAGGCGCGCGATGGGCAAGTGAAGATGATCGAGATCAAGCTCAGCCAAGGCGCCAAGCCTGGCCACGGCGGGATCTTGCCGGGGCATAAGGTCAGCCCGGAAATCGCCGCCACCCGTGGCGTGCGCGAGGGTGAGGACTGCATCTCGCCGGCCGCCCACAGCGCCTTCCGCACCCCGGTCGAGCTGCTGCGCTTCGTCGCGTTGCTGCGGGAACTGTCTGGCGGCAAGCCGGTGGGCTTCAAGTTTTGCCTGGGGCATCCGTGGGAGTTCATGGCCATCGCCAAGGCCATGCTGGCCACCGGCATTACCCCGGACTTCATTGTCGTCGACGGCAAGGAAGGCGGCACGGGCGCGGCGCCGCGGGAGTTTTCCGACAATATCGGCGTACCGCTGCGGGAGGGCTTGATGTTCGTGCACAACACCCTGGTCGGCTTGAACCTGCGTGATCGGGTACGCATTGGCGCAGCGGGCAAGCTGGTCAGCGCATTCGATATCGCCAGCGTATTGGCCATTGGCGCCGACTGGGTCAACTCGGCGCGCGGCTTCATGTTCGCCATTGGCTGCATTCAGTCGCAAAGTTGCCATACCAACAAATGCCCGACTGGCGTGGCGACCCAGGATCCTCTGCGCCAGCGTGCGCTAGTTGTGCCGGAGAAGGCCGAGCGCGTGGCCAGCTTCCATCGCAACACCTTGCATGCCCTGGCCGAGATGCTCGCCGCCGCAGGGTTGGAGCATCCCTCTGAGCTCAAGCCCAAGCACCTGGCGCGGCGTATCAGCCCCAGTGAAATTGGCCTGTTCTCGCAACTGCATACCTTCCTCAAGCCAGGCGAATTGCTCAGTGGCTCGATCGAAAGTGAGTTCTATGCACGGATGTGGCGGATGGCGCGCAGTGACAGCTTTGCGCCAGAGACGGGAGAGAGTGAAAAAGCGCCAGCCGTGGCTACGGTACGCCGCAAACAAACAGCCCCGGCATAGGCCGGGGCTGTTTGAGACGCCAAGTCAGGATCAGAAGATGCTGATCGGGTACTCGACGAATACGCGGACTTCGTTGCCGTCGTCGTTGTAGCCGTTTTGCTGAACGGCGTTGTTGGTACGCACGAACGAGCTACGCAGCTTGATCGACAGGTCCTTGGCCGGACCGTCTTGAACGACGTAACGGAGCTGGTTGAAGATCTCGCGCTCTTTACCCTCGCCGTAGCCTTGTGGGGCACCGACTTTACGGGTGTTGATGTTGTCACCAACAACGTAGGCAACCTTGTAGGTCAGGCCCGGTACGCCGAAGGCGCCGAAGTCCAGGCCATAGCCCAGCTGCCAGGAACGCTCGTCTTCAGCGTTGAAGTCAGACCAGTAGGAGTTGGCCAGGTAGATGGTCGAACCACCGTCACCCACGCCGCCATCGTTCTGGTACCAGCCGTAGTTGTAACCGGTGCTGCCGGTGCTGCGCTGGTGCGCCAGGGTGAACGAGTGCGGACCGTAGGCGTAGGTAGCAGCCAGGCTCCAGATGGTGTTGGAGTCGCCATTGAGCTTGGCGGCGCGCACGTACTTGTTGTCGATGTCCGACTTGTAGCCGTTGAAGTCCAGGGTCAGCGACTGGTCAGCAGCAATCGGGAAGACGTAGTTCAAGCCCAGGTAGTGCTTCTTCATCACGTCTTCGTTGTCTGCGGTGTACAGCGAAGCGGTGAAGTTGTCGGTAACTTTGTAGCTACCACCGAGCACGTTGATCGACTTGAGGCCGCCGCCGTCACGGCGCTCGGCGCTCTTGCGCGCTTCCTGGGTGAAACGACCGGCGTTCAGCTCCAGGCCTTCGATCTCCTTGGAGGTGATCAGGGTACCGGTGAAGCTTTCTGGCAGCAGACGGGCATCGTCGTATTGCAGAACCGGCAGGGCTGGCATCTGGTCACCGTACTTGAGCACGGTGTTGGAGATGCGGAACTTCACGGCCGCGCCAGCGCGGGCCAGGTTGTGCGGCGAGTTGGTTTTTTCGCCGTCGAAGGTGGGGTCGGAGCGCTTGAAGAAGTCGACGCCGCCACCTTGGTTGCGACCTTTACCACCGTCCAGACGCACCGCGTACAGGCCGAAGGCGTCAACGCCTACACCGACGGTGCCTTGGGTGAAGCCGGAGGAGAAGTTGGCGATGAACGCTTGGCCCCATTGGGACTGATCGTTGGTGCCGTGTTTTTTGTCACGATTGATGAAAGCGTTACGCAGGAGAACGTTTGCGTGGCTGTCTTCGATAAAGCCCTTGCTGTCGGCCTGCTCGTTGGCCTGTGCCTGGGTCGCGGCGATCATCGCCAAGGCGACCAGGCTGATCCTGGTTTTCAACATGTTATTTTCCTTATTTCTTAATCAAAAACGCTCTGCATTCTGACGCCAGGAACCAACGCCCCTTCGTAGGTTCGACGCTATGCGGATCCAACTGGAAGGCCCCACCGATACTCGCCTGGCGGGCCTTGTGCAGCTGCATGGCCAAGTCATGGCCGGCAGGCGTTGGCCGAATCCTATCCGCCCGCGCTTGAGGATGTCAAAAAATCGTGAAATGCAGGTCGATATAACCAAAATCACGCTTAGGTCTGGTGCATTTCAATGCATATCTGCCATTGCCTGGGGCAATCTGTCTCTTGTGCTGACATCCTGACTGTGGCCTGGCATTTACAAACTGATACATATGTAAAGACGAGTCTTTACAAATACCCAAGCACAAGTAAATGGCACGCATTATCATCCGCACCCTTTTTCCAATTACTGCCTTATGCGGATGTTTCCATGCGTGCTGCCTGCCGTCTTTCTCCTGTAACCCTCGGCCTGTCGCTGCTGTGCAGCGCAGGCGTTGCCCATGCTGCTACCACTACCCTGCCGGAGTTGTCGGTCACCGCCGACAGTGAACGCGAGCGCGATAACCCCAGAGTGAAAGAAGTAAGCACCGCGACCCGCACCTCGACCCCGGTGCGTTACGTGCCGCAGGCGATCGACACCCTCAAGACGCAAAATGTGCTGGACTACGGCAGCAGTTCGCTGGGCAAGGCACTCGAAGGCATCCCCAACGTCAGCAGCAGCGCCGACACGCGCTTCGACAGCGTGCGAATCCGCGGCTTCGATAGCAGCAACGACTTCTATCTCGATGGCGTGCGCGACGACAGCCAGTACATTCGCGACCTGCACAACATCGAGCGGGTCGATGTGCTCAAGGGCCCAGCGGCAGTGCTGTATGGTCGGGGCAGCCAAGGCGGTATCGTCAACCGGGTGAGCAAGGTGCCAGAACATGGCCGCCGCTCGAGCATCGAGGTCCAAGGCGGCAGCGAGGACCTGCGCAGCCTGTACGCCGACCTCAACGCCGACCCTAGCGATGACATCAGCCTGCGCCTGAACCTGGGCAACCAGGACAACAACAGCTTCCGCGACGGTATCGATGGCAGCCGCCAGCTGTTCGCCCCCTCCATGAGCTGGCAGCTGAGCGAAGATCTCAACTGGCTGGTGCAGTACGAATACAGCCGCTTCAACCGCACACCTGATCGCGGCATCCCAGGCGTCAATGGACGCCCGGCCGACGTTGGCCGCGACACTACCTATGGCGACACCCAGCGCGACTTCATCGACGACAAGAGCCAGTCGCTGCGCTCGCGCCTGAACTACCAGCTCAGCGACACCTGGCAGCTGCGCCATACCCTGAGCCTGTTCCAGCTCGACAGTGATTTCGACAACACCTACGTGACCGCCTACAACGCCAGCAACAACACCGTCACTCGCCAGCGTTGGCAGCAGGACCTGAAGACCCGCAACCTGTTCAACAACCTTGAAGCCGAAGGCAACTTCGCCACCTGGAGCCTGGAGCACAAGCTGCTGGTGGGCCTTGAGTTCGGTCATCAGCGCCGCGATCCTCTGCTGTACACCGCCGCAAAGCCCAAGGACGGCGGCACCCTGGTTCCGAGCCTGGACCTGAACAACCCCGACCGTAACCTGCAACACAACGGCCGCATGGTGGTGTCGAGCAACAACCACAGCGTGGTCGACAGCCGCGGCCTGTACTTGCAGGACCAGATCCGCCTGAACGATCAGTGGCAGATCCTCGCTGGCGTGCGCTTCGATCAGTTCGAGGTGGAGACGACCAACCAGATTCGCAACCTGAGCGAAAAACAGGACAGCAACACCACCAGCCCCCGTCTGGGCGTGGTGTATTCGCCATGGCAAGACCATTCGTTCTATGCGTCCTGGAGCAAGACCTTTTCGCCGGTTGGCGGCGGGCTGATCGGCATCACCCCAGGCGCGCCTGGCAATGCCAACGACACCGGGCCAGAGCTCAGCCGGCAGAAGGAAATCGGCGTCAAGAGCGACTGGCTGGATGACCGCCTGACCACCACCCTCGCCATCTATGAACTGGAACTGTACAACCGCCGCACCCGCGACGCGAACAACCCAGAGCTGATTCAACTGAGCGGCCTGCAACGGTCGCGTGGTATCGAGCTGACCGCCACCGGCAATATCGTTGGCAACTGGTACGTGCGCGGCGGGATCGGTATCCAGGACGCGATCATCGTCGAGGACAACAACGGCCAGGAGGGCAACCGGATCAACGACGTGGCCAAGCGTAACGGCAGCCTGTTCATCACCTGGAAGCCAGAGTTGGGCTGGTACGCAGAAACCGGCCTGACCCTGGTGGGCGAGCGTTATGCCGATAACCAGAACACCACGGTGTTGCCGGGCTATGGCCGCTGGGATGCACTGGCAGGGTTCCGTACACGCGACTGGGATGTGCGCGCGGCGTTGAATAATATTGCCGACAAGACCTACTACGCCTCGGCGACCAGTGCGGCGCAGATTCAGGTGGGCGATCCGCGCAACCTGGTGGTGACCGGCACGTACAATTTCTAGATTTGCAGGGTGCGTACCGCCCTCGGCCGGCACTGACCCCCACAAACAAAAACGCCACCGCATGATCGCGGTGGCGTTTTTCATTCATCCGTAAGTACTACCCGGTCAATGCCAGACAGCCATCAGAGCCTCAAGCTCTGCTTCACTGATCAAGCCTTGCGGATAGCGCCCATCCAGCAGACGTCGCGGGTCGGTCGTCCTGACCCGTTTGCTTCCATGGTGTCTCAACCACTGCGTCAATATTTTGAGCGATTCGTGATTCACTGCCGATGGGGGCAAAGCCGACTCACTTGCTGCATTCATCTCTACACAAACTCCCTGGGCCCGTGAGCGGCTAACTTACGTGGGTTTTGTTACAGATCGGAGTAGTCCTATCTGTTTGAAACACAATGGAAAACAATACAAAACGTATGCCATTCCCCGCGCCAGCCGTCGCACCCACAAAAAAGCCCGTCATCGCGACGGGCCTTTTCATTTGCCAAGAGGTTAGCGCTTGATCGGCGCCGGTTGCTGCTGGGTCAGGCAGTGAATGTTGCCACCGCCCAGGAGCAACTCACGACCCGGGATCATGACCACTTCATGATTAGGGAAGACCTTGGCCAGAATCGCTCTAGCTTCAGCATCTGCCGGATCGTCGAAGCTCGGCGCGATGATCCCGCCATTGACGATCAGGAAGTTCACATAGGAGCCAGCCAGGCGCACCGATGGATCACGCTCCTGGCTGCCGGCGACCTGATCGACCCCGGCGCACTCTTCTGCAGTCGCGAACAGTGGTCCAGGAATGGGCATCTTGTGCACCACGAACTCGCGCCCTTTGGCATCACGGGTGTTTTTCAGCACCTCGAAGGCCGCGTGGCAGCGGGCATAGTTGGGGTCGTTGGAATCATCGGTCCAGGCCAGTAACACTTCACCTGGGGCGACGTAACAGCAGAAGTTGTCGACGTGGCCGTCGGTCTCATCGTTGTACAAGCCATCTGGCAGCCAGACGATGGTATCGACTGCCAACTGCTCGCGCAGGATCTGCTCGATCTGCTCGCGGTCCAGGTGTGGGTTGCGGTTGCGATTGAGCAGGCATTCCTCGGTGGTGATCAGGGTGCCTTCACCGTCGACGTGGATCGAGCCGCCTTCGAGCACGAAACCTTCGGTCTGGTAGCGCTGGCAGCGCTCCATTTCCAGCACCTTGGCAGCCAGCTCTTCATCGCGGTTCCACGGTGCATAGAGGCCGCCGTCGAAGCCGCCCCAGGCGTTGAAGCCCCAATCCACCCCACGCACTTCGCCGTGGTCATTGATGACGAAGGTTGGGCCGGTGTCGCGCACCCACGCATCGTCGTTGCTGATTTCCACCACGCGGATGTTCGGCACGTCGAGTTGGCGCCGAGCGTTCTCGTATTGGCCGGCGGAAACGCCGACGGTCACCGGCTCGAAGCGGGCGATGGCCTTGGCCAGGGTGACATGCGCAGCCTGTGCTGGCTTGCCGCCCAGACGCCAGTTGTCAGGGCGCTCCGGCCAGACCATCCAGACCTGGGTCTGCGGCGCCCATTCGGCTGGCATGTGGAAGCCGTCGGCACGCGGGGTCGAATTGAGGGTTTTCATCAGTAGCCTCTGGAAAAACTGTCGGAGGGTCTGGGTCGCGCTGCGGCCCGAGGGTCAATGACCCGCATTTATATCCGATAAATATCGGCTTTAAAAGCGATCAAAGAGACCGTTTAGATATAAAAAGCTCGATCTAACCGATATGAATCGATTTGACCGAGCCATTCGCCCGCTGTTAGAGACCTTCAGCCAAGATCCTATCCACACAATCGACGAAGTAATCCACACTCGCCCGCGTGGTGCACATCGGCGGTTTGATCTTGAGGATGTTCAAGTAATCGCCGGTTGGCTGCATGAAGATGCCCAGATCGCGCAGGCGATTGCACAGGATCATGGTCTCTTCACTGGCCGGTTCCAGGGTGTCGCGATCGCGTACCAGTTCCAGGCCCAGGTAGAAACCCGAACCATGGGCGGCGCCGGCCAGCGGATGTTTATCGACCAAAGCCTGCAGACGCGCCTTGAAGTAGGCGCCGACCTCACGGGTGTTCTGCCACAGCCCCTCGTCGTGCATCACGTCCAGCACTGCCAGGCCGATCCGGCAACTGACGGGGCTGCCGCCTGCGGAGGAGAAGAAGTAGCCCTCGGCTTCCAGCGCCTCGGCGATTTCACGGCGAGTGATCACCGCGCCCAGCGGCTGGCCGTTGCCCATGCCCTTGGCCATGGTGATGATGTCCGGGACCACGCCCTGCTCCTCGAAACCCCAGAAGTACTCGCCCAAGCGGCCGTAGCCGACCTGTACCTCATCGGCGATGCACACCCCGCCACGGGCGCGCACCTTGGCGTAGGCATCGCGCAGATAGCCTGCCGGCAGCGAAATACCCCCGGCGTTGCCGTACACCGGCTCGCAGATCATGCCAGCCAGCTGGCGCCCGCGCGCGTCGAGGTCGGCAAGTTTGGCGTCGACGTCACGCAGGTAGTCGCCAGCACTGTCCGGCCCACGATAACGGCCACGGAAGGTGTTCGGCGCCTCGACCGGGTGGACCCAATCCGGCCGGGTTTCCAGCGCTTGCGGGTTATCGGCGATGGAGGTGGAAATAGCATCGGTGGCCACCGACCAGCCGTGATAGGCCTCCAGCACGCTGAGCAGGTCGCGCCCGCCGCTGTAGGCCCAGGCCAGGCGAATTGCCAGGTCGTTGGCCTCGGTGCCGCTGTTGACCAGAAACACCCGGTCAAAGCCAGGTGGCGCCAGCGCCAGCAGGCGCTCGGAGAACTCAGCGATGGCCGCGTAGTGAAAGCGCGAGTTGGTATTGAGCAGCGACCACTGGCGCGCCGACTCTGCGGCCATACGCGGGTGACCATGGCCGAGCACCGCCACGTTATTGAGCATGTCCAGGTACGAACGGCCATGCATGTCGATCAGGTAGTTGCGCCAGCCCCGCTCGATATGCGGCGGCTGGGCATAGTAGTGCTTCTGCGAACGGGCAAAGCTGGCGTCGCGACGGGCCAGCAGCGCTTGGGCGTCGGGCAATGGCTCGGCATCGCAGGCAAAGCCGAGCAAAGGCTGCGGAGACGGGCACAGGGCCAACCAGGCGGCGGCTGCCGACGGCTTGGCGAAGAACGGCGGCTGCAGCGCATCTTCGCGACACAGCTGCACACTCAAAAAGCCACAGGCCGTACCCAGCGTCTGCCCCTGTGTCACCACCTGGCCATCGGCCGGAGTGTCTTCCAGGCCCTTGAGCCACAGGCTCCAATCGGCCGTGCGCAAGCGTCCACGACCCTCGCCAGTGCGCTGCCAGATGCCGTCCTGCGGGGCTTGCACCACACTGCCAGCTGGCACTTTCAACTCCACGCCAAGCGCGCAGGTGGCGGGCTCGTCCGGCCGATCGATATGGGTCTGCGACAAGCGATACTGGCCATGCAGGCTGCATGCAGCGCCGAGCTGCGCGGCCAGTACGGCCTGGTCAAAGCCGGCCTGCTCCCAGTTACCCGCCTCGCAATGCGGGCTGAGCACGCCAAGATCGACCCTGGTCACCGCCTGACCTGCCAACTCCGGCAGCAAAGGCGCGCAGCCAGATAGCTGCACGGGCGGCAACTGGCGACCAGCGGCTTGCACAATCGCCGCTTCCATCAGCGCCGCGGGCACAGCATTGGCGGTGTCGAAGATTTGCCATTCATGGGCGATGTTGTCGCGGGTGTACTGGTTGTCCGGATCGACCGCCAGCTGCTGTTCACTGCTCAGCACCAACACCGCGGCGCGCATCCGTACCAGAGGCCAGAGGGCACGCAACTCTGCATCACTGAGCGGATAGACCGCCTGATAAGCGCTGACCGCTGGCAGGATGCGCAGCGGATCGCCCTCGGCATGGTGTAGCAACGCTGCACAGGTCACCGATAGATCGGCAATGCGCCAGGTACGCAGCAGGTCGCCGAAATCGATCACCCCTTGCAGCTGCCATTGGCGCTGGGCGTCGCGGCTCCAGACCACGTTGTCGTCGGTGATATCCAGATGCACGGCCTGGGTCGGCAGTTGATCGACCAGGGTTGCCAAGGTTTGCCCGGCCTCACTCGCCACCCGTGCGACCTGCTCGCGGCGGGTTTCATCACGCAACACTGGCAGCAGATGCGCGATCAGTGCCTGGGCATGGCGCGGGTCCCACTGCAAGGTGCGCTCAAGCCCCGGATGGTCGAAGTCGGCCAGGGCCTGGTCGACCCGGGCACAGAGTGCGCCGAGCTCGGCCATCAGCCTGGCTGGCAGGTGCTTGAGGCGGGTCAACGGCTGGCCGTCGATGTAGTCGAGCAGGCGCACGCGCAGCGGTTGGCCTTCGCTGTCCAGCGCCAGCAAGGCTGAACCATTGCGCGCGGGACGCACCACCGGCACCGGCAAGCCCTGCTCACCCAGGTAGGCCAGGGCGGCATGCTGGGCCTGCAGCTCGACCTCGGCATAGCTGCCATGGCACACCTTGAGCACGTAGCGCGCGTGACCGCTGTCGACACGGAAATTCAGGTCCTGCTGGCTACCCAATGATTGCAGGCTGCCCTCAAGGTCGTAGTGCGCCCTCAGCAAGGCATGCGCCTGGGCTTCGCTCAGCGAAGGACTGGGCTGGCTGGAACGTTGAATCAGGGTGCTGAGGGGCATGTGCAAGTGACCTCGGTTTTTTTGTCGCTTATATCGCCACTGCTGCTGGCGATATTCAAGAGGCGTGTGCGTAAAGACGACGGAGCACCTGAACCCGCACAATCCGCGAGCGCCCAAGGAAGGCCCCAAGTAGCGCATAATTGCCGCAGACTCTTCTGGCATAACTGGCGATGATGCAGATTTCCACCCCACCTCGGCGCCCCCGCTGGCGCAGCCTGGCGATACTTGCCGTGTGCCTGGCACCGCTGCTCTGGCCGCTGCATCACCTGGCCGAGCGCTACTACCAGGACGAACTGGCTTCGCAGAATCGCCAGACCCTCGACCTCTACGTGGCCAACCTGCTCGGCACCCTGCACCGCTACGAGACCTTGCCGCAGATCCTCGGCGACCTGCCGGCGCTGCGCCAGGTGCTGGCCGATCCGTTCAAGCTGGAGGCGGTGACCAACGCCAACCGCCTGCTCAAGGGCATCACCCAGCAAACCGGCGCCGAGGTGATGTACCTGATGGACGTCAGCGGCAACACCCTGGCCGCCTCCAACTGGGACAAGCACGATAGCTTCCTGGGGCGTAACTTCGCCTTCCGCCCGTACTTCATCGAAGCGATGGAGGGCCGCCTGGGGCGCTTCTTCGGCCAGGGCACGACCTCGGCCAAGCGTGGCTACTTCTTCGCAGCCGCCGTGCATGATCGCGACAAGGTGATCGGCGTGCTGGTGGTGAAAGTCGACCTGGACCACACCGAAACGCTGTGGGGGCGCACCCCGGAACAACTGTTGCTGACCGACCAGAACGGCGTGGTGGTGCTGACCTCGCGCCCGGACTGGCGCTTCCGTGCCACCCGCGCCCTGACCGACGCCGAACGGGCCGCCATGCTCGCCATCCAGCCTTACCCGACCCAGGCCCCACAGCCGTTGAACCTCAATCCCGATGCCTGGCTGATCCAGACCCGCGACATCAAGGAAACCGGTTGGCAGGTGAGCATCCTCGCGCCTCACATCCTCATCGATCGCTCGGTGCAGACGGTCATGGCCATCGGTGGCGGCGCGTTGTTGGTACTGATTCTGCTGACGGGTCTGGTGATGCAGCGGCGGCGCCACTACATCGACCGGATCGACTTCGAAGCCCGGGGCCGCCAGCAGTTGGAAAAGCGCGTGGCCGAGCGTACCGCCGACCTCGAAGGGCTCAATACCCGGCTCAAGAGCGCCGTGTTGGAACGCGAAAATGCCCAGCAGGAGCTGGTGCGCGCCCAGGACGAACTGGTCCAGGCGGGCAAGCTGTCGGTGCTCGGCACCATGTCGGCGAGCATCAGCCACGAACTCAACCAGCCGCTGGCGGCGATCCGCAGCTATGCCGAAAACGCGGAGATCCTGCTTGACCACGAGCGCACCGAAGAGGCTCGCGGCAACCTCAAGCTGATCGGTGAGCTGACCGGACGCATGGCCTCGATCATCGCCCACCTGCGCGCCTTCGCCCGCCGCGACCGCCATGCCCCCGAGAGCGTGGCCTTGCAGCCAGCCCTGGATGACGCTCTGGCCCTGCTGGCCAAGCGTCGCCGAGCGATGGCGGTGGAGCTGATCCGCGACTTGCCCGATGCGCCGCTGTGGGTCCAGGCCGGCGAAACCCGCCTGCGCCAGGTGCTCGGCAACCTGCTGGCCAACGCCCTCGACGCGCTCACCGAAAAAGCCAACCCGCGCCGGCTGTGGCTGAGTGCCGAACGGCGCGATGAGTACGTCTACCTGTACATTCGCGACAATGGCCCTGGCTTTACCCGCCAAGCCCTGGAGCACGCCAAAGAGCCGTTCTTCACCACCAAGACCCGTACCCAGGGGTTGGGCCTGGGGCTGGCCATTTGCGAAAGCCTGATGCGCACCCTGGGCGGCGAACTGCTGCTCGGCAACCACCCAGAAGGTGGCGCCCTGCTCACGTTGCAGATGCGCGTCGCCAAGCCCGGCGCGACCTTGCCCACTTCGGAGGACCCCTCGGCATGACGTCCGAGACATTGATCGACAGCCGTACCCAGGTGATCCTGGTCGACGACGACCCGCACCTGCGCCAGGCGCTGGGCCAGACGCTGGACCTGGCCGGGCTCAAGGTGGTGACCCTGGCCGACGCCCAAGGCCTGGCCGAACGCATCGAGGCGGACTGGCCCGGCGTGGTGGTCAGCGATATCCGCATGCCCGGCATCGATGGCCTGCAACTGCTGGAACACCTGCGCGGGCGTGACCACGAGTTGCCGGTGTTGCTGATCACCGGTCACGGCGACGTGCCGCTGGCGGTGCAGGCGATGCGCGCGGGGGCCTATGACTTCCTGGAAAAACCCTTCGCCAGCGATGCCCTGCTCGACAGCGTACGCCGTGCCCTGGCCCTGCGTCGGCTGGTGCTGGACAACCGCAGCCTGCGCCTGGCCTTGAGCGACCGCCACGAGCTGTCCACCCGCCTGGTCGGCCAGTCGCCGGCCATGCAGCGTCTGCGCGAGCAGATCGGTGCCCTGGCCGCAACCCGCGCCGACGTGCTGATCCTCGGCGAAACCGGCGCCGGCAAGGAAGTGGTGGCCCGTGCCCTGCACGACCTGTCCAGCCGCCGTGACGGCCCGTTCGTGGCGATCAACGCCGGTGCCCTGGCCGAATCGGTGGTCGAGAGCGAGCTGTTCGGCCATGAGCCCGGCGCCTTCACTGGCGCGCAGAAGCGCCGCATCGGCAAGTTCGAATTCGCCAACGGCGGCACCTTGTTCCTCGACGAGATCGAGAGCATGAGCCTGGACGTGCAGGTCAAGCTGCTGCGCCTGTTGCAGGAGCGGGTGGTCGAGCGCCTGGGTGGCAATCAGCTGATCCCGCTGGATATCCGCATCATCGCCGCGACCAAGGAAGACCTGCGCCAGGCCGCCGATCAAGGGCGTTTTCGCGCCGACTTGTACTACCGCCTGAATGTCGCCCCGCTGCGCATCCCGGCCCTGCGCGAGCGCGGCGACGACATCCTGGTGCTGTTCCAGCATTTCGCCGATGCCGCCAGCCAGCGCCACGGCCTGCCGCCGCACACCCTGCAACCGACGCAACGGGCGGTGCTGCTGCGTCACGACTGGCCAGGCAACGTGCGTGAGCTGCAAAACGCCGCCGAACGTTTCGCCTTGGGCCTGGAGCTGGCGCTCGATGGTCAGGTGGCGGCTGCCCCGCAGGTGGCTGCGCCCGTGCTCAGCGGCAACCTCAGCGAACAGGTCGAGCAGTTCGAGCGCTCGCTGATCGCCGCTGAGCTGACCCAGCCACACAGCTCCATGCGCAGCCTCGCCGAAGCGCTCGGCATCCCCCGTAAAACCCTGCACGACAAACTGCGCAAGCACGGCCTGAGCTTTGCCGACAGCAATGGCAGCGGGCCTGACGACCACGAGGACAACCGCCCATGAGCAGCGACAGCCAATACCTGCAAGGGGTGTTGCACAGCGACATCCCGCTGACCCGCGAAATGGGCCTGCAAGTGCTCAGCTGGCAAGACCACTGCTTGCAGCTGCAACTGCCGCTGGAAGCCAACGTCAACCACAAGAGCACCATGTTTGGCGGCAGCCTGTACTGCGCGGCGGTACTGGTGGGCTGGGGCTGGCTACACCTGCGCTTGCGCGAGGCCGGCATCGACGATGGGCATATCGTCATTCAGGAGGGGCAGATCAGTTATCCACTGCCGGTCACCGGCGCGGCGGTCGCTCGCTGCCAGGCGCCGGACGACAGCACCTGGCAGCGCTTCGTGACGATGTACCAGCGCCGTGGCCGCGCCCGCCTGACGCTGGCAACGGTGGTGAGCAACAGTGGCAGCGACGAGCCCGCGGTCAACTTCAGCGGGCAGTACGTGCTACATCGCTGAGGCGAGCTGGATCAACGCCTGGCGCCACTGCGCGGCGCTGGGCAGGGCGAGGAAGAACGGATTGAGCAACGATTCACGCGGTGGATAGCGAAACGGCTGGGCGTCCAGGCCGATCACCTCGCCGCCTGCTCCTTCCAGCACGCCCTGGGCGGCCGCGGTGTCCCACTGCGAGGTCGGTGCCAGGCGCGGATAGCAATCGGCGGCGCCTTCGGCCAGCAGGCAGAACTTCAGCGAGCTGCCGATATTGGCCAGTGCCAACTCGCCCACGGCACCCCTCAGGCCGGCAAGCAAGGCTTCCTGCTGAGGGCTGGAATGGCGGCGGCTGGCGACCACGGTGAACTGGCCATCGGCTGGCGGCGTGTTGCGCACCCGGATCCGTTCGGCGTGAGCGCCTCGATCAACGCGCCAGGCGCCCAGCTCACGACCGCCGAAGTAGCAGCGGCCATTGGTCGGCATCGCCACCACACCGAACACCACTTCATCGTTGTCGATCAGGGCGATGTTGACGGTGAACTCTTCACTGCCGGCGATGAATTCCTTGGTGCCATCCAACGGATCGACCAGCCACCAGCGGCTCCAGCTTTGCCGCTCGGCCAGGGAGATCTCACAATCTTCCTCGGACAGCACCGGGATCTCAGGCGCCAACGCTTGCAGACCGTCGGCGATGACCCGGTGAGCGGCCAAGTCAGCTGCGGTGACCGGTGAATCGTCGGCTTTGGCGGTGACCGCCACGTCTGCGCGCCAGTACGGCAAGATCGCCTCGCCGGCAACCAGGGCGAGCTTCACCACTTCGTGCATCAGCTGTTGGTCGTTCATGCGCTGAGCAGCCCGCGTTGAGTCAGCATGTCACGCACCAGGTACAGCGCTGCCAAGGCTCGACCTTCAGTGAATTGCGGATGCATGGCCAAGGCCGACAGCTCGCGCAAGTTGACCTTGTCGACCCGCATCGGCTCAGGCTCATCGCCTTCCAGGCGTTCTTCATAGAGGTCGGTGGCCAACACCACCTGGATCTTTTGGCTCATGTAGCCGGGCGAGAGCGACAACTCGGTCAGATGTTCCAGCTGGCGTGCGCCGAAACCGGCTTCTTCCTTGAGCTCACGGTTGGCTGCGGCCAGCACATCCTCGCCCGGTTCGATCAGGCCTTTGGGCAGCGACAGCTCATACTCGTCGGTGCCGCCGCAGTATTCTTCGACCAGCACCGCATGCTCGGCATCGAGCATCGCCACGATCATCACCGCGCCGTAGCCATTCCCCCGCCCGACCAGCCGTTCGTAGGTCCGCTCGGTGCCGTTGGAGAAGCGCAGCTGTACCGCTTCGACCCGGAACAGGCGGCTACTGGCGACGATTTCGCGGCTGAGGACGGTGGGTTTCTGGCGCATGGGGCGGCTCCTTGGCGTGAACGGGTTACTATACCGTGGCTTGCCGACTGATCGAGAGTTTCCCATGCCGCAAATTCAATGGTCCGATATCGATACCGTCCTGCTGGACATGGATGGCACCCTGCTCGACCTGCATTACGACAATCAATTCTGGCTGCAGCACCTGCCCCAGCGCTACGCCGAGCTGCATGGCGTGAGCCGGGCAATGGCCGAGATGGAGTTGCAGCCATTGTTCGAAGGCAATGCCGGTACGCTGAACTGGTACTGCATGGACTTCTGGAGCCGCGAGCTGAAGCTGCCGGTCTGTGAGCTGTCACGCGAGCTCGCTCACCTGATCGCCCTACGCCCGGATGCCGACACGTTCCTTGCTGCGATTCGCAAGGTGGGCAAGCGGGTGATACTGATCACCAATGCCCATCGCGATTCGCTGTCGCTGAAGCTGGAGCGCGTCGAGCTGGCGCCGTATTTCGAGCGGCTGATCAGCTCGCA
This sequence comes from Pseudomonas sp. xss_2, assembly GCF_043104195.1. Taxonomy (NCBI): domain Bacteria; kingdom Pseudomonadati; phylum Pseudomonadota; class Gammaproteobacteria; order Pseudomonadales; family Pseudomonadaceae; genus Pseudomonas; species Pseudomonas sp. xss_2. The sequence goes on from NZ_JBICKL010000041.1 coordinate 108,938, forward strand.
TGATTATGGCTATCCCAAGGAGAGCCCACAGTTCTGGGACGCATTGCAGGCGGATATCGGCTTTGAGCCTGCGCGCAGCCTGTTTATCGACGACACCCTGGCGATCCTGCGCAGCGCGCAGCGCTTTGGCGTGAGGCACCTGCTAGCGGTGCGCCAGCCGGACAGCAAGGCAGCGCCGCGTGATACCCAGGAGTTCGCGGCGGTTGAGGATTATCGGGAGTTGCTGGCGGGGATCGAGTAAGCGAAACAGACATTCATGGATTGAACAGGATCCTGTGGGAGCGGGCTTGCCCGCGAACAAGGGCGCAGCCCTTGCCCGTACATAGCGCTTGATCGCACTGGCCTCTTCGCGGGTAAACCCGCTCCTACAGACTGCTGGCCCCCCGCGAAGGGGTTAAATCAATTGATGAATAGCCTTCAATCCGGAATCCGCAGCACCTGCCCCGGATAAATCTTGTCCGGATGCGACAGCAACGGCTTGTTGGCTTCGAAGATCTTCTGGTACTTGTTCGGGTCGCCATACACCCGTTTGGAAATAGCGCTCAGGGTGTCGCCCTTCTCGACCGTGACGAACTTCGCCGCCTGGGCGATCGGCCCGGTCACGGTGATCTGGTCATCGACGCTGGCCACACCACTGATGTTGCCCGCTGCGAGAATGATCTTTTCTTTCTCCTCCTGGCTGGCCACCTCGCCCTTGAGAATGATCTTGTCGCCCTCTACAGTGGCGGTGATGTTCGGATTACCCAGGCCGACCTTGCTTACATGCTCTTTAAGTTGCTCTTCGGCATTGGCATTGCCAGGGGTAAGCAGGTCGATCAACTTCTCGCCGGCTTCCTTGACGAAACTGAACAGGCTCATGACGCGCTCCTTGTTGATGAATCCTCGGAAGCACGAGTCTAGGCCAGGTTTGCCAACCTCGCCCTGCTGCGACTCATCGACGCGCTCTATCAAGGCATAGACCCTAGCGATTAGACGGCGCCAGCCCACGGGCCTAGGCTTGTGCTGGTAAAAAGCTGCCAGTGATCCGCCCTGATGAACAGCAAACCTCCGGTCTGCTCGGCGTCCACGCCTTTGTCCCTGCCTGCCGCCAGCAATACCTACGACTATCTCCAGCTCAGCGATGACGCGCGCGCCAGCACGCCGCTCGCCGAGGAAGTCGCCTTGGCCATCGCCTATAACGGCCTCAATCAGGCCGTGATGCTGGTCAGCCCTACCGATATGGAAGACTTTGCGGTCGGCTTTAGCGTCGGCAGCGGGATCGTCGAGGGCACGGCGGAAATCTATGACATGAAGTTCTCAGGCTCAGGCTCGGCGTTGTATGCCGACCTGGAGATCTCCAGCCGCGCCTTCTGGAACCTGAAGAACCAGCGCCGCCAGTTGGCCGGCACCAGCGGCTGCGGCCTGTGCGGTGTCGAAGCCTTGGAGCAGGCGCTGCCAGAGCTCGACAAACTGCCTGGGGCACCGCTGCCACCCGCCCATTGGCTGAAGGACCTGCGGCAACGCATCGACCAATTCCAGCCGCTGGGCCAGCACTGCGGCGCGGTGCACGCCGCGCTGTACATGGACAGCAACGGCGAGCTGTTGATGGGCCGTGAGGATATCGGCCGGCACAACGCCCTGGACAAGCTGATCGGCGCCCTGCTGCGCCAGCAGATCGATACCCGCGGCGGCCTGGCCATCGTTACCAGCCGCTGCAGCCTGGAGTTGATCCAGAAGGTCCTGCGCGCGGGCATTCAAACCCTGGTCAGCCTGTCGGCGCCCACCGGTCTTGCCCTGCAATGGGCGCGCAAGCACAACCTCAATCTTATTCACCTGCCTAAACACAGTGCACCACGGGTGTTCAGCCCTGTGGCGGAGTAGTCGTAGACGTGACCTCGCATCAGCAACTCCCACAAGAACAAATCACTCCTCGCTACAAGCCCTACCACGGTGCCGCCGGAGGCTGGGGCGCCTTGCGCAGCGTGGCCAAGGCCTGGGTCGCCAGCGACAACGCGCTGAAGAACATCCGCGCGCTGCTCAAGACCAACCAGAACGGCGGCTTCGACTGCCCGGGCTGCGCCTGGGGCGACTCGCCGGAAAGCGGCATGGTCAAGTTCTGCGAGAACGGCGCCAAGGCAGTCAACTGGGAAGCCACCAAGCGCCGCGTCGATGCGGCGTTCTTCGCCCGGCATAGCGTCACTTCGTTGCTCGAGCAGAGCGACTACTGGCTGGAGTACCAGGGCAGGCTCACCGAGCCGATGGTCTATGACCCAGCCAGCGACCGCTACCAGCCGATCGACTGGGACAGCGCGTTCGCCTTGATCGCCCGCCATCTGAACAACCTGGCCAATCCCGATCAGGCCGAGTTCTACACCTCCGGCCGGGCCAGCAATGAGGCGGCGTTCCTCTATCAGCTGTTCGTCCGCGCCTATGGCACCAACAACTTCCCTGACTGCTCGAACATGTGTCACGAGGCCAGCGGGGTCGCCTTGGGCCAGAGCGTCGGGGTCGGCAAAGGCACGGTGACGTTCGATGATTTCGAGCACGCCGACGCGATCTTCGTCTGGGGCCAGAACCCGGGTACCAACCACCCGCGCATGCTCGATCCGCTGCGCGATGCGGTAAAACGCGGTGCCCAGGTGGTTTGCGTCAACCCGCTCAAGGAGCGTGGCCTGGAGCGCTTCCAGCACCCGCAGAACCCGCTGGAGATGCTCACCAACAGCGACCGGCCGACCAACACCGCCTATTTTCGCCCAGCCCTGGGTGGCGACATGGCGCTGCTGCGCGGCATGGCCAAGTTCCTCTTGCAGTGGGAGCGCGAGGCCCAGGCCAAGGGTGAACCAGCGATCTTCGATCATGTGTTCATCGCTGAACATGGCCACGGCATCAATGAATACCTGGCCGTGGTCGATGCCACCCCCTGGGAGCAATTGCAGGCCCAATCTGGCCTGACCTTGGCCGAGATCGAACAAGCGGCGCGCATGTACTGCAAAGGCAAGCGGGTGATCATGTGCTGGGCGATGGGCATCACCCAACACCGTCACTCGGTGCCGACCATCCAGGAAATCGTCAACCTGATGCTGCTGCGCGGCAACATTGGCCTGCCAGGTGCAGGTTTGTGTCCGGTGCGTGGCCACAGCAACGTGCAGGGCGACCGCACCATGGGCATCAACGAGCGGCCACCGGCATTGCTGCTCGATGCCCTGCAAAAGCGCTTCGACTTCGCCGTGCCGCGCCACAACGGCCACAACACGGTCGAGGCGATCCACGCCATGCTCGAAGGTCGAGCCAAGGTCTTCATCGGCCTGGGCGGTAACTTCGCCCAAGCCACCCCGGACAGCGAGCGTACGGCTCGCGCCCTGCGCAATTGCGAGCTGACCGTGCACATCAGCACCAAGCTCAACCGCAGCCATTTGGTCCATGGCAAGCAGGCACTGATCCTGCCGTGCCTGGGGCGTACCGATATCGACCTGCAAGCCGAAGGCCCGCAAGCGGTGACGGTGGAAGATTCGTTCAGCATGGTGCATGCCTCCAATGGCCAGCTGCACCCACTGTCAAAACAGATGCGCTCGGAGCCTTCGGTGGTCGCCGGTATCGCTGCCGCCACGCTGGGCAAGCAGCCGGTCGACTGGAACTGGTTGGTAGCCGACTACGACCGCATTCGCGAGCTGATCGCCGACACCATTCCAGGCTTTGCCGATTTCAACCAACGCCTGCGCCATCCTGGTGGTTTCTACCTGGGCAACAGCGCTGGCAGCCGCCAATGGCAAACCGCGACCAAGCGGGCCAACTTCAAGGCCAACCTGTTGCCCGACAGCTTGCTCGACCCACGCGTGCGCGCCAGCGGCCAGCTACCGGACCTGATCATGCAATCGATGCGCTCGCATGATCAGTACAACACCACCATCTATGGCTTGGACGATCGCTATCGCGGCGTCAAAGCGCAGCGCGATGTGCTGTTCGTCAATGAGGCCGACATCATTCGCCTTGGCTTTGCGCCGGGACAGAAGGTGGATATCGTCTCGCTGTGGGACGATGGGCTTGAACGTCGGGTGCAGGGCTTCACGCTGTTGGCCTATGACATCCCGGCAGGCCAGGCAGCGGCTTACTATCCAGAAGTGAACCCGCTGGTGCCGCTGGAGAGCATCGGCGACGGTAGCCATACACCGACCTCGAAATTCGTCGCCATCAAGCTTGAGCGTGCTGGCGATAGCGGGCGCATCATCTAAGACCGCGATAGGGTCAGAACATCCACCCGAAGCGGACCTGCCCTCAAACCCGCGAAAAAGCCAAAAAAAAGCCCTGTCCGCAATGGCCAGGGCTTTGTCTCAAGTAACCTATGACCGCCGAAAATCGAGAAAGTTTCACCGAAAAAACAGTAACTTAGAGAATTGTGTACAACTCGTGTTACTCGTCGGATTTCGATTGCCAGACGCCCTGCCGAGCCTCAAATTCGCCCTCGTCATCCCTATGAGGCTCTCTTGATGAAGAAGTACTCCTCGATTCTGTTGTTGTCTCTTGGCCTGCTCAGCGGCGTTGCCATGGCGGGCGGCACCACCGAAGCCGGTATTGGCGGCGCACTGGGTGGGGTACTCGGCTCAGTGGTCGGCCAGCAAATCGGTGGCAGCACCGGTGGCGCCATCGGCGCAGGCCTGGGCGGTGCGGCCGGTAGTGCGGTCGGTGCCGACAAACGCCAGCGCGGCGAAGCGGCAATCGGCGGCGCCCTGGGCGCGGCTGGCGGTAACGTACTCGGCCGCAGTGTCGGCGGCACCAACGGTAGCTACATCGGTGCAGCCGCTGGCGGCGGTGCAGGTGGCGCCCTGGGTAACTACATGGGCAACAAGGCCGATGAAGACGAGCGCCATGAACGCCGCTACCGCCGTGGCTACGACGACGACCGTCGTCACTACGACCGCGGCCACCACTACGGCCATCGCAAGAACAAGCACAAACGCCACTGGCGTCACTGATGCCTGACGGCTCAGGCGTGCAACTCTAAGCCAGGCACCTAAGGCCCCGCCCCTATCGGCGGGGCCTTTTCATTTGTCCCGCGTACAACAGGATTAAGGGTGGCCCCGATATGGAGGCAATGTGCCACTAGCTATCATCCCTTATTGAATAATTACGCACAGGACGCGGGGAATGCGCACGATCATCGTCGATACCATAGGTCAGATCACGACCTGGGCCAGCTGAACCATGCCCAGCCGCTCCCGCCCGCCACTGCTCGATCAAGCCAACTACCAACAGATCCGTCTACTGGTCGAACAGGCCAGCGGCGTGCACTTGGCCGATGACCGTCGCGCGGTGGTCGCGGCGCGCCTGCACAAGCGCCTGAAGCTGTATCAACTGTCCGACTTCGACGCCTACCTGGCGCTGCTCGGCAACGCTCAGGACGATAGCGAACACAGGCACTTGCTGAGCCTGCTGGTGCCCCGCGACAGTTATTTTTTCCGTGAGCACCGTCACTTCGAGTTCCTCAACCATTGGCTGGCCGAGCTCGCTCACCCGCCCCGGCTGTGGAGCGCCGCCTGCGCGAGCGGCGAAGAAGCCTGGAGCCTGGCCATGGTGGCCGCCGAGCAGCACCCTGGCGCTGGCTGGCAGGTGCTTGCCAGTGATCGCGACGCAGCCTTGCTGGAGCAGGCGCGCGCGGGCATCTATGACGTCAGCCAGGCGCGCTATTTTCCCGAAGGCTGGCTGAGCCGGCATTGCCTGTGCGGTGTCGGCGAAATGGCCGGACGCCTGCGCATCGCCCCAGTTTTACGCGCGCAGGTGATGTTCGAGACGATCAACTTGATCGAGCCGTTTCCCACGCACCTGGGCCGCTTCGATGTGATCTTGCTGCGCAACCTGCTCTCAAGCTTTGCCCCCCGGTACAAGCTCGACGTGCTGCAGCGTGTGGTCGAGCATCTGACCCCAGGCGGTCTGTTGATGATCGGCCACAGCGAAAGCATCCACGACCTCGACCTACCCTTGCGGCCACTACTGCCCTCGGTGTTCGCGCGCCTATGATGAGCAGCACTGCCGCAGTGATCGGCAGACAGGGACTGAACGCGCCCCGTGCGGCTGGGCGCTTGTGGATCGAGCAGGCATGCCGCCCCTCTTCTCTTGCGAAACAGGCCCTGATCCATGCCTTGTCGAATACTGCTTGCCGATGACTCGCCGCTGTTCCGCGCAGGCCTGCGCGCCCTGCTCGAACAGAAAAAACAATATGCCGTGGTTGCCGATACCGGCGATGCGATGAACGCCGTGGCCCTGGCCGAAAAGCTCAAGCCGCATGTGGTTGTACTGGACATGAGTGGCGAGTTGGACGGCCAGCAGGCGCTGCAAGAACTGTTCATTCGCGCCCCCACCAGCCGCGTGCTGATGCTCTCGCCGCGCTCAGAACTGGAGCATGTGTTGAGCTGCCTACAGCTGGGCGCCCACGGCTTTTTGCTCAAGAACGCCACGGTGGCCGAGTTGGAGCAGGCGCTGCTGACCCTGCGCCAAGGCGGCCAGTACCTGTCTTCGAGCGTCTTGCCGATGGTCATCGGCCAGGCCCTCAGACATAGCCGCAAGCGGAACGCTGCCACCCTGTCTGCACCGCTAACCACCCGCCAGCTGGAAATCCTGCGACTGATCGCCCGTGGCGAAACCACCCGCTCGATAGCCGAAGGCCTGGGCCTGAGCGTGAAGACCGTAGAAGCTCATCGCTCCCAGATCATGCATCGCCTACAGATTCATGACGTCGCCGGCCTGGTGCTGTTTGCGGTGCGCGAGGGCATCATCCGCCTCAACGATTGAGCTGCAGGCCTGCGAGGATGATCTGCAGCGCTTCTGGCAGTGCCACCGGCTCGCCAGAGGCGCGTTCGACGAACACCTGCACCAGCGTACCTGCCGCACAGGCATCCGGCTCTCCGGGACGGAACAGCGCCAATCGGTACTCCACTGTGCTGCCACCCAGGCGGGTGACGCCCAGGCCCACTTCGAGTACGTCGGGGAAGGCAGGCAATGCGTAGAACTCTGCCGCCGAGCTGATCACAAAGCCGGCCAGCGCACCTTCGCGCAGGTCAAGCTCGGCCTGTTCGACGAGAAACGCCTGGATCGCGGTTTCGAAGAAGCCGTGCACCGTGGCACCGGCGATATGACCGTTGAGGTCGTTGTCTTGCGGGCGGGTGAGGATGGGGTGGAAATGGCTGAAGTCGGTGCGCTGGGGAGATTCGGTCATGGAATACCACAAATGTTGGTTACATGAGAGAGAAGCTTCCCACAAAGAGTTAGGAAGTCATATAGTCGCAATCAACTGTAGATTGCATAGCATGGTGCATCCCGATGAAACCGAGACATACACCCGTGCCGACCCATCAACTCGATCACGCCGACCTAAGGCGCATGGCTGAAACCGGACGTATCAATGGAACCCACATTGTGGGGCAGCCTGGCGGCTGGGCCATACAGGTCAATATCAACCATGACGAACATGTCCTGACGGCGCAACGAAGCGGCAACACCAGGCTGTTCAAAAAGCTTGAAACCTTGGTCAGCTACCTGCACGAACTAGGCATCGACCACTTCCAGGTGGATAGCTCGACCTACGACCCACTTCAAATGAGCACCTATCAACGACCTGATCGTGCATCGGCCCTGAAGCGTGCACATCAGGCCGCCGCATATGACGCCTGGTTTATCGAACAAGTCGAGGCAAGCCTGAACGACCCAACCCCTGCGATGGATGATGAACAAATAGAAAAAGAATTCGCCGCGCGCCGCCTCGCGTTGAAGGGTAAAACCCGTTGATGCATTTGCTTTGGCACACCAACGCTCAGAAAGACCGCTTGCGAATCATGGATGCCATCGCTGACGATAACCCTGACGCCGCCATTGCGTTAGATGAAGACTTTAGAGACAAGGCAAGAAGAGCAGCCCAGAACCCCCGCATTTATAAAGGTCGGTATCCAGGCACCCGGGAAATCGTGATTCGGCCAAACTACGTGATGGTCTACCGCATCTTGCAGGACAGCGTAGAGATCTTACGCATCATTCATGCGCGACGGCTGTGGCCATAAACCATGTCCCATGAACGAAAAAACCGCCCAAAAGGGCGGCTTTTTCATTCCAAGCTAGCTACAGCTTACAGCTGTGGGCCAGCCGCCTTGATGGCGTCGGAAACCTCGAACTTCTTGAAGTTCTCGATGAACAGCTTGGCCAGGCCTTTAGCTGCTTCGTCGTAGGCTGCCTTGTCTTCCCAGTTGGTGCGTGGGTTGAGCAGGTTGGTCTCGACGCCTGGAACAGCCTTAGGCACGTCCAGGTTGATGATGTCCAGGTGCTCGGTCTCGGTACCTACCAACGCGCCGCTCTGGATCGCTGCGATCACTGCACGGGTGGTCGGGATGCTGAAACGCTTGCCAACGCCGTAGCCACCGCCGGTCCAGCCGGTGTTGACCAGGTAGACCTTGGAGTTGAAGCCCTTGATGCGCTTGATCAGCAGCTCAGCGTACTCGCCAGCCGGACGCGGGAAGAACGGTGCGCCGAAGCAGGTGGAGAAGGTCGACTTGATGCCGCCGCCCGAACCCATTTCGGTCGAACCGACCAGCGCGGTGTAACCGGACAGGAAGTGGTAGGCCGCCTGCTCGTTGTTCAGGATCGACACTGGCGGCAGTACGCCGGTCAGGTCGCAGGTCAGGAAGATGACCGCATTCGGCTCGCCGCCCAGGTTGTGCTCGGAGCGCTTGGCAACGTGCTCCAGCGGGTAGGCGGCGCGGCTGTTCTGGGTCAGGCTGACATCGGTGTAGTCAGCGTGCTTGGCATCGTCGATAACGACGTTTTCCAGCACGGCGCCGTGCTTGATGGCTTTCCAGATGACCGGCTCGTTCTTCTCGGACAGGTCGATGCACTTGGCGTAGCAGCCGCCTTCGATGTTGAAGACAACGCCTTCGCCCCAACCGTGCTCGTCGTCACCGATCAGGTAACGGCTTTCGTCGGCCGACAGGGTGGTCTTGCCAGTACCGGACAGACCGAAGAACAGGGTGACATCGCCCGCTTCGCCGATGTTGGCAGCGCAGTGCATTGGCAGCACGTCGGCGGCCGGCAGCAGGAAGTTCTGCACCGAGAACATGGCTTTCTTCATTTCACCGGCGTAGCGCATGCCAGCGATCAGCACCTTCTTCTGGGCGAAGTTGATGATCACGCAGCCGTCGGAGTTGGTGCCGTCACGCTCAGGCACGCACTCGAAGTTGGCCACGTTCAGCACCTGCCACTGATCACGACCCGCTGGGTTGTATTGGGCAGGGTTGATGAACAGGCAACGGCCGAACAGGTTCTGCCAGGCAGTCTGGGTGGTCATCTTGACCGGCAGGTAGTGATCTTCGGCAGCCCCTACGTGAACGTGGGAAACGAAGTGTTCCTGAGCGTTGTTGAACGCCTCGACGCGAGCCCACAGGGCATCGAACTTGTCGGCCGGGAACTTGCGGTTGATCGGGCCCCACGCAATTGCCGCAGTGGTGCTGGGTTCGTCGACGATGAAACGGTCAGCTGGCGAACGGCCGGTACGGTGACCGGTTTCCACGACCAGTGCGCCAGTATCGGCCAGCACGCCTTCACCGCGGGACAGCGCTTCTTTTACCAGCTCATCGACGCTCAGGTCGGTGTACACGGTGTTGTTGGCTTGCGTCATGAGATACCCCATCCGGCCCGAGGCCGAGTGCTCCAAACGTTTTGTAGTTGTCTGTTTCAAACTACTACAGCGAAAAAAGTGGCCGGATTATGCCAGAAACGCCCAAAAAAAGTAGGCCCCTCCTGTCAGAACTGCGGTTTATCGCATTTAGACAGGAGAATTCACTACGATTAAACGTTTTAGTGACGTGTTTCTGCTGCCCCGCCTGTGCCGCCACCGGCAAACAATTGCGCCACATCGGCGGCGTCGAACAGATAACGCTGATTGCAGAACTGGCAATCCACCTCGATCTGCCCGCCATGTTCGGCCACCAGCTGTTGGGCGTCGTCCTGGCCAAGACTGACCAGAGCATTGCCGGAACGTTCCCGAGAGCAGCTGCAACGGAACTGTAGCGGCTGGATATCGAACAGGCGCACAGCGTCTTCGTGATACAGACGGTGCAGCACGGTTTCGTTGTCCAGGCCCAGCAGCTCTTCAGCTTTTACGGTGTTGGCCAAGGCCTTGACGTGGTTCCAGCTCTCGTCACGCTCGTCGCTGTCTTTGTGGCGATCAGCCGGCAGTTGCTGCACCAGCAAGCCACGTGCGCGGGTGCCGTCGGCGGTGAGGGAAATGCAGGTGTTGATCTGCTGGGACATGACGAAGTAATTGGTGAAGCACTCCGACAGGTCCTTGCCATGCAGGTCGACCATGCCCTGGTAACGCTGGCCGTTGATCGGGTCGATGGTCAGGGCGAGCACGCCTTCGGGCATCAAGTCTGCCAGGGTAGCATCGGCTGCGATCTGGCTCGCTTCATACCGCGCCAGGCCACGGATCTCGTGCTCGCTGGAGCATTCGATCATCAGCAGCGGCACCGGCCCTTCGGAGCGCGCCTGAAGAATCAGCAGGCCATCGAACTTGAGCGTGCCGACCAGCAGGGCAGCGGCGGCCATCAGCTCGCCAAGCAACTGCGCGACCGGCTGCGGGTAGGGATGCTTGGCCAGCACCTCGGCGTAGCTTCGCTCCAGCCCGACCATTTCGCCGCGCACGTCGCGGTCGTCGAAGATGAAACGTTGGGTGAAATCGGTATCTGGAAAATCGCTCATAGGTTCTGGCTATCTGAAAATGATGTCAAAATGTTTACAGGCCTTACAAAAGGCCCGATGCAGAGCGCTCACGAGGCGCTCCATATCCTGTTGGTAATAGAGGTATCTTATGGACAATCGACCACTGTTCCAAGCGAAGTGGTCCTGGGGACCCTTGGCAGCCTGCACGCTGCTGCCCATCGCTCTACTGTGTTTCTGGTTATGGCCATTTGGCCAGATCCTGTGCCTGACTTTCGACGAGTGGCTGTTCCACAGCCTCAATGGGCCGCTGGCCGACAGTAGCGCCTGGCGTTACATCTGGACCCTCGGCAGCCTGCGACCGTTCGACATCGTCGTCGGCCTGATACTTCTGACGCTGCTGATCCGTGGCGAATGGGTGTTCAAGGCCAGCCAAGTACGCGAGGCATTTTTTGGCTTTTTGATCACGCTTATCCTCTTAGTGGTGATTCGCGCGCTGTTTTCCAAGTGGGTGGATGCATCCGGATGGCAACACGATAGTCCATCGATGGTGTTTGACGATGCCATTCGCCTGAGCGATTTCTACCCGCACCTTGAAGCTCATTGGGAGCTTAAAGACCGTTCCAGCAAGAGTTTCCCCGGTGACCATGCCTCGGTGTTGCTGGTCTGGGCGCTGTTCATGAACCTGTTCAGTCGCCGTTTGCTGCAACGACTGGTGATCTGGGGGCTCGCTGGCGTGTTCATGCTGCCGCGCCTGGTGGCCGGTGCGCATTGGGGGCAGGACGACTACATCGGCGGATTGCTGATGGCGGTGCTGGCGTTGGGCTGGAGCTGTTATACGCCGCTGGCGGCTAAAGGCAGCGCGGCGCTGCTGCGCTGGACTGCGCCATTGTTCGGTGTGGTTGAGCGATTGCCGTTGGTCGGCAGGTTGGCTGTGGTGCGCGGCGCCTGATCGATTGTGGGGCCGCTTTGCGGCCCTTCGCGGGCAAGCCCGCTCCCACAATGACAGCGCTGAGCCCAATAGCGGCGCGGTCCCTGTGGGAGCGGGCTTGCCCGCGAAGGGCTGCAAAGCAGCCCCAGCAGCCACTTCTCAATCAAAACTGCCATGCAGCTGATGAATCTGCCGCCGCTGCTTCTTGTTCGGCCGACCGTCGGTGGTCATGCCCAGCGCCCCATCCTTGCGCTGCTGCGCCGCTTGCTCACGACGACGAATGCTCTCTTCGGTCTCGGCATACAACAGCTGCGCCTCCGGCGCACCGCGGCGTACCACTGACAGTGCCTTGACCACCACGGTGCGCTCGTCAAACCCGGTGCGCAAAACGAACTCATCGCCCAGGCGCGGCTCCTTGCCCGGCTTGCAGCGCTCGCCCCGGCAATGCACCTTGCCACTTTCGATGGCGGCCTTGGCCAAGGCACGGGTCTTGTAGAAACGCGCCGCCCACAGCCATTTGTCCAGGCGCACCTTGTCGTCGTCTTCAGGCTTTTGTGCCATCTCATTTCCTCGAATTCTGTCTTTCACGGAACTGTACTACCGTGACTGACGGATGCAAAAAAACTGCGCGATGCTTACAGTTCACCACCTTATCCGCAGGGTGTGATTAGTGAAGACATTTGACCATCTGAGTGTGATCGGCCTGCGTGAGTGGGTCGCCCTGCCCGACCTCGGCGTCGCGGGGCTGCGCGCCAAGATCGACACCGGTGCCAGCACCTCCAGCCTGCACGCCACCGATGTGGAAACATTCGAGCGTGACGGTGAGCCATGGGTGCGCTTCACGGCGCACCTGGGTACCGTGGTGCAGTTGCGCCATCGTCGCTGCGAAGCGCCGCTGGTGACCATGAAGACCATCAAGAGCTCCAATGGCCAGGCCCAGGTACGCTATGTGATCCGCACCGCGCTGGCCCTGGGCGACCGGGTCTGGGAGGTCGAATTCACCCTGGCCTGTCGCAAGGCCATGCGCTACCGCTTGCTGCTCGGTTCCAAGGCGTTGATCCACGGCCAACTGGTGGTCAACCCAGGTTTGAAATACGTGCAAGACAAACCGGCCTTCCTGGCCACCCTTTCCCCTGTCACAGGTGCTGCATGAAGATCGCTGTGCTGTCGCGCAATCCGCGTCTGTATTCCACCCGCCGCCTGGTCGAAGCCGGTACCCAGCGCGGCCATGAGATGGTTGTGATCGATACCCTGCGCGCCTACATGAACATCGCCAGCCACAAGCCGCAGATCCACTATCGCGGCAAGCCGCTGGAAGGTTTCGATGCAGTGATCCCTCGCATCGGCGCATCGGTGACCTTCTATGGCTGCGCGGTGCTGCGCCAGTTCGAGATGATGGGCGTGTATCCGCTCAACGAGTCGGTGGCCATCGCCCGCTCGCGCGACAAGCTGCGCTCGCTGCAGCTGCTGTCGCGCCGGGGTATCGGCCTGCCGATCACCGGCTTTGCCCATTCTCCGGACGACATCCCAGACCTGATCCAGATGGTCAACGGCGCACCCTTGGTGATCAAAGTACTGGAAGGCACGCAAGGCATCGGCGTGGTGCTGTGCGAGACGACCCAGGCGGCAGAATCGGTGATCGAGGCGTTCATGGGCCTGAAGCAGAACATCATGGTCCAGGAGTACATCAAGGAGGCTGGCGGCGCCGACATCCGCTGCTTCGTGGTGGGTGACAAGGTGATCGCCTCGATGAAGCGCCAGGCCAAGCCAGGCGAGTTTCGCTCCAACCTGCATCGCGGCGGCGTCGCCAGCCTGATCAAGATCACCCCGGAAGAGCGGATCACCGCTATCCGTGCGGCCAAGGTCATGGGCTTGAGCGTGGCCGGGGTGGATATCCTGCGCTCCAATCACGGGCCGTTGGTGATGGAGGTGAATTCATCGCCTGGGCTGGAAGGCATCGAGGTGACCACCAGCAAGGATGTGGCTGGGATGATCATCGAGCATCTGGAAAAGAATGGCGGGCCGAATCAGACCCGGACCAAAGGCAAAGGCTGATGCTGTTGATCCTGGCCTCATCGCGGGGCAAGCCCGCTCCCACGCCAACTTCCAGCATGACGAAATTTCGGCGTGGGAGCGGGCTTGCCCCGCGATAAGGCCGGTACAGACGCTAACGATCAAACAGCATTACGCGGCAACAACAGCCCCAACGGCAAACGCACCCGCGCCTCGATCCCACCGCCAGATCGATTGCGCAATTCAACATTGCCGCCATGCTGGGCCGCGATCCGCTTGACGATCGCCAGCCCCAGCCCGGTGCCCTTGCCGCCACGCGCCCGGTCTCCGCGAATGAACGGGTTGAAGATCGTCTCCAGCTCCGACTCATCGATCCCCGCCCCGCGGTCGAGCACGCTGAGCACCACATACGGCGCACTCTCGTCGCCCGACACATAGGCCGCCACCTCGACGCCTTTGCCGGCGTGATGCAGCGCGTTGCCAATCAAGTTACCCAGCATGCGCTTGAGTGAAACCCGGCGCAGCGGGAATGGCGGGATCGGCTCCAGGCACAGGCGCACACGCTCCTGTGGCTGGTTGTACGGCGCCACCACTTCACGCACCAGATCACCCAGGTCGACCTCCTCCACCGGCTCATCACGGCCATCGCGAATGAAGGCCAGGAACTGGTCAAGGATGGCGTCCATATCCTCGATATCCCGCACCATGTCATCGGTCAGGTCGTTGTCGTTGGCCATCAGCGACAGCGACAAGCGCAGGCGTGTCAGCGGCGTGCGCAGGTCATGCGACACCCCGGCCAGCATCAACTCACGCTCACGCGCGGCCTGTTCGACGTCTTCGGCCATCTGGTTGAACGAGCGGTACACCTCGGCCATCTCGCTCGGCGTGTCGCTGATCGGCAAGCGTACGCTACGCCCCTGCCCCAGCTGGCGCGCGGCAAACACCAGGCGCTTGAGCGGTTGGTTGAGCTGGCGGACGAAGATCCAGGCAGAGGCTGTGGACAACAGGCCGATCGCCAGGAACCAGCCCAGCACGTTCCAGATTTTCTGGCCACGCAGCGGGTGCGGATACAGCGGCACCTTGAGCCAGCCCGGCCCCAGGCTCGGGGCATTGACCCACAGCGCCGGCGGGGCGTGCACGCGCAGGCGCACTTCAGTGTCTTCGCCCAGCTCGGCCTGCATCTGGCGCTGGTAGATCTCGCTGTACGGCCAGTGCTGCTCGCCTTCCGGCACACCGGAGCCGGTGACTCGGATCAAGCCAGCAGCCTCGGCGATCTTGTCGCGATTCTCCTCGTCGGCCGCCCAGTAGGCGCGCAAGGTCAGTGCCACACCATGGCTGTACTGGCGGTCGACCAGTACGTCCTCGTTCATCAACAGGTACACCAAGGTCAGCGCCTTGGAGAACAGGACGACGATCAGCACCAGCCACAGCGTGCGGGCGAAGAAGCTTTGCGGGAACCACAGGGGCGTTTTCATCGAAGACAACTATTGCAAGACAGCCGCGAGCAGGGCTCGCCAGGGTTGCCGGCCGGCCACAGACGAAAACAGGGCGGCCCGTTCGGGTCGCCCTGCCGCGTCATGGCAAGCCTGCAGGCTCATTTGCCGGCGTTTCCATCCGGCACGAACACGTAGCCCACGCCCCAGACGGTCTGGATGTAGCGCGGCTTGGACGGATCCGGCTCAATCATGCGCCGCAAGCGCGAAATCTGCACGTCGATGGAGCGCTCCAGGGCGTCCCACTCACGGCCACGGGCCAGGTTCATCAGCTTGTCGCGGGTCAGCGGCTCACGGGCGTGCATGACCAGCGCCTTGAGCACGGCGAACTCACCGGTGGTGAGCATGTGCACTTCTTCGCCACGCTTGAGCTCGCGGGTAGCCAGCGACAGCTCGTAGTCGCCAAAGGTGACGGTCTCGTCTTCGCTACCCGGAGCACCCGGTACGCTTGGCGCCTGCCGACGCAGTACTGCCTTGACTCGGGCTACCAGCTCGTCGGGGTTGAATGGCTTGGCCAGGTAATCGTCGGCGCCCAGTTCGAGGCCCTTGATACGGCTCAGCTCGTCGCCTTTGGCGGTGAGCATGATGATCGGGATCTGGTTGTTCGCCGCACGCAGCCGGCGGCAGGCGGACAGGCCGTCCTCGCCAGGCAGCATCAGGTCGAGCACCACCAGGTTGAACACTTCACGCGCCAGCAGCCGGTCCATCTGTTCGACGTTGGGCACCGCACGGGCGCGAAAGCCCTTGCTGGTGAAGAAACGTTCCAGCAGGCTGCTGAGCCCTGGATCGTCGTCGACGATGAGAATCTTGTCGCCTTCAGCGGTATTTGCGGTGCTGGTCATCAATAACTCCTCTGATATCGCCGCGTATTATGGCGTAGCCATTGCGGCGCGTGCCGTGTGCATTGTTAGCAGATTTTTCCCGGGGCGCCACTTCCGTGCAGATCCCGGCTGGCTCAGCGCCATCACCGCAAGCCTGGCGTGATGAGTATAATGCGCGGCTTTCACCCAGCGCCGCCGGGCTCGAATGCCCACCTGCGGCCTCCAGTATTCACATATTGTCAGGTGGTTCTCATGGACAGCATCAACAGCCGTATCGCCCAGGAACTGGGCGTTCGCCCGCAACAGGTCGAGGCGGCCGTGGCCCTGTTGGACGAAGGCTCGACGGTGCCCTTCATCGCCCGCTACCGTAAGGAAGTGACCGGCAGCCTGGACGACACCCAACTGCGCCACCTGGATGAGCGCCTGCGCTACCTGCGCGAGCTGGACGACCGTCGTGCAAGCATCCTGGCCAGTATCGAGGAGCAGGGCAAACTGACCCCGGAACTGGCCCGCGACATCAAGCTGGCCGACACCAAGACCCGCCTCGAAGACCTTTACCTGCCATACAAGCAAAAGCGCCGCACCAAGGGCCAGATTGCCCTGGAGGCCGGCCTTGGCGAGCTGGCCGACGGTCTGTTCAACGACCCGCAACTGAGCCCGGAAACCGAGGCTGCACGCTTTGTCGATGCCGATAAAGGCGTGGCCGACGTCAAGGCTGCGCTCGAAGGCGCCAAGTACATCCTCATGGAGCGTTTCGCCGAAGACGCAGGCCTGCTGGAAAAACTGCGTAACTTCCTCAAGCAGGAGGCCGTGCTCAGTGCCCGCCTGGTGGCCGGCAAGGAAGAGGAAGGCGCCAAGTTCCGCGACTACTTCGCCCATGACGAACTGCTGCGCACCGCGCCTTCGCACCGCGCCCTGGCGATCTTCCGCGGCCGTAACGAAGGCATTCTCAGCGCCTCGCTGAAGGTTGGCGAAGAGCTGCCGGGCACCCTGCATCCGTGCGAGCTGATGATCGCCAGCCATGTCGGCATCGAAAACCGTGACCGCCCGGCTGACAAGTGGCTGGGCGAGGTGGTGCGCTGGACCTGGAAGGTCAAGCTCTACACCCACCTGGAAACCGATCTGTTCGGCGAGCTGCGCGACAATGCCGAAGGCGAGGCGATCAACGTCTTCGCCCACAACCTGCACGACCTGCTGCTGGCCGCACCAGCTGGCCCGCGGGCGACCCTGGGCTTCGACCCGGGCCTGCGTACCGGCTGCAAGGTCGCGGTGGTCGACGCCACTGGCAAGCTGCTCGACTACACCACGGTTTACCCGCACGCGCCGAAAAACGACTGGGACCGCACCATTGCCGTGCTCGCCGCGCTGTGCGCCAAGCACTCGGTGGAGCTGATCGCCATCGGCAACGGTACCGCCAGCCGCGAGAGCGACAAGCTGATTGCTGAGCTGGTGAAAAAGTATCCCGCCCTGAAGATCACCAAGATCATGGTCTCCGAAGCCGGCGCGTCGGTGTACTCGGCCTCGGAACTGGCCGCACGCGAATTCCCTGACCTGGACGTGTCGATCCGTGGCGCCGTCTCCATCGCCCGCCGCCTGCAGGATCCGCTGGCCGAGCTGGTGAAGATCGATCCGAAATCGATCGGCGTCGGCCAGTACCAGCACGACGTCTCGCAGCTGAAACTGGCGCGTGGCCTGGACGCCGTAGTCGAGGACTGCGTGAACGCCGTCGGCGTCGACGTCAACACCGCCTCGGTGGCGCTGCTGACGCGCATCTCCGGCCTCAACGCGACCCTGGCGCAGAACATCGTTGCCCACCGCGACGCCAACGGCCCGTTCGCCACCCGTGCCGCGCTGAAAAAGGTCAGCCGCCTCGGCGAGAAGACTTTCGAGCAGGCCGCAGGCTTCCTGCGGGTAATGAACGGTGACAACCCGCTGGACGCCTCGGCGGTGCACCCGGAAGCCTACCCGCTGGTGCAGCGCATCGCCGCCGACACCGACCGTGACATCCGCTCGCTGATCGGCGACAGCGGTTTTCTCAAGCGCCTGGACCCGAAGAAGTTCACCGACGAGACCTTCGGCCTGCCGACCGTCACCGACATCCTCCAGGAGCTGGACAAGCCTGGCCGCGACCCGCGCCCCGAGTTCAAGACCGCCTCGTTCCAGGACGGCGTTGAAGACCTCAAGGACCTTGAGCCGGGGATGATCCTCGAAGGCGTGGTGACCAACGTCACCAACTTCGGTGCCTTCGTCGACATCGGCGTGCACCAGGACGGCCTGGTGCACATCTCCTCGCTGTCGGAGAAGTTCATCAAGGATCCGCGTGAGGCGGTCAAGGCCGGCGACGTGGTCAAGGTCAAGGTCATGGAAGTGGATATCCCGCGCAAGCGCATCGGCCTGTCCATGCGCATGGGCGATACCCCTGGCGAGAAGGTCGAAGGCAACCGTGGCGGTGGCCGTGGCAATGGCGGCAACCGTGCGCAGCAAGCGCCACGCCAACGCGAAACCACGCCTGCCGCCCCAGCCAATAACGCCATGGCGGCGCTGTTCGCTAACGCCAAGCAGTTGAAGAAAAAGTGATGGACGTGCCCAAGGAGTACGTCGAGAGCGCCTTCAGCCAGCTGCTGGGCTGCCGACTGCAACACCTTGAACAAGGTGTTGCCACGGTCGCCCTGGCGCTCGAACCGCACCTGCGCAACCGTGGCCAGAAGCTGCATGGCGGGGCGATCTTCAGCCTGGTCGACATCGCCATGGGCCTGGCCTGCTCGGCCAGCCATGGCTTTGACCAGCAGAGCGTGACCATCGAGTGCAAGATCAACTACATGCGCGCCGTCAGCGACGGTGAAGTGCTGTGCACCGCCCGCGTGCTGCACGCTGGGCGGCGCACCCTGGTTGTCGACGCCGACGTAGTCCAAGGCGACAAACTGGTGGCGAAAGCGCAAGGAACCTTCGCGGTTCTCTAGCTCCCAAACAGGTATCTGCGGTATTTTCGGCAGTACTGAACGGTGGGGCCGCTACGTGCCCCATCGCAAGCTGCATCAGCTCCCACAGGTTTCATGCCGTATCTGGGGGAGCTGGCGCAGCCTGCGATGGGCTATGTAGCGGCCCTGA
Organism: Pseudomonas sp. xss_2; assembly: GCF_043104195.1. Classification (NCBI taxonomy): domain Bacteria; kingdom Pseudomonadati; phylum Pseudomonadota; class Gammaproteobacteria; order Pseudomonadales; family Pseudomonadaceae; genus Pseudomonas; species Pseudomonas sp. xss_2. The sequence continues at coordinate 127,975 of NZ_JBICKL010000041.1, forward strand.
ATCGGCGTTGGCATTACCGAAAACCCAGCTAAACCAGGCGACAACGCCAGTTCCTTTGTCCCTACCCTTGTAGACCGTCATATCTACCCCCATATTGGGGCGACTGACGCGTGAAGGAATACATCTTGAGCGACCTCCTCAAAAGCCGCCTGAGCCTGCTCAGTGCCAATCTCCCCTTGCTCAAGCAGTGCCTGCACGGTATTGAGCGCGAATGCTTGCGCGTGACCGACGAAGGTCGCCTGGCCCAGACCCCGCACCCGCAAGCCCTGGGATCGGCGCTGACCAACGAGCAGATCACCACCGATTATTCCGAGTCGCTGCTGGAGTTCATCACCCCAGCCCTGGCCGATCCTGCGCAAGTGCTGGAGAACCTCGAGGAGGTCCACCGCTTCGTTCAGTCCAAGCTTGGCAACGAATACCTGTGGAGCCCGTCGATGCCCTGCGCATTGCCGGCCGAAGAAGACATTCCGATCGCCTACTACGGCACCTCCAATATCGGCCAGCTCAAGTACGTCTACCGCAAGGGCCTGGCCCTGCGCTATGGCCGCACCATGCAGTGCATTGCCGGTATTCATTACAACTTCTCGCTGCCTGAAGCGCTTTGGCCGCTGCTGCGCCAAACCGAAGGCGGCACCGAGAGCGACCGCGACTACCAGTCGTCGGCGTACATCGCCCTGATCCGTAACTTCCGCCGTTACAGCTGGCTGCTGATGTATCTGTTCGGCGCCTCGCCGGCGTTGGACGCCGGCTTCCTGCGGGGCCGTGCGCATCAGCTCGAGCACCTCGACGCCGAAACCCTGTACCTGCCCTACGCCACTAGCCTGCGCATGAGCGACCTGGGTTACCAGAGCAGCGCCCAGGCCGGCCTGACGCCGTGCTACAACAACCTCGCCAGCTACACCGACAGCCTGCGCAAGGCGGTGGGCACGCCCTACCCGCCCTACGTCGAGGTCGGCACGCACAAGGATGGCGAGTGGGTGCAGTTGAACACCAACATCCTGCAGATCGAAAACGAGTATTACTCGAACATTCGCCCCAAGCGCGTCACCTACACCGGTGAGCGGCCGATCCAGGCGCTGATGGCCCGTGGCGTGCAGTACGTCGAGGTGCGCTGCCTGGACATCAACCCGTTCCTGCCGGTGGGTATCGACCTGGCGCAGGCGCGCTTCCTCGATGCCTTCCTGCTGCTCTGCGCGCTCGACGACAGCCCGCAGCTGGACAACGGCGAATGTGGCCAATGCACCAACAACTTCCTGACCGTGGTCAAGGAAGGCCGCCGCCCAGGGCTGGAGCTGCAGCGGGGCGGTCAGCCGATCGCGCTCAAGGCCTGGGCCTCTGAGTTGATCGAACGCATCACGCCACTGGCCGAGCTGCTCGACCAGGCCAACGGCGGTCAGGAGCACGTTCGAGCGCTACGCTCGCAGCAGGCCAAGATCGATGATCCTGAGCTGACGCCATCGGCCCAGGTCCTGGCACGCATGACCGAACACGACGAAACCTTCGTGCAGTTCTCCCTGCGCCAGAGCCAGCTGCACGCCGCAACGTTCCGCGAGCAGCCGCTGAGCCCGGAGCGCCAACAGGCCTTCGAGACCCTGGCGCGCAACTCGCTTGCCGAGCAAGCCAAGCTTGAGCAGGAAGAAGTCGGCGATTTCGATGTGTTCGTCGGCGCCTACCAGGCGAGCATCCTGGCGATCAGCAACTGATGACCCGCACAGCCACGCCACGCAAGCCACGCGCGAGCAGCCAGGCCAGGATCGAAGCAATCCTGGCGGCGGCGCGCGAACTATTGGCTGAGCAAGGTGTGACTGGGCTGTCGGTGTACAGCGTTGCCGAGCGGGCGCAGATCCCGCCGTCCTCGGTGTATCACTTCTTCGCCAGCGTTCCGGCGCTGCTTGAAGCGCTCACCGCCGATGTACACCGGGCGTTTCGCGAAGCATTGCGGGCGCCGATTGACCCCGCCACGCTGGTGACCTGGCATGACCTGTCGCGGCTGATCGAGCAACGCATGCTCGACATCTACAACGGCGATGCCGCGGCGCGTCAGTTGATCCTGGCGCAACATGGTCTGAGCGAAGTGGTGCAAGCCGACCGGCAGCACGACATGGAATTGGGCGAGCTGATGCACAAGCTGTTCGACCAGCACTTCCAGTTGCCGGCGGTGCCGAGCGACGTCGATGTGTTCGCCCTGGCCATGGAACTGAGCGACCGGGTGTATGCCCGCTCGGTGCAGTTGCATGAGCAGATCACCCCGCGCATGGCCGAGGAAGGCAAGCGGGTGTTCGAAGCGTACCTGGGGTTATACCTGCCGCCGTTCCTGCCAAAACGCATTTGAAGAACGCGCAACGTGGGAGCGGGCTTGCCCCGCGATAGCGACCGTCGCGACACCCTCGTCGTCCGGTCTGACACTATCGCGGGGCAAGCCCGCTCCCACGTATCACGCTCACCACATGGCATGGCTGGGCATGCTCAGGTCATCACAGCTTGGCGATGGACACCTCGGTCGATTTGACGAAGGCAATCACTTCGCTGCCGACCTGCAGCTCCAGCTCACGCACGGAGCGGGTGGTGATCACCGAGGTGACGACGCCTGAAGCGGTCTGCACGTCGATTTCCGACAGTACCGGACCTTCGAGGATTTCTTTCACGGTGCCTTTGAACTGGTTACGGACGTTGATGGCTTTGATAGTCATGGTTTGATTCCTTCTTTCTGGCTTCTGGGGTTCAGTGGGCCCAACGCAGTTGCGTGGGCAAAGGGGCTACAGGGTCCGGCTCGGGCGGTGTGCCCGGGACGGAAAGAACACGGTTGAGCACTTCGCTTTCCAACGCCGCCAGGCGGTGCGAACCACGCGCCCGAGGCCTGGCCAGGTCGACGTTAAGGTCCAGGCCGACTTCGCCGTCCTCGATCAGGATCACCCGGTCGGCCACCGCAACGGCCTCGCTGACGTCATGGGTGACTAGCAGCACGGTGAAACCATGCTGACGCCACAGGCGTTCGATCAGTTGCTGCATCTCGATCCGGGTCAGCGCATCCAGAGCACCGAGCGGTTCATCCAACAGCAGCAGGCGCGGCTGGTGAATCAGCGCACGGGCCAAGGCCACACGTTGCTTCTGGCCACCGGACAAGGCCGCCGGCCACTCATTGGCGCGATCGGCCAGGCCGACCGCTTCCAAGGCTTGCAGCGCCTTTGGCCGCCAGTCGCCGGACAACCCCAGGCCAACGTTGTCGATCACTTTTTTCCAGGGCAGCAATCGCGCGTCCTGGAACATCAAGCGGGTTTCCTCACGGGCCTCGGCCAACGGCGCAGCACCGGCCAGCAGTTCTCCGGCACTGGGCTTGTCGAGCCCGGCCAGCAAGCGCAGCAAGGTGCTCTTGCCGCAGCCGCTGCGCCCTACGATGGCGACGAACTGACCGGCCGGGATGTGCAGGTCGATCCCGCGCAGCACTTCGCGCTGACCGAACGTCTTGCGCAGGCCTTGGGATGCCAGGGGGATGCCACGCAACAAGCGCGGCGGTTGTTCCTTGAGCACGGTCATGCGCCCTCCTTCTTCGCCGGTTGGTAGGCCGGGTGCCAGCGCAGCCAGACACGCTCCAGGCCACGGGCGGCGAGGTCGGCGAGCTTGCCGAGCACGGCATACATGACGATGGCCAGGACCACCACGTCGGTCTGCAGGAATTCACGCGCATTCATTGCCAGGTAACCGATACCGGCGTTGGCCGAAATGGTCTCGGCGACGATCAAGGTCAGCCACATGAAGCCCAGGGCGAAACGCACACCGACCAGGATCGACGGCAGCGCACCGGGCAGGATCACCTGGCGGAACAGGCCAAAGCCGGACAGGCCGTAGCTGCGCGCCATTTCCACCAACGCCGGGTCCACATTACGAATGCCGTGGTAGGTGTTCAGGTAGATCGGGAACAGCGTGCCCAGCGCGACCAGGAAGATCTTGGCCGACTCATCGATGCCGAACCACAGGATCACCAGCGGGATCAGCGCCAGGTGCGGTACGTTGCGGATCATCTGCACCGAGCTGTCGAGCAGACGTTCGCCCCAGTTCGACAGGCCAGTGATGAAGCCCAGCAACAGACCGATGCTGCCGCCGATCAGGAAGCCGACGCCTGCGCGCCAGCCACTGATCGCCAGGTGGCTCCAGATCTCGCCGCTGCGCACCAGCTCGACGCCTGCACTGATCACCGCACTCGGCGCCGGCAGGATGCGGGTCGACAGCCAGCCTGCGCTGACTGCCAGTTGCCACACCGCCAACAGCAGCACGGGCAAGGCCCACGGCGCCAGGCGTTGCGACAGGTTGGAGGAGGTTGCACGACTCATGGCCTACGTCCTCAGCTCTGCGACACGGACTTGGGCAGGATGTCGTTGGCCACCATCTCGCCGAACGGGCTCACGTAGCCGCCGGACTTCGGCTGCTCAGGGCGCTGCACGTCCAGATGCGGGAACAGCAGTTCAGCCACCCGGTAGGACTCTTCCAGGTGTGGATAACCGGAGAAGATGAAGGTATCGATACCCAGGTCTGCGTATTCCTTGACCCGCGCCGCAACGGTCGGGCCATCGCCCACCAGCGCAGTGCCGGCACCACCACGCACCAGGCCAACGCCGGCCCACAGGTTGGGGCTGACTTCGAGGTTGTCGCGCTTGCCGCCGTGCAGGGCAGCCATGCGTTGCTGGCCAACCGAGTCGAAGCGCGCCAGCGAAGCCTGGGCACGGGCGATGGTGTCATCGTCCAGGTGCGAGATCAGGCGATCGGCAGCGGCCCAGGCCTCTTCGTTGGTTTCCCGCACGATCACGTGCAGACGAATACCGAAGCGTACTTCGCGGCCTTGGGCGGCGGCTTTCTCACGCACCTGGGCGATCTTTTCGGCCACGGCCGATGGCGGCTCGCCCCAGGTCAGGTACAGCTCGACCTGCTCGGCGGCCAGGTCCTGGGCTGCTTCTGACGACCCACCGAAGTACAGCGGCGGGCGCGGTTGCTGGATCGGCGGATAGAGCAGCTTGGCGCCCTTCACCTGGATGTGCTTGCCGTCGTAGTCGACGTTTTCGCCTTCGAGCACCTTGCGCCAGATGCGGGTGAATTCGACCGACGCTTCGTAGCGCTCCTGATGGTTCAGGTGCAGGCCGTCACCCGCCAGCTCGTCCGGGTCACCGCCGGTCACCAGGTTGAACAGCGCGCGGCCATTGGACAGGCGATCGAGGGTCGCGGCCTGGCGAGCGGCCACGGTCGGCGAGATGATGCCTGGGCGCAGGGCGACCAGGAATTTCAGGTTCTGCGTCACCGGGATCAGCGAGGCAGCGACCAGCCAGGAGTCCTCGCAAGAACGTCCGGTCGGGATCAGCACCCCGCCAAAGCCAAGGCGGTCGGCGGCCTGGGCGATCTGTTGCAGGTAACCGTGGTCGACCGCGCGGGCGCCGTCGGAGGTGCCCAGGTACTTGCCGTCACCGTGGGTGGGAAGGAACCAGAAAATATTAAGGCTCATTGGAGTTGTCTCCTCAAGTGGGGCTCAACCGGAGCGACGCCCCGGCACAGGCGAATCAATCAAGGCGCGCTAGCGACCTTGGCCGGGGGTGTCCAGATCACGTCCTTGATGCTCAGCGGCTTGGGAATCAGCTTGAGCGCCTGGAAGGTGTCGGCGATCTTCTGTTGGGCGGCCACCACTTCAGGGGTCAGCGGCGCGGCACCGTAGCCTTGGCGCTTGACCGAGGTCAGGGTGATGTCGGCGGGCAGACCGAGCAGGGGTGCAACCTGGTCGGTAACTTCCTGCGGGTTGGCCTGCGACCACTCGCCGACGGCGCGGACTTCTTCGATCAGGGTGTTGATCACAGCCGGGTGCTGGGTGGCGTAATTGCGGGTTGCCAGGTAGAACTGGTGGTTGTCGACCAGATCCTTGCCATCACGCAGGGTGCGCGCTTGCAGTTGCTGTTCGGCGGCGGCCTGGTACGGGTCCCAGATTACCCAGGCATCTACGCTGCCACGCTCGAACGCGGCGCGGGCATCGGCTGGCGGCAGGTACACCGGTTGGATGTCGGCGTAGTTCAGGCCAGCGTCTTGCAGCGCGCGGACCAGCAGGTAATGCACGTTGGAGCCTTTGTTCAGCGCAACTTTCTTGCCCTTGAGCTCTTTTACCGACTGGATCGTCGAGCCCTTGGGCACCAGGATCGCTTCGCTGTGCGGGGCAGGCGGCTCGTAGGCCACATACAGCAGATCGGCGCCGGCGGCCTGAGCGAACACAGGCGGGGTTTCGCCGGTGACGCCGAAGTCGATCGAGCCGACGTTCAAGCCTTCGAGCAGCTGCGGGCCGCCCGGAAACTCGGTCCATTGCACCTGGATGCCCTGATCGGCCAGGCGCTTCTCCAGCGTACCCTTGGCCTTGAGCAGCACCAGGGTGCCGTATTTCTGATAACCGATGCGCAGGCTCTCGGCCTGGGCTTGGGTGATGGCGCCGAAGGACACAGCCGCCGCAAACAGGGCGACCAGACCGCGACGCAAGAAGACTGTGCGCATGGCGCTCTCCTGTGCGAATGAGGTTCGGGTTGCACCTGCTTGCCTCGTTGACGGGCGAGTAAGGTGGAAAAACAGTGAAGCGGTTGGGCGAGTTCAGATACTCCAGCGAGCACTGATCAGGCGTTCGTTGAGCTCGCCAGGAGCCACCGGTTTCGGCCGGCGGGCCAAGGCGCTGTGAAACGTTTCCAGCGAATCGAGCAGTCGCGCTTGCAGCGCGTCGGTCAACTGCGCCGGGTTGTTGCCTTCGCCGTAGGCGATCTGGCTGTCGTCGGCGAAGATCCCTTGCAGGGTCTCCTGCGCCTTGAGTGCCGACAGCACGGGTTTGAGTGCGTAATCCACCGCCAGCATGTGGGCGATGCTGCCGCCGGTTGCAATCGGCAGGACCACCTTGTGTTCCAGCGCGCGCTCCGGCAGCAGGTCGAGCAAGGTCTTCAGGGCGCCAGCAAACGATGCCTTGTACACCGGGGTGGAAACCACCAGGCCATCGGCCTGGGCGACCAGGTCTTGGAAGTGGCGCACCTGCGGGCTGTCGAAGCGGGCATGCAGCAGGTCTTCGGCGGGGAACTCACGTACCTGGAAGGTCACCACCTCGACCCCGCGATCCTGCAGCCACTGGCGTGAACGCTCTAGCAGCACGCCGGAGCGTGAACGGGTACTTGGGCTTCCACCGACCGAAACAACCAGCATTGACGCGCTTCCTTGGATTCGTTGCCGGGGCTTTGCAGTTGTACGCCCCGCTGATGGAGTGACATTAACAGCACATCACATATATCTATAAATCATATTTTTTCATTTGTTTATTCTATTTTTAATATAAAGCGAAACCAGCGATTGTGTGGGAGCGA